>NZ_CP194010.1:946250-1261666 GCF_042055075.2 Roseobacter phycocola | reverse complement strand
TGCACCTTCGGTGGCGAGCGCCAGAGCCGCAGCTGAGGCATCAACGGCCAGCGCAGACAGCGCACCACCGGCGAGAGCGGCCAGCGAAAAGCCTCCCACGTGGCTGAAGACATCAAGGACCCGCGCGCCGGATGACAACCCGGCCGCAAAAGCGTGGTTTGGCCTTTGGTCATAGAAAAGACCGGTCTTCTGCCCACCGGTCAGATCGGCCAGGTAAATGGCACCGTTCATGCGCACGTTCACGGCAGTTTCCGGTGCCGTGCCAGCAAGAACGGCTGACTGATCATCAAGCCCTTCGAGACTGCGCGTACGCCCGGCCGCATTTTTGATCACGCAGGCGCAGCCCGTAACGCTCATCAGCGCCGCAACCAGAGGCTCCAGCAGGGTCTCCGCCCAGGCCGCATTCGGCTGCAGCACGCAGGTATCGCCAAAGCGGTCAATGATCACGCCCGGCAGCCCGTCCGCCTCCGCATGCACCAGTCTGTAGAACGGTGCGTCAAACATCCTGGCCCTCAGCGCCTGGGCCTTTTCAAGGCGCCTGGCGAACCAGGTCTCATCAATGATGGCATCGGGTGCCCGGTCGAGCATCCGGCAGATGATCCGCGACAGGGGGTTCACTGCCACAATGCCCATCGGGCGGCGGACGTCATCCTCCAGCAGCGCAACCGTTCCCGGTTGGAGCTTTTTCGTGCGGCGGTCGGTCACCAGTTCGTTGGCATAAACCCATGGGAACCCATGCCGGATCGCGCGCGCATTGGCTTTGGGGCGCAGGCGCACGACTGGCATGCCCGGAGGGGCGGATTGTTCATCTGAATGGGGCGTTGTCATAGCGCTGCTCTATACCCATCCGCCCCTGGTGAAAAGCATTGAGTGCGCATCTGACCGGTTGAGCCAGACCAGCGCCAAAATGCAGGCCCCGCACCCACACGTGCAGCCGGACAGGTCCCGCTTGTGCAGTTCAGTTGCGCGGACGCGACCGCCAGCCGCCGCGCCGCCGTGGGGCCGCCATACCGGCCAGACCCTCTGTCATCACCTCAGTCATCGGATGCTCAGGGTGATCCGCGCGGTAGCGGTCAATCAACAGCCGCAGCGTCTGGCCTGTGTCCTGTTCCATCGGCAGGCTCAGCGCCCAGTCGAGAAATATCGACCGACACTCCGGTTTCGTGATGCCGTCAATACGGTAGGCCTCAAAGATCAGGCCCTTGGGATCATCTGCGTCGCCCTTGATCATGCCTCGCCCTCCGTGCGCCAGGGATCCAGCGCAGTGTCAATCACCTGCCTGCTGGCCGACGCAGTCTGCGTCAGCTCCGCCAGCAGCGCATCCAGCGTGCCCGCTCCCGTCGTTCTGAGCAGAAAATCCTGTGCAGACGGCCCCAGTTCCGCCGGATCGGTATCCGTTTCCGACAAAAGCCGCATCGCGAGGTTCAGCGTGCCGTAAAGATCAGTTGCATGCTGCAGAATGCGGCTGCCGCTGTCGTCAACCAGCCCGGCTTTGAAGGCCCGCTGCAATCCGTCACTGCTGTCTGTTGCACCGGTGATGAGTGCACCGGCCTGCGCCAGCAACTCGATTTCCTGCAGCCGCCCCGGACCTGTTTTGACGTCCCAGACCGAAGACGGCGCCTTTGCCGCACGGATGCGGTCCCGCATGACCGCTACTTCCCGCGCGACCTCCGCACGTGGTCTGCCACGCCCGAGAAGTTCACACCGGAAAGCGTCGACATCTGCTGCCAGTTCATCGGGCCCGGCAATGACCGCCGCACGCGTCAGCGCCAGATGTTCCCAGACCCAGGCTTCTTCCTGCTGGTAGCTCCGGAAGGACTGCCAGCTGGTCGCCACGGGGCCCTGATTGCCCGACGGCCGCAGCCGCATATCAACTTCATAGAGCCGCCCCTGGGACATCGGCGCGGACAGTGCAGTGATCAGCGCCTGTGTCAGCCGCGCGTAATAGGGTCGTGTTGCAAGCGGTTTCGGGCCCTCGGAACTCTCAGCGCCTGCCGGATCATAGATCAGGATAAGATCGAGGTCAGACGATGCGTTCAGGCGGCCCGCGCCCAGCGACCCCATGCCCAGCACCACGGCCCCGCGACCGGGTGGCGGCCCGTGACGGCGCGCGAACTGCGTTGTAACCAGCGGCCAGACAACGCGCAGCACGGCACGCGCCAGATCGGCGTATTGCTGTCCGGCTTCAGGCGCTGTCGTCAGCCCCCTCAGCAGATGCACACCGATCCGGAAATGCCATTCCCGTGCCCAGCGGCGGGCACCGTCAAGAGCGGTTTCGTAATCAGGCTCGCGCCCCAGCGCTCCTCTGAGCGAGGCGCATAATGCGTCTGCACCTGGCCAGTCCGAAAAAAAATCACCCCCGATCACAGCGTCAAAAACGCCCGCGTTGCGCGACAGATACTGTGCCAGCGCCGATGATGTGCCCGTGATGTCGATCAGCAGGTCCAGCAGTTGCGGGTTGGCTTCAAGCAACGAAAAGAGCTGCACGCCGGCGGGCAGCCCGGCCAGAAAGCCGTCAAATGCTCTGAGCGCATCCTCCGGCCTTGCGGTGCGCGACAGCCGTACCAGCAGATCAGGACGAAGACGGTTGAAGATTTCGCGGCTGCGTTCGCTGCGCAGAGCCGGATAGCTTAGCCAGCGCGTGACGGTCCCGGCGTCAATCAGATCAGGTGTCTGCTCTGCATCACCATTGCGGGCCGGTGCAAAAAACCCTTCGGTCATTTCATGCACGGCTGCCAGCCGGGCCAGCAGATCTGCCTGCAGGTCATCCACGCGCATGTCCATCATCGCAGCAAGGCGCGCGAAGCCCTCGTCAGATGTGGGCAGCGTATGCGTCTGCGCGTCGTTGATCATCTGCAGACGGTGCTCGACCGTCCGGTGCGCGACGTAGTGATCGGAAAGTACCCATGCAGTGTCATCGGGCACCCACCCCTTCTCAGCGAGCACTGCAAGCGCCTGCCGCGTGCCCCGGCCCCGCAGTTCCGGATCGCGTCCCCCTGCGATCAGCTGGCGGGTCTGGGTGAAGAATTCAATCTCCCTGATCCCGCCCCGTCCCAGCTTCATATTGTGACCCGGTAACGTAATCGGACCGCCCAGGCCTTTGTGTTCACGTATCGCCAGACGCATGTCATGGGCATCCTGAATGGCCGCGAAATCAAGGTGCCGCCGCCAGACAAAGGGCGTAAGCGTCTTCAGAAACCGGTTACCTGCGTCAATGTCGCCCGCAATCACCGCTGCTTTGATATAGGCAGCACGCTCCCAGGTGCGGCCCAGACTTTCATAATACCGTTCCGCTGCTTCCATAGACATGCAGACCGGCGTCACCGCGGGATCAGGGCGCAACCGCAGGTCCGTGCGGAAAACATAGCCTTCTGCGGTGATTTCGCTCAGCGTTGCGCACATCGCCCGCGTCGCGCGCACAAAGGCAGAGCGGGCGTCGTGGAAATCCTCAGGCGCAAAGCGCGTCTCGTCAAAGAGGCAGATCAGATCAATGTCAGAGGAATAATTGAGCTCACCCGCGCCCATTTTGCCCATCGCAAGGACACACATGCCTGCTGCACCCGCCACATCATCGGCTGTCATGCCCGGCAGCTTGCCGCGCCGGATCTGAACAGCAACAGCGGCCCGCAGTGCCGTCTGGCAGGCCGCCGATGCAAAGCCGGTCAGCGTTTGTGTGACTTTCTCGAGGGGCCAGGCGCCGCCCAGATCAGCAAGTGCCGTCAGAAGGGCGATTCGACGTTTTGCCTCGCGCAGCTGCGGGCCGGGTTCCGGCCCTTCCAGAGCACTGATGCCCCGTATGACCCGCGCCACGGCTTCATCGGGGTCCTCAACCGCCTCAGCCAGCCATGCCGCCTCGCGTCCGATCAACCCGGCCAGATACGGGCTGCATCCAGCAGTTCCGCGCACAAGCTCCGATATCTGCACATCCTGAGGCGTAAAACGCTCCAGCGCTTCGCGTCCGCGATCGGCATCGAAAGGGCGCGGCACCCGCGTCAGAGAAGCGCTCAGTTTCATGCCTCAGATGTCGCCCGACCCGGCAGAAACGTCAATGGTTATGCTCGTACCGGACAAGCAGGAAAGATTCTTCGCGGTCATATCAGCGCACAAATTGTTGTTTTAAATACATAAAGTAACTTAATGTAAAAAACATTCACATTTCCTCTTGCAACCTAACGTGCAAACCCCAATCTTAGCAATGTGAAAGGCATTCACATCCCCGTACTGCCGGGGCACATCAACCCGCACCGAAAGGCGATAAAATGACGACGATCACTGACTCCCGAACCGTTTCACACCAGCCCGGCTGGTTCACCCGTGCCGAAAACTGGCTGGATGACCGCGGCAAGGGCGCCTGGATCGCCGCCATGGTCCTCAGTTTCATTCTGTTCTGGCCCATCGGTCTCGCCCTTCTGTTTTACATGATCTGGAGCAAACGTATGTTCGCCACTTCCTGCCGCCGGTCCGCCCGTCATATGTCCCATTCGATGAAGGCCATGCGCCCGACCGGCAACTCGGCCTTTGACGCCTACAAGGCAGACACACTGCGCCGCCTTGAGGAAGAACAGGAAAAATTCGAGGCTTTCCTTGAGCGTCTGCGCGATGCAAAAGACAAAGCGGAATTTGACCAGTTCATGAACGACCGGGCCGAACCGGCCGGTGACAAGACCGCCGACGCCTGATCCCTCCCGGCGCCCCTGACAGGGGGCGCCACTTCGCACAGGAAAGACCCCGTAATGAACGCCCTGCCCGACCCTGACATGCAACCGGAATTCTACCGCGATGTACCACTCAAGCGCCTGATGGCCTGGGTGGTCGACGCGCTTGTGACGCTGCTGGGATGTGTCGTGATACTGCCTTTCACGGCGTTCACGGGGATCTTTTTCTTTCCTCTGCTCTTTCTGTTCGTTGGCTTTGCCTACCGGACCATCACCATCGCAAACGGGTCTGCAACCTGGGGTATGCGTCTCTTTTCGATTGAGCTGCGCCGCGCGGATGGCACAAAGCTTGATGCAGGCGGTGCTTTTGCACATACCCTGGGCTATACGCTCAGCTGGTTTGTGCCGGTTTTTCAGCTCATTTCGGTGATCATGATGGCCAGCACCTGGCGCGGTCAGGGCCTGAGCGATCACGTGCTGGGCACGGTCATGCTGAACCGTCGGGCCCTGCGTGCCTGACACCTGAAAGTTGCGCTTGGCGATGGCCGCCGGTCTTGGTATCGTGACGGTGGTACCACATCCGGAATTCCATGCGACACACGCTGCCCATCGCGCCCCAGTTCTACGTGACGGCTCCTCAACCGTGCCCCTATCTCGAAGGGCGCATGGAGCGGAAGCTGTTTACGGCCCTGCAGGGCGAGAACGCCGACAAGCTGAACGACAGCCTGTCACAGCAGGGATTTCGCCGTTCACAGAATGTGCTGTACCGCCCCTCATGCGCGGAATGCTCGGCATGCCTGTCGGCGCGGATCAGTGTCGCGGATTTCGCCCCCTCTCGCAGTCAGCGCCGTACTGCCGCACGCAATGAGGATCTGACCCGGCGGGCAACATCGCCCTGGGCGTCCGAGGAACAATACGAACTCTTCCGCTCCTATCTCGACAGCCGGCATGCAGATGGCGGTATGGCGGATATGGATGTGTTCGAATTTGCCGCCATGATCGAGGAAACACCGATCCGCAGCCGCGTAGTTGAATACACCAATGAGGATGACAAACAGCTGATCGGTGTGAGCCTGACGGACGTGCTCTCTGACGGGCTGAGCATGGTGTATTCGTTTTACGCCCCCGACATGCCCCGCAGGTCACTCGGCACCTGGATGATCCTCGATCACATCGAAATCGCACGCGAGGCCGACCTGCCCTATGTCTACCTGGGGTACTGGGTGCCGGGCAGCCAGAAGATGGGCTACAAATCCCGTTTCTCAGGGCTGGAAGTCTACGCTGGCGGGCGCTGGCAGAAAATGAACGACCCGGAACGGTTCAACGCCGATATGCATCCGCTGTCGACGGATCCGATCGCCGAACAGGTGGCGAATATCCACCTGCCTGATACGCGCCCGGTACGCTGACCCTCTCACGCCCTGCAATGGGGCCCGGAAAAGAGAAAGCCCGCGTCCGAAGAGGCGGGCTTTGTTTTTGCTGTCTGATGACGTCAGGCTTTGCGCCGGTAACGCAGAAAGCCAAATACTCCGACGCCGGCAATAAGCAGCGGCATGCCGGCCGGCAGCGGCACAGGCGACGGCAGCGCTTCGACGGCGCTGGAACTCCAGAAGGCACCACCGCCTGTGAAGCCCGGCGCAAATCTTGAGACGCGCAGATCAAGACGTGTGGTTCCCGGGTCCAGCGCGATACGGGCAGATCCGGAGAAATACCCTTCGGGCAGAATGCTGGTGGTATCCCAGGCAACGTCCTGACCGTCAACAATAAGGCCGAATTCATCGCCGACAACGTAGCCGTCCCGCGCGGTGAAGGTGAAAACAGAGGCCTCGTCGACCGTGATATCAAGCGTCGGTGTCCACCTGAACCGTACATCGGGGTTCCCGCCGGACCAGGAGAAAAACCCACGGTCAGGACCATAAGGGTCAATCGTTGCAGCCTGGGCCGCAGCGCCGAATGTCAGTCCGGCCACCAGGAGGACGGCTTTGAACAGATTGGTCATGAACATACCTTTTGACGTGCTTTTACCTTGATCCTTCTATCACCAATCGAGGCCGGTACTGTCGAGGGAAAACGGAACAATTCTATTTAAAATCAATGTATTGACATTGTTTTGCCTTGGTTCCCCAAGGTTCACGCAACAATGATGCCAAACCCGCGCTTCTGTTTCCACGACCGTACTACCACCCACGGGTCCAACGGACAGAAGGTCCACCTTTTTCGAATCAAGGAGTGCATCTCTGCGCAACGTGGAAGGTAAAAAGAAAGGGGGCCATGTGGCCCCCTCGTGTTTCTTCTGTCCTGTTGTCCTGGTCAGTTCGGGATCAGGTCCGGTACGATCGTGACGATGCCCGGCACAAACCACAGGACCGCGAGCCCCACCACCTGGATCAGCACAAAGGGAATGATGCCACGGTAGATATGGCCTGTGGTGACTTCCTTTGGCGCCACGCCACGCAGGTAGAACAGCGCAAAGCCGAACGGTGGCGTCAGGAACGAGGTCTGCAGGTTCACCGCGATCATGATGGTCACCCATTTGGGATCAAAACTGCCGCCGTAAATGACCGGGCCTACAATCGGGATCACGATGTAGATGATCTCGAGGAAGTCGAGCACAAAGCCCAGCACAAAGAGCACCAGCATCACAATCAGGAAGACCGTGAACTCGTTGTCAAAGCTCTTGAGGAACTGCTGGATGTAGTGCTCGCCACCGAACGAGATCACCACCAGGTTCAGCACCTGGCTGCCGATCAGGATGGTGAAGACCATCGAGGTCACTTTGGCCGTCTCGCGCACGACCGGGCTCAGCACGCCGGAGGTGAAGAGAATCCAGCAGGAGAAGAGCAGGCCGAAGAGCGCATAGAGATATGCAGCGTAGGCGACGAAGAAGGCGAACCAGCTCTCAAAGCTCACCTGGTCTGTGTTGATCCGCAGGTCAAAGTTGATGCCCACAAGGATACAGATGACGATCGCCAGCGTTGACCAGATGATCACCTTGGGTGTGCGGTCCTGATCGCGCAGTTTGCGGTATGCGGCGAGCATGATCGCACCACCGGCACCCAGGGCTGCCGCGGGCGTCGGGTTGGTGATGCCCCCGAGGATAGACCCCAGAACCGCGACAATCAGCACGAGCGGCGGGAAAACCACACGGATCAGTTCGTTGGTGGCGCAGATCTTCGTTGCGTACACGACACCGTACATGACTGCTGCGAAGGGGATCAGCATCATCGCGACCATGGCACCCGGGGAGGTGTTCGCGCTGACAAACATGATGTCCACCAGAATCAGCAACACCGTACCGATGCCACCGATGATCAGCGGTTGCGGATTGCTGGAAGGCGACACCCCGCGCGCGGTCGTCAGGAACAGCGAGGTCAGGATCATCATGATCGCAACGCCCGTACCGATCGGGGCCGCGTTGGCCACACGGTCCGCAATCGCGGCTTCGACTTCTTCCTCGGTCAGGGCCTCAGAGGCCTGAACTCCGCCCGCGTCGTTGATGGCCGCCTGTTGTGCCACGGCAACGTCCCAGGCTTCCTGCCCGTGCAGTTCAATCATGGAGGCCTGACACTGTTCGCTGACGTTCGTGCGCAGCGAGGCGCCTTCGCCGATGTCAGAGAAGCGGGACACATCGGTGGACTGGCTGCCCACGATGCCGAGGTTGCCCAGCAGGATAGTACCAACCACCAGCAGCACCGGTGCGCCGAGGAACCATGTGAAGGCTTCGCCACGGGTAACCGGTTCCGCATTGGTGGAGCCCATCTCGACCGCCGGGGCCTTGTCAGGGTTCAGCAGCGCGTAGCCGAACGCATAGAGGGCATAGAGCAGCGCCAGCATGATGCCGGGCAGCAGAGCGGCCTGAAACAACGTTCCCACAGAGAGAACCGCAGGCTCGCCCAGATAGGTCAGCGCGTCGGTACAGCCCTGGGCCACCGCGCGTTTTTCCTGGGCAGCAGAATAAAGGTCACCCGCCAGCGTGCCGAGCAGAACGATCACGATGGACGGCGGGATGATCTGTCCCAGCGTCCCGGACGCAGCGATGACACCAGTTGAGAGTTCCGGCGAATAGCCGTTCCGGAGCATCGTTGGCAGTGCCAGCAGACCCATGGTCACAACGGTAGCGCCCACAATCCCTGTGGAAGCTGCGAGGAACGCGCCCACCACAACAATGGAAACCGCGAGACCGCCGGGCAGCGGGCCAAAGACGCGCGCCATGGTGGTCAGCAGGTCGTTGGCGATCTTCGAGCGTTCCAGGGTGATGCCCATCAGAACGAACATCAGAACGGCGAGCAGTGTTTCGATGGACTGGCCCGCGAGGACCCGTTCGTTCATCCGGTTCACAACAAAGGACACGTTACGGTCGAGGGCGACTTCCCAGCCTTTGGGGAACACCGGTTCTTCGATCCTCGGTAAGTCGGGGTATCGGAAAACGGATATCGTATCGGGTTTGACCCCTGAATTTACAAGGTCACGGTAAACCTGACTGCCGGTATCAATCGCCTGGTGGATCAACAGACCCGCACTGTCGAGTGCCGCGATGATCCCGAAGGAGATGACCCCTGCCCCGGCGATGGCGAAAGCGACCGGAAAGCCCGACAGAATGCCGCCAAAGAGGCAGATCGCTACGATAATCAGGCCGACTTCGACCCCGTCCAGACCAAAAAACATGTCTTACGTCCTCTCAGCGCAGCGCAGATGCGCGCGCAGTTCCTCAGTGCGTACCTTCGTACGCTTCCTCACCTTCGCCCAGCGTGTCGCGGTCCAGGTATTTATTCTCGCTCTCCTCGCCCTCGCGCCATTCCTGGAACGAGCGGAAGAACATGGCCATCGCCTGCAGGAAGACCATTGCGGTGAACGCCACCAGAAGGATCTTGAACAGGAAGTAGCCGTTGAAGCCGTTAGGGCTGAAGCCGATGGTTTCGACGTTCCAGCGCAGAGCACGGGATTTGTTGATCAGGCGGTCCAGCGTGTCAGAGGCAGATGGTTTGGGCACGATCAGGTGACGCCACAGGAAGAACCAGCCATACATCCAGATCAGAACCGCAACCGGCATCATAAAGAAGAGTGCGCCGAACATGTCGATCACCTTCTTTGTGCGGAACCGGACCGCGGAATAGACAAGGTCCACGCGGACATGGCCGCCCTGAACGAAGGTGTAGGCCATGCAGAGGCAGACCACGAGTGCGTTATAGAGTTTCAGCTCTTCTGCAAACCAGCTTATGTCGAACTGCAGCGGGATGCCAAAACCGATGGAAATGTCAGGGCGCGTGAAAATCCGCTGCATGAACACGATGACGATCTGCTGCAGGACCATAAGCAGCCCGGCCCAGGCAAAAAACCGGCCGACCGTGTTGGAGATGCCTTCCAGCACCCGGACGTAGTCCCACATCACAGAACCGCGCCAGATACCGACAGCAAACATCACGAGGAAGGTGGTGAAGATCACAAAGAAGAATTCAACCGATCCGCCATAGTAGACAAAGCGCATGATCGCCTGCTTGTCGCTCCAGTCGAGCCACAGCGACGGATTAAACAGGGCATAGAAGAAATTATAAAACGCCATCCCGATGTTCGTGATGACCCAGAGCAGAAACTCACCGATAACGCTGAACAGGCCGCCGCCTGCGGCTGCTTCATTTTCCATATGTCCCCCTCCCGGATGACCGTGCGCCGGTCGTTCGGAATGCCAGTAGTGTCAGGTCTGTGTCCGTCAGACCGATGCGGGGGGCCGCGTCATCGCAGCCCCCCGCAGTTTTGTGTTCAGTTTCAGCCGTTGGCCAGAACGCGGTTCCGCTGAGCCACGTAGAAGCCGTCCGACTTCAGCAGCCAGTCGGAGCTCTGTGCCAGCGATTCCTCGAAGGAAGTCCGGATTTTGGCAAAGAGTTCGTCGTTCATGTTCTCGTCCATGACTTTCTTGGACGCAGCACCGAAGGCATCCCAGACGTCATCCGGGAACTGCAGTGCTTTCACGCCCTGTGCCTGCAGACGCGCCAGAGCCGCACCGTTGTTGGCCAGAGTTTCGGCCAGCTGGTAGTGCGTTGTCGCCATCGCCGCGTTGGCGATGATCGCCTGGTGCGACGGGCTCAGGTCATTGTAGACGTCGAGGTTTACGCCGCAGGCCAGAGCGGAGCCCGGCTCGTGGAAACCAGCTGTGTAGTAGACTTTCGCCACTTCCTGGAAACCGGCGCGTTCGTCCGCGAACGGGCCAACCCACTCCAGACCGTCGAGCGCGCCCGAGGACAGCGCCTGGTAGAGTTCGCCACCCGGGATGTTCTGAACAGAAGCACCCAGTTCGCCCAGCACCTTGCCGCCGAGACCCGGCATACGGAACTTCAGACCGTTGAAGTCTTCGGCAGAGTTGATTTCCTTGCGGAACCAGCCACCCGATTGCGAACCGGAGTTACCGGCGAGGAAGGATTTGAGGTTGAAGATTTCGCCCAGTTCAGTGTGCAGGTCGTGGCCGCCGCCGTGGTGGTACCAGTTGGTCACTTCCTGCGCGGTACCGCCGAAGGGCACAGCTGTGAAGTAGGCATAGCCCGGATGCTGACCGATGAAGTAGTAGTCAGCCGAGTGATAGAGGTCCGCCTGACCGGAAGATACAGCGTCAAATACTTCAAACGCGCCGACCAACTCACCCGGTGCTTTTTTGTCGATGGTCAGTGTGCCATCGGACATCGCGCCGACCATTTCCTCGAAATAGGTGGCCGCATCGTCCAGAACCGCGAAACCGCGGGGCCAGGATGTAACCATTGTCAGTGTGCGGTTGCCCTGGGCAATCGCGGGTGCCGCCATCGTTGTGGCCGCAGCGGCCGTGCCGCCAAGTGCAGATGTCTTCAGAAATGAACGACGATCCATAAGAGATACTCCTCCCAGATATGAAGCCCGCACCGCATACCGCGCGGCCGGGTCTTGTGAGTGCGGGCAACATTACCGGGATCGTTAATGATTTAAATACCTACTACTGCGTAGAGCGGGCGGTTTTCCGGCCATCCGGACAGATTTATTTACCAGTTTTGCAGAGCTTCCCGGAACGTTTGCGCAAACATGCGGTGCCGTCCGGGACGCCAGCCCTTTGATTCGCGCCGGATTCGCCTTAACGAATGGATATGCGCCGTCTGACGGAACTTCTGCGGCCCAGCTATGGGCAAAAGCTGTCGCTGCTTGCGACGGTGCCGCTTATTGCGGCTGTTGCCGCGATTGCTGTGCTGGTGGCGCACCAGTCACGTGCCCTGGCAGAACGCGAGATCAGAGCGCTGGAAGTCCAGCTGCTCGAAGCCAAGAAGGCCGAGCTGCGCAATTACGTGACCCAGGCGCGCAACGGCTTCTACTTTATCTACGGCAATGCGGCACCGGATGATCAGGACGCACGCGATCAGGTCGCGCAGATCCTCTCGGCGATGATCTATGGCGAGGAGGGTTTCTTTTTTGTCTATGATTACGACGGCTACAATGTCGTCAGCCCGCGCCAGACCGAACGGATCAACCGCAACTGGCTGGATGAAACCGACAGCGAGGGCACGCCGGTTGTTGCCAGCCTGCTGGATATCGCACGCCAGGGTGACGGATATCTGACGCACCTGTGGCCCAAGCCCACCAGCGGCGAGGAAGCGCGCATGATCACCTATGTTACCAGCTTTCCCAGCTGGCGTTGGGCTGTGGGCACGGGGGTTTTCATTGATGATGTGCTCGCCACTGTTGCGACCGCGCGGGCCGAGGTCGAAGCACGCGTGCAGCAGACGTTTATATATATCATGGCGATTGCCTTTGCCGCGCTGCTGCTGGTCTTTCTGACGGGTATGGTCCTGAACATACGGGAGCGCCGGCTGGCGGATGCCAAGCTCAAGAAGCTGACGCAACGGGTGCTCGATGCTCAGGAAGAGGAACGCGGTCGTGTGGCCCGCGAGCTGCATGACGGGATCAGCCAGATCCTTGTGGGCGTGCGTTATGCACTGGATACGGCGCGGCGCAAACTCGACCGTGGTGATCCGACGGCGGCAGACCCGCTGAGCAAGGGCATCGAAACCCTGGGTGAGGCGATCTCGGAAGTGCGGCGCATCAGCCGCGATCTGCGCCCCGGTGTGCTGGATGATCTTGGCCTCGGCCCTGCCATCAAAACCCTGACCGAGGAATTCAGTGTGCGCACCGGCATTGAGACCGGATTTGACACGGTCGTATTCCGCAACCGTCTCGACCCGGAAGCCAAAATCGCACTTTACCGTATCGCACAGGAAGCTCTGACGAACATCGAACGGCACGCGAGCGCGACCTATGTCAGGGTAGATATCCGCGGCCACAAACGGGGCGCCACGCTGCGCATTGAAGACAACGGGCGTGGCCTGCCTGCACATGGCGGTATGCCGGTCAGCGGTGGCCTGGGCCTGCGCAACATGCAGGAGCGTGTCGAACAGCTCGATGGCACATTCCGCATTTTCCCGCCGCGCAACGGCCCCGGCACGGTGATCGAAGTCAGCGTGCCCCTGACCCACCTGTTATCTCCCGCCTCTGATTCCGCCAAAGCCCCGAAGGTGCCAGCATGACGACCCCTGCCCCGATCCGCGTTCTCATTGTCGATGACCACCCGATGGTGGCAGAGGGTATCCAGTCCATTCTCGAAAGTTACGAAGACATCGAGGTCGTGGGCACCTGCAACGCCGCACGCACCGCGATTGATACGGTCGGGACAACAAACCCGGACGTGATCCTCATGGACCTGAACATGCCTGACATGGGCGGGCTGACTGCAACCGAGATTTTGCTTGAGCAGAGACCGGATACGCGCGTGCTTGTTTTGTCGATGCATGACAGTCCGGAATATATCTCATCCGCGCTCAGCCACGGGGCCATGGGTTATATCCTCAAAGATGTGCCGACCGACGAAATCAAACAGGCCATCGATGAGGTCATGGCCGGTCGCCGGTATCTGTGCACCGGCGCCAGCGGATCGCTGAAACCCAAAGAAGGCGATGCGCGTGAGGCACTGACAGGCCGTGAACAGACAATTCTGCTGCAGCTCGCTCAGGGCAAATCGAACAAAGAAGTCGCCATTGCACTCGACATCTCGGTGCGCACGGTCGAGACGCACCGCAAGAACATCAAGCGCAAACTGGGCATATCCAGCACCGCCGGCCTGACCCGCTATGCGCTGGAACATGGTGTACTGCAGGGCACCGGTGTCAGCATCTGATCTTTTTTGCGCTCGCGCGGTCCGGTTCAGACGATTTTAACGATAAACTCTGACAGTGCGGACATGAAAGATTTCCGCCAGACCAGTGTACCGGATGCCGCCACGCTCGATACGCTTCCCTACCGGGAGGCCATCGATCGTGTGGCCACGATCCGTGCGCAGGTGGTGCGCGTTGCCCTCGACGTCTCTCTGATTGTCGGCTCAGAGACATCCGACGCCGGTCTCGCGGATGAAGTTGCCGGTCTGGCCGAAACAATCCGGCGGGCAGCGGCCGTCGTCTCCGGCGACGATGTGTTCCCTGATCTGCCGGAACCGCTTAGCCACTGGATTGCCGCCAGAAGCGAGCCGCTGAAACAGGAACGGCGCGTTATCATGGCCGTGGCGGAATCCACCACGGCCCTGTCGGAGCAGCTTGCACAGGGTGAGACCATCTCCGCCGAGGATTTGGCCCGCTATGTCGCGAACGGGAAAACGGCCGTTTTTGCAGCTGTCACAGCGATAATCACACACCTGTGGGAAGGCATAGAAAGCGGCCGGGCGGCGCACCTTGCTGCAGCTGCCGAATCTGCCCGCAATCTGGAGGCAAGTCTCGACCGCCTCGACCGGATTGGCCGCTATGTCCGGTCAATGTCGATCAATGCTTCGGTTGAGGCATCCCGTGCAGGCGAAGCCGGCAAAGGGCTGACCATCATCGCCCACGAGTTCAAGACGCTGGCCGAAGAAGTACAGCAACTGATCGTCACCGCCCGCACGGACATCCGTGATATCAGTGTCGAATAACCCAAAATCCGGCTAAATCAGGTCCTGATTTTCGCATTATTGCGCCACAACAACCAGTGACGCAGGGAAATTTCAAGAATTTGCGCTGTCAGGACATATTTTTTGTATGTTTGGGTGTTGACGCTCCCGCCGCACACTCATAATGTCCCCGCAGCATCAGGGAGCCACCAGGCATGAACGCACTAGTCGTCATCGTAGGAACCAAGCGCATGGGCCGGTAACGGTAGACCATAGTCTGACCCATGCGCCCCCGCCAACGCCGGGGGCTTTTTTATGCGCAACAGTCAACAGGTCCCTGCCGGGACCGATACGGAGTTGAAAGATATGACACGGCAGATGTCCGGAGCGAAAATGATTGTCCAGGCCCTCATCGACCAGGGTGTGGATACTGTCTTTGGCTACCCCGGAGGCGCCGTCCTACCGATTTACGACGAGATCTTTCAGCAGAACGCCATCCGGCACATTCTGGTGCGGCACGAACAGGGCGCAGTACACGCGGCCGAAGGGTATGCGCGTGCCACCGGTAAGCCCGGCGTGGTTCTTGTAACCTCCGGGCCCGGTGCGACCAACGCCGTGACCGGCCTCACGGATGCGCTGATGGATTCCATTCCGATCATCGTTCTGACGGGCCAGGTGCCGACATTCATGATCGGTTCAGATGCCTTCCAGGAGGCCGACACGGTTGGCATCACACGTCCCTGCACCAAGCACAACTGGCTGGTTAAGGAGACGGACGCGCTGGCAGGTGTCATCCACGAAGCGTTCCATGTCAGCACCAGCGGACGCCCGGGACCGGTTCTTGTAGACATCCCCAAGGACGTTCAGTTTGCGACCGGCACTTACCAGTCACCCAAACCGTCGGTGTCGCACTACCAGCCAAAGCTGAAGGGCGACATGGAGGAGATCACAGAACTGGTTGCCGCCATGGAAAAGGCCAAAAAGCCTGTGTTTTACACCGGCGGCGGCGTGATCAATTCCGGCCCGGGCGCGAGCCAGCTGCTGCGTGAACTGGTCAAAGCTACCGGCTTCCCGATCACGTCGACGCTGATGGGGCTTGGCGCCTATCCGGCTTCAGGTGAAAAATGGATCGGTATGCTGGGCATGCACGGCCTTTACGAGGCCAACATGGCCATGCACGACTGCGACCTGCTGATCAATATCGGCGCGCGTTTCGACGACCGGATCACCGGCCGCCTTGATGCATTCAGCCCCAAATCGATCAAGGCGCATATCGACATTGACCCCTCCTCGATCAACAAAGTGATCAAGACGGATATCCCGATTGTCGGTGACGTGGGCCATGTTCTGGAAGACATTCTCAAGGTCTGGAAAGCCCGCGGACGCAAAACCAACGCTGAAGCCGTCGGCAAATGGTGGGGCCAGATCAACGAATGGAAAAAGGTCAATTGTCTGCAATTCACGCAGGCCGGAAAGGTCATCAAACCGCAGCATGCGCTCGCACGGCTTGAGGCACTGACCAAGGATCATGACCGGTACATCTGCACCGAGGTGGGCCAGCACCAGATGTGGGCTGCTCAATATCTGGGCTTTGAGGATCCGAACCGCTGGATGACGAGCGGAGGCCTTGGCACCATGGGCTATGGTTTCCCCGCGTCCATCGGTGTTCAGATGGCACACCCGGACGCGCTGGTGATCAATGTGGCCGGTGAAGCCTCCTGGTTGATGAACATGCAGGAAATGGGGACCGCCGTTCAGTACCGCCTGCCCGTCAAGCAGTTCATTCTCAACAATGAACGCCTCGGGATGGTGCGCCAGTGGCAGGAACTGCTGCACGGTGAGCGCTACTCGCACAGCTGGTCTGATGCCCTGCCCGACTTTGTGAAACTGGCCGAAGCTTTCGGGGCAAAGGGGATTATCTGCTCTGACCCGGACGACCTTGATGATGCGATCATAGAAATGATCAACCACGATGGCCCGGTGATCTTCGACTGCCTCGTCGAAAAGCACGAAAACTGCTTCCCGATGATCCCATCAGGCAAAGCGCACAACGAAATGCTGCTGGGCGAAGCGGAAACACAGGGCGTGATCGACAGCAAGGGGAGTGTGCTGGTGTGACATGGCGGCGCTGTGCCAGATCTGCAAGACTGATTGCGGTCGCATTCGGTGTGGCAGCGTGTACGGCTCCCGAGATCCAGACAAAAGAAGCTCATGCATCCGAAGAGTTCCAGTTCTCTCGAAAGCGTCACAAGATCAATGACCAGATCGCCGGGAAAACCATCCATTTCACCGATGCCAGCCACGGGACACAGGTTGAGTATTTCGCAGAAAACGGAACAGCCATGCTATGGTATCCGGGGAACAGGGTCGGTGTTCCGAGCCTTTGGAAGGTCACGGATCATGGTCGGGACACCGGCAATTACTCCATCTGCTTTATGTATCCATCCAAGTCATACAATCCGGTCACAAAGCAGCATGGTGGGGAGTGGGAATGCAGACATGTCTTCGCTTTTTCTATTGCAATAGACGCAATTCATCCGGGCGACCCTTACGGGCTTTCTGATGGAAAGATACCGCTACGCCTACCGAAAAACGTCAGTCTGTCACCTGAGGAGGTAGCCCAGATGGCCGGGAAGACGAACGACCTAACCTATGTTTGGAGACGGGGAAAAACCAAATGAGCGCATTGAAAATCAAAAAAGGCGCCACCAGCCATTCCGCCTACAACCTGCGTCCGACCTTTTCGGACGTGATTGAGCGGCACACACTCGCCGTGCTGGTTGAGAATGAGCCCGGTGTTCTGGCGCGTGTAATCGGTCTGTTCTCAGGACGTGGTTACAACATCGACAGCCTGACCGTCGCAGAGGTGGATCACACCGGACATCTGTCGCGCATCACGATCGTCACGTCCGGAACACCGCAGGTTATCGAACAGATCAAGGCACAACTGGGCCGGATTGTTTCCGTGCATGACGTGCACGACCTGACCGTTGAAGGTGCCAGCGTGGAACGTGAACTGGCCATGTTCAAGGTCGTGGGAACCGGGGACAAACGCGTTGAGGCGCTGCGTCTTGCCGACATCTTTCGGGCAAATGTTGTCGACAGCACGCTGGAAAGCTTTGTCTTTGAGATTACCGGCGCACCGGACAAAATCGACGCTTTCGCCGATCTTATGCGCCCGCTGGGACTTGCCGAAGTGGCGCGGACCGGCGTCGCGGCGCTGTCCCGCGGCGAGTAAAGCCTCAGATACCAAAAAATCAGCCAGCCCGGCAGGTCGCTGCGGGCTGGTTTTTTTCGCCGGGTGCGCTGAACGGTACGACGCGTCCTGAATTGCGCGGGCTGCTCATGCGTTCCGTCCGTCGCAGCGCGTCTGCAAGCGACGCACCTGCATTCTCCACAACAAGGCGCGGATTGTGCGCGCGCCGCAGTGACGACTGAACTTCCATGTCGAACTGGACCAGATCACCCGCGTCAAAGAACGGTTCTGCACTCAGGACCTGATCTTTTGAATTCAGAAATGCGAGATCACCCTGATCCTCGCACCAGATGACGGCTTTCCCGTCAGATGAATCGCTCCACAGCACAACCCCAAGCATAGTACAAAGCCTATTCTGTTTTTTTTCCAACTTATGGTAGCAAGAAGTTAACGTCAGCGCCCACGATAAAAACACCACCGTACGCTTGGAATTTGTGTCGCGCTGGATTACGGTTGACACAGTTACGAACGATAGTTGACGCTGTTTCGCGTCAACAGATTAACTGGTTCAGGATTTCTGCACGGCCGTTTCACATAGTGAAATGATGCCTTTTAAGGACGCACATGACTGCGACAACCCGAACCCCTGCCCAGCTGCGCAACATGTTTGGCGCAAATCTGCGGATTCTGGCGGCAGAATACCCTTCTATTTCAGCGCTCTCCCGTGAGCTCGGTATCAACCGGACCCAGTTCAACCGGTATCTGAGCGGTGAGAGCTTTCCCCGCCCCGATGTCCTGTCCCGGATCTGCGAGTTCTTTGGCGTCGACGCACGCGTCCTGCTTGAGCCTGTCGAGGAAATTTCATCTGACGCCGCGTCGGCAGCCGGTCCCTGGCTGCGGGACTTCATGGGGGACACCGTACGGCACATCCCGGAAGAAACTCTGCCCAGCGGGTTTTACCATTTCTCCCGACGCAGTTTTGTGCGCGAAGGCGAATTCGTCAGAGGTCTCACCTTTGTTCAGCGGGTCGGCAATGACACATATATGCGGGGATATGAACCCAAGATGGCACTTGCCATGCAGGGCATTCCGGCCAGCCCGTCCGCCCGCGAGTTCAGGGGCTTCGTGCTGCGCATCGAAGAAGGGGTCGGCTTCATTGTCACCCGGCGCAACGGGATGACAGGCTCCTTCAACTACCTCGCTCAGGTGACATCCTTTCAGAATAACTTCTGGGTAGGGTATGTTGCCCGCACTGTGCGCGAGACATCCTCCAGCACGCGCATGACGCGTCTTGTGTACGAGCACATTGGCAATGACTGGCCGATGGTCATGGAGATTGCACGCGGCGCCGGGTTCTGTGGCTTTGACAGCCTTCCCCCCTTCCATCAGCGTCTGCTGCAACCGGATGATCCTTTCCGCTGAGCGACGCTTTTTATGTCGCCTCGGGGAAACTCTGGTCGTTTTGACGGTCGCAATCCGGTGTGTTTGGCGTAACGTTTCGTCATCACGCTGAGGAATTCTGCCATGGACCGTCCCGTCACAGACCTGTCTGCCGTTCGCCGTCCCATTTCTGACGCCAACGGCCTGCCCAACGAACACTACACGGATCAGAGCGTTTTTAATGAGGAAAAACAGTCTCTTCTGTTCGACAGCTGGTCCGGCCTGGCGGTTACTGCACAGGTTCCGGAGGCCGGTGACGCGGTCCCGATAACGTTTCTGGGGATGCCGTTGCTGCTGGTGCGGGATCGTTCAGGCAGTGTCCGGGTATTCCAGAACATCTGTCGTCACCGCGGCATGATCCTTGTCGAGGAGCCACGCCGCATCGAAGGTGCGATCCGGTGCCCCTATCACAGCTGGTGCTATTCCACTGATGGCCGGCTGGTCAGTACTCCGCATGTGGGCGGTCCAGGTCAGAATACCCATGAAGGCATTGACCGTGCGCTGCTGGGCCTTATCGAAGTGCGCAGCCACGTCTGGATGGGTGTCGTCTGGATCAATGTATCGGGTACCGCGCCCGAGTTTCAGGACGCCAACGCGGCGCTCCTTGAGCGCTGGCGGGAGTTTGATCTTCCGCTGTTCCACGGTGGCGGGCAAAGCGCTTTCACACTTGAAGTAAACTGTAACTGGAAGCTCGCGGTCGAGAACTACTGCGAGAGCTACCACCTCCCCTGGGTACATCCTGGCCTCAACAGCTATTCGCGGCTGGAAGACCACTACCATATTGAAAATGCGGGGCGATATTCGGGTCAGGGCACGCTAGTCTACCGTCAGCTGACTGGTGACAATGGCGAAACCTTCCCGGATTTCGATGGTCTGAGCGACAAATGGGATACCGCTGCTGAATACATCACCGCTTTTCCCAACGTGCTGCTTGGCGTGCACCGGGACCATACGTTTGCGATCATCCTGCAGCCCGAAGGGCCCGAGCGCACACTGGAGCATGTGCACCTCTATTACGCGCAGCCGGATACGGATGAGGCGCTGCGCACTGCGAACGCAGCATTGTGGAAAACAGTTTTTGCCGAAGATGTCTTTGTCGTCGAGGGCATGCAGCGGGGACGGCATGCGGTTTCCTTTGATGGTGGGCGGTTTTCTCCTGTGATGGACAGCCCGACGCATCTCTTTCACGACTGGGTTGCTGCGCGGCTGGAAAGCACACGCGCTGCGTCAAAGGCTGCGGAATGACGTCACTGGATGCGCAGCTGCTTGATGCGCATGACAGAAACGATACTGAGGCACTGGTCGGGCTTTATGTCAGGGCTGCCGACGCATCAGCGGATGATGAAGCCATCGGGTTCTATCTGACGCATGCCTACGTATATGCGCTCGAAACCGGGCACCCTGACGGCCCCGCCCTGCGGGCCCGGCTTGTGGAGCTGGGCCGCGAAGAGCCTCTTCAGGACCCGTCAGACAGCTGGGTATAAAGATGCCATGACGCATGGCCCAACACAGGCAGCGCGACCAGAAGCCCCAGGAACCACGGCACCAGTGCGGCGAATGTGATGACCGCAACCAGCGCAGCCCAGATCAGCATCACAACCGGCGCGCTGCTCACCGCCCGGAAGCTGTTGATCATTGCGGTGATGAAATCCACCTCCCGGTCCAGCAGCATGGGCAGACCAATGACGGCAATCGAAAAGATCAGGACCGCGAAAACGGCTCCGACGCCCGTGCCAAAGAGCAGCATCATGATGCCGTTCGGCGTGAGGAACACCTCATAAGACGATGATATATTTGTCATTGTTGATAGCCCCAGAAAGAGCGCAAAGATCATGTGGCCCAGAAAGAACCAGAACATGAAGATCACCACCATCATCGTGCAGAGTGATGGAAGCTGTCTCAGACGCTGTTGCCAGATGATCCCGAAGACGGCCGCCGGAGTGACCGGCAAACCCGCTTCCAGCCTGCGCGAGATTTCATAAAGTCCTACGGCGGCAAACGGCCCCAGCAGCGGGAACCCGATGGCCGCAAGCACCAGCCAGAATGTGTGGCCCGTCTGCAGCGTAATCAGGGTCATCAGCCACCCGGCGAGAACGTAGAAGCCTCCGAAAATGAGGCCATAAACAGGATGCCGCCGGAAATCGCCGAAGCCGGCCTTGAGTGCTGTTCCGATATCATCAAGTCGCGCGGGGCGCATCTCGGGTGCGCCGGGTTTGATGTCCTGTGATGTTGCGTCGCTCATACTGATTCCCCCCGGAGCATATCTGCAACTTTACACCATCGCGGGCCGTTTCCCTGGCCAATCTGTTGCTTTGTGCCAGGCCTGGGCGATCTGCAGCAAATAGCTGTCGCTATCCTGCGGGCCGATCAGCTGCAGCCCCATGGGCATCCCATCAGGCCCGAAACCCGCCGGAACACTTACCGCGGGCAGCCCCGCCAGGCTGGGAGGCACAACCACCTGCATCCACCGGTGATAGGTGTCCATTTCGTGACCGGCGATCGACGTGGGGTGCGTCAGCTCCGCGTCAAACGGCCAGACCTGAGCCGTGGGCAGCGCCAGAACATCATGTTTCCCGAACAACTGTGTCGCAGAGCGAAACCAGTCAGACCGGATTCCGCTGGCCGCGTAGATTTCACGCGGCGACAGCGAAAGCCCGGTCTCAATTTCGTGGATCATTGCCTCTTTCAACAGGGGACGCAGCGCCGGATCCTCGTATTTGTCCTGGTGCCGCATAGCAACAAGCCAGGCGCGCAGACGCGTCCAGCTGGTCCAGAGTGCGTCAGAACTGAACAGATCACGCACCGGTTCGACCAGCCACCCCATGGCCTGCATCGTACCAAGCGCCGCCTCGCAGGTCTCAAGCACCCCCTGCTCCATCGGCAGCGCGCCGCCCCAGTCACTGAGCCAGCCAATGCGGGGTGGTCGGACCAGGTCATCAATCCCCGGCAGTGACACGTCTGCCCCACGCGCAAACGGCACCCGGGGGTCGGCGCCTGACATCGTATCCAGCAGCGCCGCCAGGTCCGAAGGCGTGCGCGCCATCGGACCATCTGTGGCCAGCGTGCTGACAAAGACGTCATCCGCGTCCGCATCCGGCACCAGCCCCCAGGTCGGCCGCATGCCGTAAACATTGTTCCAGCCGGCAGGATTGCGCAGCGAGCCCATCATGTCTGAGCCGTCCGCCACGCTGAGCATACCGGTCGCCAGGGCCACCGCCGCGCCGCCGGAAGACCCGCCTGCTGAGCGGAACAGATCATAAGGGTTGCGTGTCGTGCCGAACACCGGGTTGTGTGTGTGACTGCCCAGTCCGAATTCGGGCGCATTGGTCTTGCCGATGATGATGGCCCCGGCGGCACGAATTCTTGCGACGAACAGATCATCCTGAGAGGCAACCTGACCGGCGAAAACCGGGGAGCCGCTGGTCGCAGACAAGCCCTTCGCCTGGGCCAGTTCTTTGATGGCAATGGGGATACCATGCAGCCAGCCACGTCGCGGGCTCTGATCAGCCGCGCGGGCCTCACGCAGCAGATCATCAGCAGGTCGCAGCGAAATGATGGCGTTTACCTGATCGTTGACCGCCGCGATGCGGGCCAGTGTCGACCGCATCAGGCTCTCAGCCGTCAGTTTTCCGGATGCAATGTCCGCACTCAGATCAAGGGCCGGTCTGAAGGAATGATCCTCCATCACGCCGCCCCGGGATCAGCTGCCCTGCGCTTCCGCGCGGGACTTGCCCGACACGTCCAGCGCCAGCGTCGCTGCCATCAGACCATCCAGATCACCATCCAGAACACCCTTGGTGTCCGACGTTTCAAAGCTGGTACGCAGGTCTTTGACCATCTGATAGGGTTGCAGAACATATGATCGGATCTGGTTGCCCCACCCGGCATCACCCTTGTTCTCATGCGCTTCGTTGATGGCCGCATTGCGCCGGTCCAGTTCCAGCTGGTAGAGCCGCGATTTCAGCGCTTTCATCGCGATGTCCCGGTTCTGGTGCTGCGACTTCTCAGAGCTGGTCACGACGATACCCGTCGGGTGGTGCGTTATCCGTACAGCCGAATCTGTGGTGTTCACGTGCTGACCGCCCGCACCAGAGGATCGGTAGGTATCGATGCGGATGTCCGCCGGGTTCACCTCGATATCGATGTTGTCATCGACCACCGGATACACCCAGACCGAACTGAAGGACGTATGGCGTTTGGCTGCGGAATCGTAAGGCGAGATGCGCACCAGACGATGAACGCCGCTTTCCGATTTCAGCCAGCCGTATGCATTCACACCACTGATCTTATAGGTCGCGGATTTGATCCCGGCTTCATCACCGGCGCTTTCCGCCTGAAGCTCTACTTTGTATCCCTTTTTCTCCGCCCAGCGGACATACATCCGCGCGAGCATGGACGCCCAGTCACAGCTTTCTGTACCGCCGGCACCGGCGTTGATCTCTAGGAACGTGTCATTGCCATCCGCCTCACCATCAAGGAGCGCTTCCAGCTCTTTCTGGGCGGCTTTTTCGGCCAGGGCATGCAATGCCTGCTCTGCATCGCCGACGACCTCTTCGTCTTCCTCCATCTCCCCCAGTTCAATGAGTTCGATGTTGTCAGTCATATCCTGGCGGATACTTTCATAGGTCTCCATGGCGTCGACCAGCATCTGGCGGTCGCGCATCAGCTTTTGTGCCGCTTCCGGATCATCCCAGAGGTTCGGATCCTCAACACGCGCGTTGAATTCCTCGAGCCTGTGGGGTGCGGTCTCCACGTCGAGACGCTGCGCCAGAAGCTCAAGCGATTTTTCAATTTTTTCAACGGTATTCTGTGCGTCTGCGCGCATTGCGTTCCTGCCTCAGCCAATCTCTGCCCGTTGATAAACCAGCGCCTGGGCAGCGGCAAGCGCTGCGCGTGTCAATAAAGACCGCCGGAGCTGACCGTCCCGAAGCCGGCATTCGGCCCGACGGTTACCGTATCGCCGGTTGAGGTGGTGACCTGCTGTGTCCGCTGGTTCTGGCCAACTTCCTCAAAGAGCGGAAGATCGGCACCCATGGCGAAACCACCATCATACATGATCCCAAAGACCGGCTCCTCGCCCGCGCGGAAATACTCGGCCACAACGGCCTCGCCCTGAGCGTCATCATTCAGGCGCGCACCGGTGAACCGGTCGATCTTGATGAAACGGCCACCTGGGGGAATTTCGAAATCGCCACCGCCATATTTCTGTGTCGCCTTTTCCATAAAGCGCTGGAATACCGGGCCACACATACCGCCACCCGACGCCCCGCGCCCCAGACCGCTGGGCTGGTCATAGCCGATGTAGCAGCCCGCGACGATGTTGCTGGTGAAACCAACAAACCAGACATCCTTGGCGTCATTCGTGGTGCCTGTTTTGCCTGCCGTCGGGACCGGTAGGTTCACCGTGCGTGCCGCCGTACCGCGGTCGACAACGCCGCGCATCATTGATGTCAGCTGATAGGCGGTCACCGGGTCCATGACACGTTCACGGTTGGATATGATTTTGGGCGCGACACCCGCCGTCAGCTCAGGTTTCTCGCAGTCAAAGCAATAGCGGTCATCGTGACGATAGATGGTTTTGCCATAACGGTCCTGGACGCGGTCCACCAGCGTCGGCGTCACCCGTTCGCCCCCGTTGGCAAACATCGCATAGGCTGCAACCATCTGATAAAGCGTCGTTTCCTCGGACCCCAGGGCATTTGCCAGGAAGGTGCCCATATTGTCATAGACGCCAAAGCGTTCGGCATAATCGGCCACGACATCCATACCAACTTCCTGTGCCAGACGGATGGTCATCAGGTTCCGCGAGCGTTCGATGCCTGTGCGCAGGGGTGTCGGGCCGTAGAATTCGTTGGACGCATTGCGCGGCCGCCACAGGCCCTGGGGCGTATCAATCTCGATCGGCGCATCCACCACGATGGTTGCAGGTGAATAGCCGCTGTCGAGCGCGGACGCATAGACGAAAGGTTTAAAACTGGAGCCCGGCTGGCGTTTAGCCTGCGTGGCGCGATTAAATACACTGGACTGATAGGAAAAGCCGCCCTGCATCGAGATCACACGGCCCGTGTTGACGTCCATCGCCACAAAAGCACCCTGCACTTTCGGCACCTGGCGCAGCGACCAGCGCACAAAAGTGCCGTCTTCGTCGGAAATAATCGCGCGCACATGCACCACATCCCCCACGTCGAGCAGATCACCGGCGGCGTCGGCTTTGGGCCCGGTCTGGCCGTCAATGGACCGTTTGCGCGCCCATGTCACATCCCGGGCAGCAATGAAGTGGCCCTCTGCATCTTCCTCAACGCCTTCGATCCCGATACGCGCATTGCCACCGCCGACCGACAGAACAACAGCCGGATACCAGGGGCCGTCGAGTTCAATGTCACGGGCAATTTCCACATCACTCAGGGCCGCGCGCCAGTCCGCTTCAGACGTCAGACGCTCCGGGTCGATCTTGTTGGTCGCCTCACGCCAGATACCCTGCTTGCGGTCGTAATCCTCAAGCTGGCGACGGAGGGATTCCGCGGCGACTGGCTGCAGCTCCTGGTCGATCGTCGCCCGTACTGTCAGACCACCAGTGAAAAACTCGCCCTCGCCGAAATCCTCGCTCAGCTGACGGCGGATTTCATCCGTGAAATAGTCGCGTGGCGGCAGAACCGATTTGAAGCTCTCAAAATCACCGTTCTGCACCGACCGCAGTGGTGCTGCGCGTTCTGTCTCGTAAGCCGCAGTCGAAATGTAGCCGTTCTCCATCATCTCGCGCAGGACAAAGTTCCGGCGCGCGAGCAGCCGGTCCTTCTGGCGCACGGGATGGTAATCGCTTGGCGCTTTCGGCAGCGACGCAAGGAACGCCGCTTCATGTGGTTCCAGATCCACCAGCGGTTTGTTGAAATACGTCTGCGACGCAGCGGCCACACCATATGAGTTCTGACCGAGGAAAATCTCGTTGAGATAGAGCTCCAGGATTTTCTCCTTGCTCAGGGTTTCCTCAAGGCGCGCTGCAAGGATGATCTCCTTGATTTTCCGCTCCGCCCGCCGGTCGCCGGACAGCAGGAAGTTCTTCATCACCTGTTGCGTGATGGTCGATGCGCCGCGCAGGTCCTGACCGCGCGACCGCACGGCGTCAACACCAGCTGCCGCAATACCACGCAGGTCGTACCCGTCATGTTCGTAGAAATTCTTGTCTTCGGCAGAGATAAAAGCCTGTTTGATCAGATCAGGGATGGTGTCAGCCGGCGCGAACAACCGCCGCTCTGTGGCAAACTCGTCGATGATCTGTCCCTGGCCGGAATAAATCCGGCTGATTGTTGGCGGCGAATATTGTGCTAGCGACTCGTGGCTCGGCAGGTCGCGGCCATAGACCCAGAAAATCGCGCCAATCGTCAGAACCACCATGCCAAAGGCCATGGTGATGGTGGTGAAAATGCCACCAAAGAAGGACAGGATGAACCGGATCACTGTTTGACTCACTTTTCAGGGCTGCGCACTCCGGCTGTTATACCGGTCACGGCGGAAATCGTCAAAAGCCCGGCGGCGGGCACACGCGCAAAAGTTACTGCCGCAACAGAGTTCTGCGCGCTTCGTCTTCCATATGCCAGGCCAGCAGACCTGAAACAAGACCAGCCACCATCTGACTGCGCCATTCCGACCGCCGCAGGTTATCCAGATCACGTTGACTGGAAAGAAAGCCGACCTCGACCAGCACCGAAGGGACATCGGCCAATTTCAGCACCGAAAAGCCTGCTTTGCGCAACGGATGGCGGTTCATCGGCCCGCCCGCCTCATCCATGCCGGTGACCAGTGACCGGGCCAGCGCTGCGGTCCTCGGTGCGGTTTCACGCCGCGCAATATCCAGCAGAACGCCCGCGACGACATCGTCAGCGCCCGTCAGATCGACGCCCGCAAGAATATCTGCGCGGTTATGACGCGCTGCCAGCAGGGCCGTTGCCTTATCGCTCGCCTCTTCGGACAGGGTGTAGACTGTTGCGCCCTGCGCGCCGCCATCGGCCAGCGCGTCAGCATGCAGCGACACAAAAGCATCTGCTTCCACCTGCTGCGCCAAAGCAACGCGTGCCTGCAACGAGACGAACACATCGCTTTGCCGTGTCAGTACCGCGTGCACCAGACCGGTGGCTTCGAGTGCTGCCTTCAGCTCGCGCGCCATATCCAGCATCAGAACCTTTTCAGACAGCCCTTCGCGTTCCGCACCAGGATCAATGCCACCGTGACCGGGATCAATGGCCACCACCATCAGGTCATCATCGGTGCGCTTCCGGGGCGGGACAACCGGTTCCTGCGCCCAGAGCGCCGTCGCCGGAATGCCGGACGCTTCGGCAAAGGCACCCGGCGATACCGGCTCAAGAACAAGGGACAGCACCGCTTTTCCAGAGCTGTCATCAATGCGCATACCTGTTTCTGCAGGCAAAAGCGGCGCATCAAGGTCTGCAACCAGCCGCGACCAGCCGGGGCGGAAAACGCCGCTGCGCAGACCACTTATTGCGGCACTCTGCTGAACCATCGTTTCTGCGGGAATGGCTTCGGTGTTCAGGCCCCTGAAATCAACCACCAGGCGCGGTGGAGCGTCGAGCGTGAAAACACGAAAAGGGACGCCGTGGCTCAGCGAAAGCGTCATCACAGCGCCGCCGCCGCGCATGTCGGCCGCGCTGCTCTCGCCGGGATTTACCATCGCTGCCTCCTCCGCTGATGCGGAAAAACACAGCGCCACGGTCAGCGCCGCCGCCATCGCCAGAATTCGGATCATCTGCTGCTCTGCCTTTTTTCAGGCAGTTTATCCGATCATCCCCGGCGTGTGAATCCCCGTCAGCGCCGCTGCATAAAGGTTTTGAGACGCTCCAGCCCCTGGGCAATATCCGCCGTCGAGCGCGCATAGGAAAAGCGCAGGGTTTGGTTGCCCCGCGCCTGATCAAAATCCAGACCCGGCGTGACGGCGACACCCGCCTCGCGCAGAATTTCCGCCGCAAACGCACGGCTGTCCTCCGTCAGATCGGAGACATCTGCGTAGACATAAAAGGCGCCATCCGGCGGCGCGATATTCGTGAAACCTGCGGCCGGCAATCCGTCCAGCATCAGCCTGCGGTTTGCGCGATAGACCTCCATGTTGGCTTCCAGCTCGTCGGTCGCATCCATCGCTGCAAGCGCTGCAATCTGGCTGGCATGCGGCGCACAGATGAACATATTCTGGGCAATCCGCTCAACCACCCGCACATGATCCTCAGGTACAACCATCCAGCCAACCCGCCAGCCGGTCATGGAAAAATACTTGGAAAACGAGTTGATGACATAGGCGTCGTCTGTGATTTCGAGGGCGGTCACAGCCTTCGCCTCATATTCGATCCCGTGATAGATTTCATCTGAGATAAACGAAGCGCCCTGCTCCGCTGTCGCCTGCACGAGCGCCTGCATCGCCGGCCGGTCCAGCATCGTGCCCGTCGGGTTTGCCGGTGAAGCAACCATAAGACCCGCGAGGTTCTGACCGGCGAAATCCGCAGGCACCGGCTGCAGCCGGTTTTCCGGTGCCGTTTCCAGATCAACGGGGACGAGATCGAGCGCCCGGAGAATCTGGCGATAACTGGGATACCCCGGCGCGCCGATGCCGACACGGTCACCGGTATCGAAAAGCGCCGTGAAGGCGAGCAGAAATCCGCCGGACGATCCGGGCGTGATCACGACACGGGCAGGATCCAGATCCACGTTGTACCAGTCGCCATACATCCGTGCGATCCGCGCGCGCAGTGCCGGCAGCCCCAGCGCCACTGTATACCCCAGCGGCCCTGCCTGCATCGCAGCCGTCAGAGCCTCGGCAGCCGCCTTCGGCGCACCGGTTCCCGGCTGTCCCACTTCCATGTGGATAATGTGCCGGCCCGCCTCTTCCGCCTGCCGCGCGGCTTCCATGACATCCATCACAATAAATGGATCGACCGAAGAACGCCTTGAAACCCGCATCTATTCGCTCCTTATTGGGTGCATGATCTTTCATCGCGTATTCCGCCTGGCGTCAATCCCGCTGATGCTGCTCTGGATGGCAGCAGCACCGCTGCACGCCCAGGGGTTGCTGCGCGATTCCGACATTGAATACGGG
The DNA here is from genome assembly GCF_042055075.2 of Roseobacter phycocola. Lineage (GTDB taxonomy): Bacteria > Pseudomonadota > Alphaproteobacteria > Rhodobacterales > Rhodobacteraceae > Roseobacter. The sequence goes on along the minus strand of NZ_CP194010.1, from coordinate 1,232,360 downwards.
TTGAAACAGCTGGCCACTCCGGTGCTGTCAGCGGCAGGGCTAAACCCGAACCGGGTCAAGATCCTGGTGGTGAATTCCAGTTCACTGAATGCCTTCGTGGTCGGGAATGACGCGATCTTTGTGCACTACGGCCTGATCAACCGCATGAAAAATGCGCCGATGCTCCAGGCGGTACTGGCCCATGAGGCGGCACATATCGCAAATGGGCACATCGTGCGGCGCATGGGCAACCTGGCCAGCGCGCGCACAGCATCCGGACTGGGGCTGGCTCTGGCCGCTGTTGCGGCGGCGACAACGGGCAGCGGCGCGGCCGCCAGCGGGATCGCCATCGGCACACAATCATCTGCGCAGAGACAGTTTTTCAAACACACCCGCGCCGAGGAAGCATCGGCGGACCAGTCGGGTATCCGGTTTCTGAAATCCGCAGGTATCCGGCCCTCCGGCATGTCGGAGGTTCTGGAGATTTTCAGCGGTCAGGACCTGTTGTCTGAAACCCGGCAGGACCCCTACCTGCGCAGCCACCCACTGTCGCGGGACCGGTTACGCGCGGTCAAAGGTTTTGTCGCCGCCTACGGCGATGACGGCAAAGACGATCCGATCGCCGCGTATTGGTTCGAGAGGGTGAAGGGGAAGCTCAGCGCTTATACCCGCGCGCCGAAATGGACGCTGCGACGCCTGAAAGAAACCCCCTACCCGGACGTCCGCCTCCTGCGTGAAGCGGTGGCAGAGCATCGGCAATCCCGGACAAAACAGGCACTGAGCGCCATAGACAAGGCGATTGCCCGGCGCCCCAACGATCCCTTTCTTCATGAGCAGCGCGGACAGATCCTGTTCGAGACCCGGAACTTTCAGGCAGCCACTGCCGCGTATGCCCGGGCTGTGAAACTGGCGCCCAATGATGCGCTCATCCTCTCCGGTTATGGCCGCGCCCTGCTCGTGCAGGATGATGTGAGGGGCGCGAAGCGCGCGCTGGAAAAAGCACGGTCCATCGATTTCCGGGACGGATCCATGATGCGCGATCTTTCGGTCGCCTACGCACGCAATGGTGAACAGGGAATGGCTGCGCTGATCACCGCGGAACGCTATGCTCTGTCGGGACGCATGAAGGATGCGGGCATCCATGCCAAACGCGCGGCGGGGCTTCTGCCTGCAGGTTCAGGTCCACGGCAGCGCGCTGACGATGTACTTAATGCGGCCCAACGCGCCGCGAAACGGAGATAATAATGTTGAGGAAACTTCTTTTGTCAGCGGCATTGGCTTTCGGTGCCCTTGCCGCTCCGGCGCAGGCTCTGGATCTGAATGCTATGTCGGATGCGGAGCGTGACGCTTTTGGCAATCAGGTCCGCGAGTACCTGATGGAAAACCCTGAAGTCATTATGGAAGCCGTACGCGCGCTCGAAGCACGCCAGGCGGAGGCTCAGGCCGAGGCAGATGTGGCACTGGTCGCCGATAACGCGGATGCGCTGTTTGACGATGGTTTTTCCTATGTCGGCGGCAACCCGGACGGAGATATCGTGCTGGTTGAGTTCATGGACTACCGCTGCGGCTTCTGCAAACGGGCCTTCGGTGAAGTTGAGAAGCTGCTCGAATCCGACGGGAACATCCGGTTCGTGGTGAAGGAATTCCCGATCCTCGGCGAACAATCAGTTCTGGCGTCACGGTTTGCCATTGCCACGCAGATGGTGGCCGGCGACGAGGCCTATAAGGCTGTTCATGACGCACTCATGTCCTTTAACGGCGACATCACACTGGCGTCGCTGCGCAGGCTGGCGGATACCTATGGCGTCGACACTGCAGCAGTCGAAGCGAAAATGGATAATGAAGAGGTGACCGACCGGATCCGGTCCACCCGTGCCCTCGCACAGCAGCTTCAGATCACCGGCACGCCCACTTTCGTTCTGCAGGACGAGTTGCTGCGCGGCTACCTGCCGTTCGATCAGCTTCAGACAATCGTTGAAGACAAACGCAGCTGACGCGCTCTACTCAGCAGCATCTGCAAGGGCGGCCGCATCAAGCTCGGCCGCCTTTTTTTCGACCTGCTCAACGATATGATCCACCATTTCCGCGTTGTCCATTTTATGACTTTGCTTGCCCGCCAGGTAGACCATGCCTGATCCGGCACCGCCGCCCGTAAAGCCCACATCGGTCATCAGCGCTTCACCCGGTCCATTTACGACACAGCCGATGATCGACAGGCTCATCGGGGTTTTGATATGTTCGAGACGCTTTTCCAGTGTCTCGACAGTTTTGATCACGTCAAATCCCTGGCGTGCGCAGCTTGGGCAGCTGATGATGTTGACGCCACGATGCCTGAGGCCCAGAGATTTGAGGATTTCATAGCCGACCTTCACTTCTTCAACCGGGTCCGCAGACAGGCTCACACGGATCGTGTCACCAATCCCCATCCACAGCAGATTGCCAAGACCAATGGCCGACTTGATCGTTCCGGAAACGAGACCACCGGCTTCTGTGATCCCAAGATGAATGGGCGCGTCCGTGGCTTCCGCAAGCTGCTGATAGGCGGCGGCTGCCATGAAAACATCAGAGGCTTTGCAGCTGATCTTGAACTCATGGAAATCATTTTCCTGCAGGATTTTGATATGATCCAACCCGCTTTCGACCATCGCGTCGGGACAGGGTTCACCGTATTTTTCCAACAGATGTTTTTCCAGGCTGCCCGCGTTCACCCCGATGCGGATAGAACAATTGTGGTCCCGGGCTGCTTTGATGACCTCGCGAACGCGTTTTTCATCACCAATGTTGCCGGGGTTGATCCGCAGACAGGCAGCACCCGCTTCGGCGGCTTCAATGCCCCTTTTGTAGTGGAAATGAATGTCCGCCACGATCGGGACCGACACTTCGGGCACAATTTCACGCAGCGCTTTCGAGGAGGCTTCGTCCGGAACAGAAACACGTACAATGTCAGCGCCGGCCTCGGTGGCCGCGTTAATCTGTGCTATCGTAGCGGCAACATCTGTCGTCAGCGTGTTGGTCATCGTCTGCACGCTGATGGGTGCATCCCCACCGACCGGAACATTGCCCACCATGATCTGGCGTGACGTGCGACGGTAGATGTTGCGCCATGGACGTACGTGATTGAGTGACATTCAGAGCCCCCGGGGAATTCCTGTATGTCAGTCAAAATAGACACCACAGGCGCTGCCCGCAATGGCCGTCTGAACCTGATGGCGTTTATTCCGTCGCGGGTTCGACCGGGGTCTGCAGTTCAACGACAGTTGTGGCCAGCGCTTCATCTGCGGACAGATCCGCTACGCTGTAGGCCGCTTTCAGCGAGTCGACATCCAGTGCAAGGTTGGACGTCACAACGCCTGTCTGCCCCACCGGACCGTAGTACTCTCCGCTCAGCGCAAAGTAGATGGCACCGCTTTCACCGGTCCGCAGCACAGGTGGGTTCTCGCTTTTCGGTGCATCCCAGACATCGCCCGGCTCCATGATCGTCTCAAAGATCACACTGCCATCTGCAGCCTGGACGCGCACCCAGGAGGGGCGCACGGCGACCATACGCAGCGCAGGGCCAGGGTCCTTGGACACCTGAGGTACCGGGAAATCAGCAACACTGTCCGCAATGGCTGTATCGATTGAAGCAAACACACGATCCGGGGCTGGTTCCGGGCGCGGTGGTTCAGCAAAATTGCCAATGGAGCGTGGATCAATCGTTGAGATCGGCGCGTCACGCGCCACGAGAACAGGTACGTCCAGCGTTTGCGGGCGGTAGAGACGCTCCAGCGCGTCCGCACGTGACTGATCCATGCCGTCAGGCAACGCCGTTTCTGAGCCGCCTTCCGGGCTTGCAGTCAGCACACCGTCCAGAGGGTCCAGATCAGACAGCACAACCGGCGTCTGATCAACAGGCGCCACCTGCACACGCTGAACTTCCTGCAGAACAGACCATCCACCGAATCCAATGCCGCCGATCAGGGCCAGCAGCACGAGGGACGATCCGATCGCACCTGGTTCTATCCGGGAGATAAAGCTTTCCCCGGCCGGAACAAATGGCGTTCCGGGTTTATTGAAGATGTCGCCGTCATAGACCCGCGATGCTTTGTCCGTGCGCGGCGTCTTGCGCACAACGGACGCTGCCGCAGACATGCCATGTGCGACGGAAAACCCGCTTTCCTTACAGAACGTATCAAAGACCTCGTCCGGGTTCATGCCAAGGTAGCGCGCATAACTGCGCACATAACCCGCAATAAAACCGGGTGTGTCGAAGGCGTCGGGATCGCAGTCTTCAATTGCAGCGATGTAGGAAGCTTTGATGCGGAGTTCGCGCTGGACGTCGAGCAGGGATTTCCCCATGGTCGCGCGTTCACCGCGCATGACATCGCCAAGGCGCAGTTCAAAGTCGTCGAACCCGCGCTGTTCGACCACCTCATCAACACTCTTTGAGTGCTTACGCCCAATCATACGACTGCCCCGTCTTCCCCATATCTGCCTGACGCCTGCGCCGGATTAAGAATCGTCCCCACGATTCGTACCCGGCTTGTTGTTTAGGTCAGGTTAACACAAGCCAAATCCAATTACATCAGGAGCTTGCTTACCCGGCATGTTCGGCGCGATTTAGCGCACAATGTGACCAAAGTCCGTCCATTGCGCGCACAAGCGCATCCATTTCCGGCGCTCCGTGTACAGGAGATGGCGTGAAACGCAACCGTTCCGTACCGCGCGGAACCGTCGGAAAATTGATAGGCTGCACGTAGATGCCATGGTCATCCAGCAGCATATCGCTGAGCATCTTGGTATGCACCGGATCACCGACCATCACCGGTACAATGTGGCTGCCATGATCAATGATCGGCAGGCCCAGCCCCTTCAGCCGCATCTTGAGAATCCGCGCCTGTGTCTGATGTGCCTCACGCAATTCCGGGGCACGTTTCAGAAAGGCGACTGATGCCGCCGCACCCGCGGCAACTGCGGGCGGAAGAGACGTCGTAAATATGAACCCCGGCGCGTAAGATCTTATGGCATCACACATTTTTTCGGATGCAGCAATGTACCCACCCATCACACCATAGGCCTTCGCAAGGGTGCCGTTGATGATGTCCAGGCGATGCATCAGACGGTCACGCTCTGCCACACCGGCACCACGCGCACCGTACATACCAACCGCATGAACTTCGTCGATATAAGTCAGTGCACCGAACTCATCTGCCAGGTCGCAGATCTCTTCGATCGGTCCGAAATCACCATCCATCGAATAGATCGATTCAAAGGCGATGATCTTTGGAGCGGCGGGATCATCCGCCTCCAGCAACTCGCGCAGATGCGCAACATCGTTGTGCCGGAAAATCCGCTTCGCACCACCATTGCGGCGCACACCTTCGATCATGGATGCGTGGTTCAGCGCGTCAGAATAAATGATCAGGCCCGGAAAAAGACGGGGCAGCGTGGAAAGCGTCGCATCGTTGGCAATATAGGCGGAGGTGAACAGCAGTGCTGATTCTTTGCCGTGCAGGTCGGCCAGCTCGGCCTCCAAGCGCTTGTGATATACCGTTGTGCCGGAAATGTTACGCGTGCCGCCGGAGCCTGCACCGGTCGCGTCCAGCGCTTCGTGCATGGCTTCGAGCACAACCGGATGCTGACCCATGCCCAGATAGTCATTTCCGCACCACACAGTAATGTTCTGGCGCGTGCCGTCAGGGCGGGTGCGCACAGCATGGGGGAACTGACCATTGGACCGTTCAATATCGATAAAGGTCCTGTAGCGTCCCTCGTCATGCAGGCGGGCAATGGCCTGATCCAGTTGGTCTTCGTAATCCACCCGGCGGGTCTCCTCAGATCGGGGTACAGACATACCCCGTGTACAGTTCTTAGAACAATTATAGATCGCGCGTGCGATGATCAACATCTCTAGGGCGCACACCATGTCGCAGCCTTGATCTGGATCAAGCCCGCTGGTGGCGCAGTGCGACCGCTCTGCTGGACACGGCAGCACGGGCTGGTAGGGTCGCGGCAATCAGGTTTAGGAGTACCCCAAATGTCGCTGGACGCCGTTCTTTCCCGTATCGATTCTGACTTGCCGGAGGCGCTGGAAAGACTGCGCGCTCTGCTGCGCATTCCGTCGATTTCCACCGATCCGGCCTTTGCAGATGACTGCGACACTGCTGCTGACTGGCTTGTTGCAGAACTGCAGGGCCTCGGCATTGCGGCTGAGAAACGCACAACGCCCGGCCATCCGATGGTTGTCGGCCATGCCGACGGGCCCGGCCCGCACCTGCTGTTTTACGGCCACTACGACGTTCAACCCGTTGATCCGCTTGATCTTTGGGACAACGATCCGTTTGATCCACAACTGGAAGACACGCCGAAAGGCAAAGTGATCCGTGGTCGCGGTTCCTCGGATGACAAAGGCCAGCTGATGACCTTTGTCGAAGCCTGCCGCGCATGGATCGCGGAAGAAGGCGCCCTGCCCTGTAAGATCACCTTCTTTTTTGAGGGCGAAGAAGAAAGCGGGTCGCCGTCACTTGTGCCATTCATGGAAGAAAACGCGGAAGAGCTGAAATCCGATCTGGCGCTGATCTGTGATACAGGGCTCTTTGAAAGCGGCACACCGGCCATTGTGACCATGCTGCGCGGACTGCTGGGTGAAGAGATCACAATTACGGGACCGGAGCTCGATCTGCACTCCGGGATGTACGGTGGTGTGGCGATGAACCCGGTCCGTGTGCTGTCGCGCATCATCGCGGCCCTGCATGATGACACCGGGCGCATCACTGTGCCCGGGTTTTACGATGGCGTGCCGGAACTTTCTGACGAACTGGAAGCGCAATGGCAGGGCCTCGCCTTTGACCATGCGGCCTTTCTGGGCGACGTTGGCCTGTCGGACCCCGCCGGTGAACAGGACAGAACACCCCTGGAAATGATCTGGTCCCGCCCGACCTGCGAGGTCAATGGTATCTGGGGCGGATACACCGGTGACGGCTTTAAAACCGTGCTGCCGTCTGAGGCACACGCCAAAATCAGTTTCCGGCTGGTGGGCACCCAGGACCCGCTCGCGATCCGCGAGAATTTCCGCCAGATGGTACGCGACATGCTGCCGCCGGACTGCAAGGTCAGCTTTGGCGGTCACGGGGCCAGCGGTGCGTCACAGACGGAAACCAGCGACCCCGCTTTTGAGGCCGCCCGTCAGGCGCTGACAGACGAATGGCAGGTGCCTGCGGCCTATGTGGGCTGCGGCGGCTCCATTCCGATTGCCGGGCATTTCCAGGATATTCTGGGCACCACCCCGATGCTGATCGGCTTTGGAAAGGATGACGATGCACTTCATTCACCCAATGAAAAATACGATCTTGAGAGTTTCCACAAGGGAACACGCAGCTGGGCACGTATCCTTGCTGCCCTGAGCTGAGCCTGTGATACCGGGTTTTTCAGCCACTACGGTCGATTGCGGCGGCCTGGATATACAGGTCGCCACAGGCGGCTCAGGGCCCGCGCTGCTTTTGTTGCACGGCTTCCCGCAGACACACGCGATGTGGCACGCGGTTGGACCTGCTCTCGCCCGGAACTTCACGGTCTATGCACCGGACCTGCGCGGGTACGGGGCCAGCGGCAAACCGCCCGGCACCGAGCCCTATTCGTTCCGGCATATGGCTGCGGATCAGATTGCGTTGCTTGACCACTTCGGGATCGACAGATGCCATGTCGTGGGCCATGATCGTGGCGGCCGGGTGGCGCACCGGCTGGCGCTTGATGCACCGGATCTGGTCCAAACTCTGACCGTCATGGATATCGTGCCCACGCACCTGCTGCTGGACCAGCTTTCGCAGCAGGTGGCAGCGGCCTATTACCACTGGTTCTTCCTGGCGCAGCCGGACCCGTTTCCCGAAACCATGATCGGGCATGACCCGGACGCTTTTTTTGAAAGCTGCCTGCTGGGCTGGGGCGCAGCAAGGCTGTCGGACTTTGATCCGGCGGCCCTGGAGGCATACAGGACAGCCTGGCGGGACCCGGAGGCGATCCGCGGTATGTGCGCCGATTACCGGGCAGCTCTTCAGATCGATTTCGATCTGGATGCCGCCGATCTGGACCGGCAGGTCACCTGCCCGTCCCTTGTTCTGTTCGGGGCTGATGGAGCGATGGCGAAATCCTATGATGTTCCGGGTACCTGGGCGGACAGATTGTCAAACATGACCCACGGTGCCGTTCCGGGCGGACATTTCTTTGTTGATCAGCACCCGGACGCCACCACGGAAGCCCTGCTGGCCTTTTTGAACAGGCACCGCTGAAGCGCTGCTGACTGCACCTTTCTGCGCCGGAACAGAAATTGTGTTAACGTTACGTCATCCAAAACCAAAAAACTGAAGGGACAGACGATGTTTGCACGCGTAACACACTACAAAATGAAAGCCGATGCGGTGGTGCCTGCCACCGCGTTACTTGAACAGCTGAAGCCACAGATCATGGCACTGCCCGGCATGATCCGTTTCGTGAACATGATGAACGCCGATGGCAGCGGATGTGTTGTGTCGCTTGTAGAAAGCGAAGAGGCCTCCAACGCCAATGCTGACAAAGTCGCCCAGCTGTGGGCCGCATTTGGCGACCATCTGGAAAGCGCACCTTCGGCTCAGGGGTTTGATGTGATTGCGGACTGGGCGGGCTGACTGCGCGAAACACTCATCTGAAAAAGCAAAAGGCCCCCGTTACCGGAGGCCTTTTATGCAGCGGTGGCGCGGTTGACGGGGCTCGAACCCGCGACCCCCGGCGTGACAGGCCGGTACTCTAACCAACTGAGCTACAACCGCCCACTGCCCGCTTCCTGCGAAGCGTTCCGTTCTACTATTGCGCCCTCCCGGTCGCGTCAAGCAGCCTTTGACAAGAAATTTTATTTTTCTGCATGCGCCCTGTTTTTTCAGGCGATCAGTCCGGCAGAGGTATGAACTCATCGTCATCTCCGGGCGGCAGCTGAAAGCGTCCATGCGCCCAGTCGCCCGCCCGCCAGGCCTCTTTCGCCGCATCAATCCGCTCGCGCGAGGACGCGACGAAATTCCACCATATGTGACGTGATCCGTTCAGCGTGGCACCCCCCAGCAGCATCAGACGTGCGCCCGCTGCCCCAGCCCGCAAGGATATGCGGTCACCAGGGCGGAACACCATCATCTGTCCGGCGTCAAACGTGTCACCAGCAACAGTGACGGATCCGGTGACCACATAAACTCCGCGGTCCTCATGGTCATCCGGCAGGGGAATCTGCGCGTCAGGCTGCAGGACAGCATCCGCGTAGAAAATCTCGGAGAAGGTCCGCACGGGCGCCTTTTCTCCCCAGGCATTCCCGAGGATCAGGCGCACTTCCTTGCCCTCACCTTCCATGAATGGCAGCGTATCCTTCGGAGCGTGCTCAAAAGCCGCCGGACTGTCTTCGTGCTCTTCGGGCAATGCGACCCAGGTCTGAATACCAAAGAGGCTGTGCGGCTTCTCACGGATCTCTCCGTCGGTACGTTCGGAATGCGTGATCCCGTGCCCTGCCACCATCCAGTTCACCGCACCCGGCTCAATCCACTGATCGGTCCCGAGGCTGTCGCGGTGATGTATAGTGCCCTTGTAGAGGTAGGTCACTGTCGCCAGCCCGATATGCGGATGCGGCCGCACGTCTATGCCTTTGCCGGTCAGAAATTCCGCAGGGCCCATCTGGTCAAAAAAAATGAAGGGGCCAACCATCTGCCGTTTGGGTGCGGGCAGAGCACGCCGGACTTCGAAGCCGCCAAGGTCCCGCGCACGCGGCACGATGATCGTGTCAATCGCATCAACAGCGTCACCAACGGGACAATCCGGATCAAGTACAGGGTTCCAGCTCACATCGACCTCCTCAGCCAGGGTACGACAAAAGGATAATGCGCCGTGCGCACGCTTCAATCAGGGAATCTGTCACATTTTGCGCAGGCTCTGTGCGGCCTTGTCGAAGGCAGCCCTGTCAGAAATCCGCCTGGAGGTCATGTCCAGCCGCGCGGCCATATGGATGATTTCCGAGACTTCGTCGGCGCTTTGATCCAGAGCCATTTCGAACGCCGCATATTCCAGGTAGCAGGACGCCAGCAGCATCGCGATCTGGACACGTTCCGGCTTCGACAATTCATCAAGCGCGCCCAGCGACGCCTGAAGGTCCACAACCTTTGAAGGAATTTTCGTCGTCGGCTCAGTCATATCGTGTCGGCCCTAAAAATATGGAGACACAGGCTCTGAGCACTACACCCATCACGCTGACGCCCGCTCGCTGGCACCACGAAATATTCAGTTTTCACAAACGGTTCTGAGGGGACCCTTCTCTGGTGCTCTGAGTACGTGGCCGCGGTTGCGAAACCGAGTATTCACAGGCCAAAATTCGCCGATATTGTAACAATTGTCAACCATAGCGGGATTGTACACGACACATTGCACCGCCAGGGTAGAAATCGGAGACTCAGCTGTCGCCGGGAAACAACTGCACAACGTCAGCCCCGGAGGGCGCTGCATCCGCCGCATTTCGGCGGCCGCTCAGGCGTGCGGACAGGTTGACCATTTCGCCAACCGTTTCGCTGCTGACGCGACCGGCCAGTTCAAATGCGCCGTATTCGACCAGCCGCGCGGCCATGCGCAGTGCGCGTTCCCCCCGCTGGTCGGCCGGCAGATCGTTGAGTTTGCTCAGAATTTTATTCAGATCAGCTTCGCTGTCCGAAGATTTACGTTTTTCGGGAACATCCATCCCCGTCTTATCGCAGAACAAAGCGCACCCCTTTCAAGAACCGAATGGCCCTCACACAGAAACGATCACGCGATCCCCTTCCCGTGCACCGGCCGCACCCACCCGACGCGGTCTGACGACAGAATAAGCAGAAACACTGAGTCGTAACAGAGAGATAATGGTGGGTCGTGAGAGGCTCGAACTCCCGACATCTTCGGTGTAAACGAAGCGCTCTACCAACTGAGCTAACGACCCGGTGGTGGCGGTTTAGCCAAACTGAAAGAGGTCTTCAAGCCCTTTATGTCAGTCGGTGCTGAACACCCTGTTCCAGGTAGTAAACAACGCCCTGACCGCCCGGCAGCGCAGCCATTTCAGACATATCCCGGTTCAGCAGGATCAGGCGCAGCATCCGCGATGTCATTCCGTGGGTGACCAGAACTGATGGCCCCTTCAGGTCGTCCAGAAAGGCAGCACATCGCGCGCGCAGACCCGCAAAGCCCTCGCCACCGGGTGCGCTGTCATAAAGATGAAGCGCGCTCTCCTCGCTCTCATCCGCCGCGCCACCATCCGGCAGTTCCGCACGTCTGCGCCCTTCGTATTCTCCCACTATGATTTCCGCGAGGCGCGGGTCGGTATCAATGCGCATCGCCAGGCCCTCCAGCGCAATGGCCGCAGTCTGAAAGGCGCGGCCTTGCGGGCTGGAGAGAAAACGGAAGCCGGTCAGATCACGTCCGCTGAGAATACGGTGTTGTTCCGCGGCCTGTCTGTGTCCCAGATCTGTCAGAGGTGAGTTGAGCTGGCCCTGAACCCGGTGTTCGGCGTTCCAGTGGGTCTGGCCATGGCGCAGGATGTAGAGAGGCGGAAAATCAGGCATGCGGGGTCCGGAATATGTCGTCTCTCCCGCATTACGCCCCTGCCGCCAGGTCATCAAGAGGTGAGCAATAGTCTGTGCCAGCGATCACAAAGTGTAAGAGGAAAGTGGTGGGTGATAAGAGATTTGAACTCCTGACATCTTCGATGTGAACGAAGCGCTCTACCACTGAGCTAATCACCCATGGGCGGCGGAATACCCAAACACCGTCGCGACCGCAAGCGCTTTTGGGTATGGTGCAGCTTGTGCCCTGACCAGCCGGCAAATGCGGCCTGAAACAAAAAGTGCGGCACCCTGAGGCGCCGCACCTGTTACCCGAAACTGCGTCAGCGATCAGTGCGCTGTCGCGGCATCCACACCATCGGTCTTGCCCGCAAGGGCTGCGGCGGCTGCCTCTTCCGCTTCCTGATCCCATTCAATGGCCTCAGGCTGACGGACCAGCGCATGCTCCAGAACTTCAGACACGTGACTGACGGGAATGATTTCCAGCCCTTCTTTCACGTTATCCGGAATGTCCGGAAGATCTTTGGCGTTTTCCTGCGGGATCAGCACTTTGGTGATCCCACCACGCAGCGCTGCGAGCAGCTTTTCCTTGAGCCCGCCGATGGGCATCGCGTTCCCGCGCAGAGACACCTCGCCGGTCATGGCGATGTCCTTGCGGACCGGAATTTTGGTCAGAACCGATACAATCGATGTCACCATCGCCAGACCGGCACTCGGACCATCCTTGGGCGTCGCGCCATCCGGCACGTGCACGTGGATATCGATCTTGTCGAACTGCGGTGGCTTCACCCCGATCTGCGGGCTGATGGAGCGCACATAGGACGAAGCAGCGTCGATGGATTCCTTCATCACGTCGCCGAGCTTGCCTGTGGTTTTCATGCGCCCCTTGCCCGGGAGCCTGAGCGCCTCGATGCTCAGAAGCTCGCCACCGACAGAGGTATAGGCCAGCCCGGTCACAACACCGACCTGATCCTCTTTCTCCGCCAGACCATAGCGATACTTCTTCACGCCGAGGAAATCATCGATGTTTTCATCGGTGACAGTCACGCTTTCCGCTTCCTTGCGCACGATTTTGGTCAGCGATTTTCGTGCGACCTTGGCGATTTCACGCTCCAGGTTCCGCACGCCTGCTTCACGCGTGTACGTTCGGATCATCTCTGTCAGCGCGGAATCTTCGAGGCTGAACTCCTTGTCCTTCAGACCGTGGTTTTTGATCTGTTTGGGCACAAGGTGCTGGCGCGCAATCTCGCGTTTCTCATCCTCGGTGTAGCCTGCCAGCGGAATGATCTCCATTCTGTCCAGCAGAGGTCCGGGCATGTTGTAGCTGTTCGACGTGGTCAGGAACATCACGTTCGACAGGTCGTATTCGACCTCAAGATAGTGATCCACAAACGTGGAGTTCTGTTCCGGATCAAGCACTTCCAGCATGGCGGACGCGGGATCACCCCGGAAATCCTGACCCATCTTGTCGATCTCATCGAGCAGGATCAGCGGGTTTGTCGTCTTGGCCTTCTTCAGCGCCTGGATGATCTTGCCCGGCATTGAACCGATATAGGTCCGGCGGTGACCGCGGATCTCGGATTCGTCCCGAACACCCCCAAGACTGATGCGGATGAATTCCCGGCCGGTGGCACGCGCCACAGACTTGCCAAGGCTGGTTTTACCCACGCCCGGAGGGCCCACCAGACACATGATCGGGCCTTTCAGCTTGCTGGAACGCTGCTGCACCGCCAGGTATTCGACGATCCGCTCTTTGACCTTGTCCAGACCATAGTGATCATCATCCAGCACCTGCTGCGCGCGGCTGAGGTCCTTTTTTACGCGGGATTTCTTGCCCCACGGAATGGACAGCATCCAATCGAGATAATTGCGCACAACGGTTGCCTCTGCGGACATCGGGCTCATGTTCCGCAGCTTCTTGATCTCGGCTTCGGCCTTTTCCTTGGCCTCTTTGCTCAGTTTGGTTTCAGCAATCCTTGCTTCCAGCTCAGCAACTTCGTTTTTGCCATCCTCGCCGTCGCCCAGCTCCTGCTGGATCGCCTTCATCTGTTCGTTGAGGTAGTATTCGCGCTGCGTGCGCTCCATCTGCGTCTTGACGCGCGTCTTGATCTTCTTCTCAACCTGCAGAACAGACATCTCGCCCTGCATCAGGCCATAGACCTTCTCCAGGCGCTCCGACACGCTGAGCGTTTCCAGCAGGTCCTGTTTCTGGTGCACCTCAATGCCCAGATGGCCCGCAACAAGATCCGCCAGACGGGCCGGTTCAGCGGATTCGCCAACCGCCGCAAGGGCTTCTTCGGGCACGTTTTTCTTGACCTTGGCGTAGCGCTCAAACTCGTCCGCCACCGTGCGCAGCAGTGCCTCGGTTGTCGCAACATCTCCGGGCATCTCGGTCAGATATTCTGCCCGGGCCTCAAAGAAGTTGTCGTTTTCAATGTATTCCGTGATGCGAACACGCGCCTGGCCCTCGACCAGCACCTTAACGGTGCCATCGGGCAGCTTCAGCAGCTGCAGGACGTTTGCGAGAACGCCGGCCTTGTAGATGCCGTCACTGTCGGGATCATCCACACCGGGATCGATCTGGCTCGACAGCAGGATCTGCTTGTCATCTGCCATCACCTCTTCGAGGGCACGGACAGATTTGTCCCGACCGACAAACAGCGGCACGATCATATGCGGGAACACCACAATATCGCGCAGCGGAAGTACCGGGTAGGAAGCGTTAAGAGGCTCTTGCATGCTCTTTCCTTATTTTTGGCAAGATGACACTGGTCCCGCATCCGCAGCAACGCCCGGTCATCTCCGGTTTAACAGATGACAGGTGGGGCAACGCCCACATGAAATCAACCTTCACTCTTTCTGGCCGGACAAGAATGAACACCAAACCGGCGAAGTACAAGCCGCCAAATGCCCGTGAACGCCTGCCGGGCAGTCCGGATTGCCCGAATGCGCTTTGCTTCATCACATCAGTTCACAAACCCAACTCGGCTTTTCCGGCCGGTTTGGGCCCGCTACAGCTTCTTCTGACACGTTAAGCCCGGCCCTGTCGGATCGGCCAGAGGCCATCTGAAGAAAATGACGTAGCAAAAGCTGGACGAACGCTACGCCTGCAGGGGTTAATCAACTGTTAAAGGCGGAGTGCGACATGCTCAGAGCGGATCGATATCACCCTGTGCACGGCCCGCATGGAAGGCTGACTGCCATTCGGCAAAGGTCCCCCCGGCTATCGCATCGCGCATGCCCGCCATCAGGTCCTGATAGTAATGCAGGTTATGCCAGGTGAGTAGCATGGACGAGATGATTTCCTGACTGCGGAAGACGTGATGCAGGTAGGCGCGGCTGTAGTTCTTGCAGGCCGGGCAGCCGCAATTCTCGTCGAGCGGGCGCGGGTCATCCTGATGCCGCGCATTTTTGATGTTCAGAACGCCATGCCGCGTAAACACCTGCCCCGTCCGTCCCGAGCGGCTGGGCAGCACGCAATCCATCATGTCGATCCCGCGGGCCACAGCCCCCACGATGTCGTCCGGCTTGCCGACGCCCATCAGATACCGTGGTTTGTCGGCGGGCAGCTGGTCCGGAGCATAATCAAGGCACCCAAACATGGCCTCCTGCCCCTCTCCAACGGCCAGCCCGCCAACGGCATAACCGTGAAATCCGATCTCCTGCAGGGCCTCAGCACTCTCAGCCCGCAGGTCCTCTTCCAGACCGCCCTGCTGAATACCAAAAAGCGCGTGCCCGGGCCGGTCGCCGAAAGCTTCTTTCGAGCGCGCAGCCCACCGCATCGACAGATGCATGCTCTCGCTGATGCGCGCCCGGTCGGCCGGCAGCGCCGGGCATTCGTCAAAACACATCACGATGTCCGAGCCCAGAAGGCGCTGAATTTCCATCGACCGTTCCGGCGTGATTTCGTGTTTCGATCCGTCGATATGGCTTTTGAAGGTCACACCGCGTTCCGTCAGTTTGCGCAGGCCGGCAAGGCTCATCACCTGAAAACCGCCACTGTCGGTCAGAATGGGCCGGTCCCAGTTCATAAACCGGTGCAATCCGCCCAGCCGGTCAATCCGTTCAGCCGTCGGGCGCAGCATCAGGTGATAGGTGTTGCCCAGCAGGATATCGGCACCGGTGGACCGCACAGACTCCGGCATCATCGCCTTGACCGTGGCTGCGGTGCCCACGGGCATAAAGGCGGGCGTGCGGATTTCGCCGCGCGGGGTGCTGATCACACCGGTCCGGGCTTTGCCGTCAACCGCCGTCCGGCTGAAACTGAAACCGCTCATCTGTCACTCTCCTGTCGATGCCCCTGCCCGGTATCCAAACCCGCGCCAAAGTGCAATCTCTGCGCCGCCGCACCGGTTTTTCCCCGCCCGGCTTTGCTTGCATTCTGCGCCGCAAAGCGCCACATCCTCTTCGGGGCAGACAAAAGGACGTATTCATGGACATCGAAACGGTCGTTATCGAACTTCTGTCAGGAAACATTGTGTTCCTGCTGCTAGCGGCGCTGCTGATTGCGGTGGTCGTCAAGGGCGTGAAAATCGTGCCTCAGTCCGAAAAATACGTCATCGAGCGGTTTGGCCGCCTGCGCTCCGTGCTTGGGCCCGGCATCAATCTGATTGTGCCCTTTATCGACCGCGTGGCGCATGAAATCTCAATCCTTGAACGTCAGCTGCCCAATGCAAGCCAGGATGCGATCACCAAGGACAACGTGCTGGTGCAGGTAGAAACCTCTGTCTTTTACCGTATCACGGAACCTGAGCGCACGGTGTACCGGATCCGTGATGTGGATGCAGCCATTGCCACCACGGTTGCCGGGATCGTGCGGGCAGAGATTGGCAAGATGGACCTCGATGATGTGCAGGCCAACCGCGCGCAGCTGATCTCCACCATCAAGGGTTCGGTGGAAGACGCCGTCGACGACTGGGGCATTGAGGTAACGCGCGCTGAAATACTCGATGTGAACCTCGATCAGGCCACGCGCGACGCGATGCTGCAGCAGCTGAACGCGGAACGCGCCCGCCGCGCCCAGGTCACCGAAGCGGAAGGCTCCAAGCGCGCGGTGGAGCTTGCGGCAGATGCTGAGCTCTACGCCTCAGAGCAGACCGCAAAGGCGCGCCGCATTCTGGCCGATGCCGAAGCCTATGCCACACAGGTCGTTGCCACAGCTATCAATGAAAACGGTATCGAAGCCGCCCAGTATCAGATTGCGCTGAAACAGGTGGAATCGCTGAATGCTCTTGGCGCAGGAAACGGCAATCAGACGATTGTGGTGCCCGCCCAGGCCCTTGAAGCCTTTGGCGATGCGTTCCGCCTGCTGAAAGGAAAAGGCGCATGATCGACGCATTTCTGGGCATCTGGTGGCTCTGGATCGCCGTGGCCATCGTTCTGGCCATCATAGAGGTTTTTGCGCCGGGGTTCATTTTCCTCGGGTTTGCCATCGGCGCGCTGATCACCGCCGGTCTCGTGGGTTTTGGCTACATTCCCTCGGCATCGGTTCTGCTGGCCGTCTTCGCCGGTGTGTCGCTGTTGTCCTGGATCGGACTGCGCATTGCGTTCCGCAGCCAGTCCACCGGGGCAAAAGTAATCACGCGCGATATCAACGACGAATAATTTGACCCGGACCCTGACGGTCGGGCACTGAGTTGACAATCGGGCCGGGACCCGCTGATCTGCTGTGGTGCGCTTGCGCCACCAAAATCACCAGGATCACAACCGCCCCATGAACCACCAGAACGCCCATCGTGACGTGCTCAGAGAGGCAACACAGGCCGCGCATTCTGCTGCGGAAAATGTCTGGTTCGGAGAGGGACACTTTGCGTCTTTGCCGGACTACCGCGCCTGGCTGACACGCATGCTGGAGGTTCATGAAACACTCGGCCTGGCGGCTGCAACTGCGGTTTCGCCGGATTTGTTTCTGCCTCAGGAAACCGCCCGCTGCGTGGCTCTGAGGCGGGACCTGGACCTTGAACCTGTTGGCGCCGGGCCGGACCGCGCGATGCCGGACAGCCATGCCTGGGGTGTTCTCTATGCGCTCAACGGATCGGCCCTTGGCGCGTCGCATATCCACCGGGAAGTCAGCGGAACGCGTGACTGGCCCCTGCGCTATCTAGCGGAAATGCGCACCTATGCGACCTCAGGCGGCGTCAAAGAGTTCTTCGACAGGCTGAACGCTGCCGGCCTCGACACAGCCAGGGCGCTGGACGGCGCCCTCGACGTTTTTGACCGCATAAGCGCGGCGAAAATCGCCTGAATTACCCGAAAACCGGGGCTTTTGGGTGCGTCAGGCCATCCGGTTGAGGTCCCGCGCCGGGCCTGATACCCCGGTGGGAACTTAAAAAACGGGAGGCGAAACGGCATGAATAAGCTGACATTCGGATGGGAAGAATGGATATCCCTGCCCGACCTGGGGCTGCCCGCCATCAGGGCCAAAATCGATACCGGTGCACGGACCTCCGCGCTTCATGCGCATGATATTGAGGTTTTCGGGCCTGCAAAAACACCCAAAGTGCGTTTCAACGTGCATCCGATTGCCGGACGTAACGATGTCTCCATCACCTGCTCGGCACCATTGGTTGACCGACGCGAGGTGACCTCGTCCAATGGCGAGACGGAACAGCGGTTTGTGATTGCCTCGACGCTCAGCGTTGGCGGCCAGACCTGGCCCATCGAGATTACCCTGACCAACCGTCAGCAGATGACGTCCCGCATGCTGCTCGGGCGGCAGGCGCTCGGGGATCATATCTCGATCACGCCAACAGAAAAACATCTGCAGCCTGAACTGAGCTATGACGATTACCACACCGCAGCGCTGAAACAGCGCGCCCCCAAACGTGCGCTGCGCATCGCGGTACTGAGCCGCGAGGACAACTACTCGACCCGGCGGCTGGTCGAAGTGGGTGAGGCGCGCGGTCATACAGTTGAGGTCATCGACACCACCCGGTGCTACATGGCGATCAATTCCATGGCACCCGAGGTGCATTACGACGGCAAACGCCTGCCGCGATACGACGCGGTGATCCCGAGAATCGGTGCGTCTGTGACAGCCTACGGTACCGCCGTGATCCGCCAGTTTGAGGCCATCGGGACCTATTGCGTGAATGGCAGCGCAGGTATCACAGCCAGCCGTGACAAGCTGCACGCGCACCAGATACTGGCCACCAAAAAGATCGGCATGCCCTCCACCGCCTTTGCGGCCTCGCCCAAGGACACGTCGAACCTGATGGGTCTGGTAGGTACGGCCCCGCTGATTGTGAAACTGCTGGAATCCACTCAGGGCAAGGGCGTGGTCCTGGCGGAAACCAAGAAGGCAGCCGAATCCGTGATCGACGCCTTCCGGGGTCTCAAGGCTAACTTTCTGGTGCAGGACTTTGTCAAAGAGGCCGCCGGCGAAGACATCCGCTGCCTGGTTGTCGCGGGCAAGGTCGTGGCGGCCATGAAACGCACCGGTGCCGAGGGCGATTTCCGGTCAAACCTGCACCGCGGCGGGACCGCAAAAGTCGTGCGGATCACAAAAGAAGAACGCGAGACCGCCGTGCGTGCGGCCCGGGCCTTCGAGCTTGGCAAGGCAGGTGTCGATCTGCTGCGATCAACGGCCGGACCCAAGGTGCTGGAAGTGAACTCCTCGCCCGGGTTTGAGGGCATCGAAAAAGCAACCGGCAAGGATATCGTCGGCAAACTCTACGATGAAATCGAACTTCAGGTGAAACCGCGCCCGGCCCGCAAACGCAGAAGCTGAACCACGCAGCCTGCCGTCATATCCGTTTTCGGACTTATGTCAGGACGCGTCTGACAATTCGTCATGCAACGTCGCAGCCAGCATAACGGCCATCTGCGCACGCAACCTCGCACGCCTGACACGAAGCTGGCTGATTTCCAGCGGCTGCAACTGAACAGAGCCGGACTCCGCGCGGCGTATTTCGTCGTTCACACGCACGTATGCCGCACGCAGCCTATGGTATTCTTCATTCTCCTCCTGCAGGGCCGCCACATGCGCAAGCCGCAGCTCCCTGTCTGTCAAAGGATGATCAGCGCTCACTCTTTTCTCCTGTTGCACGCCTGTTGCCCGGGTGCAGCGAGCTGGCGAGAATGTGATCTGCCGCATGCACCACCGTGTCCGCGCCACCGACGATCTCCGGATCCGGCGCACAGGCCACTTCGGGGTTTTTGTCCGGGTAATCCAGCTGCGACAGGAAATGCCGCATGCAGTTGATCCTGGCCCGCTTCTTGTCGTCAGACCGGATCACCGTCCAGGGCGCATCGGCTGTGTTCGTATAAAAGAACATCGCTTCCTTGGCCTCGGTGTAATCATCCCAGCGGTCAAGGCTGGCGCGGTCGATCGGTGACAGCTTCCACATCTTCAGCGGGTCCGTTTCGCGGGACCGGAACCGCGCGCGCTGTTCGTCCCGCGTGACTGAAAACCAGTATTTGAAAAGACGGATGCCAGACCGCACGAGCATGCGTTCGAACTCGGGCGTCTGACGCATGAACTCCAGGTATTCTTCGGGTTTGCAGAACTCCATCACGCGTTCAACACCCGCGCGGTTGTACCAGGAGCGGTCATAGAGAACCATCTCACCGGAGGTCGGCAAGTGTTTGATATACCTTTGAAAAAACCACTGGCCGCGCTCTTCATCCGTTGGTTTGTTCAGAGCCACAACACGCGCAGCGCGGGGGTTCAGATGCTCCGTAAAACGTTTGATCGTACCGCCCTTGCCCGCAGCGTCGCGTCCCTCAAACAGCATTACATATTTCTGTCCGGTCTCCTGCACCCAGTGCTGCACCTTGAGCAGTTCAACCTGCAGGTCGGCTTTCGCCGCCTCATATTCTTTCCGGCCTAGGCGCGGGCGGGTCGGTGTTTTGGCGGCGACCGGCGCGATGCCAGGTTCCTGCGGGCTGGTCTGTTCCCTGCCCGCGCGCGCACCTGGTTTGCGGGATTTGTCTTTCAATGCTTCGGCCATCTGGTACTCCCTCGTTTTCAGCCACAGTAAATCACCGGCGGCGCTGGCCTGCCTTGATCCTGATCAAAACTGAAAATGGTGACCGGGTCCGGAACGGACCGCTGTCATCCTGCGAGTTTTTCCTGCAGCAACCGCAGATCTGCTTTCGCCTGCCCGCTGAGCGGAACTTCGGACCGAACTGTCTCTGCGAGCAGTTCGAGCTGGGCGTCAAAAGCTGAAAGATTGTTTTCCTGTGCGAATTCCCGCAGTTCTTCGATTACTTCGATGATCCACTGGAAGTTTTCCTGGGTCTTTTCGGCAGTCACGTAGTTCTCGTTATGATTGTACTTCGTTTTCCTATTGTTTGGAAAAACTTGGTTAACAGAATCCTAACAAAACTCCGAAAACTCCCATTACGTTAAGTTAGCGAAGCAGGACGCCCTTCAATGTTGCACGACCCGCCGGTGCAACTGCTTGACATCGCGATGATTTGGAGCGGCATTCAGTGTTTTATTCCACCGGGTTACGCTGACCTCCCTGCCCCATCACCGCGGAAACGCTGGCGGAGGTGCCCGTGACTTCGGCATTTCACGCGCGGTACCCGGTGGAATAGGCTGACCTGTCGAACATGCAGTCGCGGCGGGCACCGTTCTGCTCTGTGTCGCTGATCTGAAGCTGAGCCATGCCGGGAAGGCTGAAAGACACTTCTGCCCCGGACCCCTCCTCCCGGTTCGCCACAGACAATGATCCGCCGCGCGCTGTAATCAGCCTGCGCACACCCAGCAGACCGTACCCGCTGTCGCAGCGCAGTTCACCGCTGTCGAGAAAGAGCAGCGCAGGGTCGCTGAAACCGGACCCGTTATCAGCGACGCTGACGTAGAAATAATCATCATCAGAGGCAAGAATGCGGATATCGAGCTGCAGCGGGACTGCATCCGGACCTGAAGCGGGAGATTCGAAATACTTCATTGCGTTGTCCACGAGGTTACGCAGTATGATCTGGGTCGCGGTTTTGTCCCCGCGGATCGTAGCCTCCGAGCACACAACAACGCAGGACCCGGTCGGGTCGAGCAGCGCCAGGATATCCCGCACGAGGTCCCCGAACGAAAACTCAGAGATTTCCTCGACCCGGGACACAGCTTCGGCGTGGCTGAGAACATCACCGATCAGACGCGTCGCCTTCTTGCCGATGTCTTCCAGCAGGTTGATCAGATCCAGTTTACCGTCGCCCAGATCCTGAAAATCCTCGCGCAGCAGGTCGGCAATCTGCGCAACATTCCGCATGGGCGCGCGCAGATCATGTGCCGCAAGACTTACATAGGTTTCAAGTTCATTATTGATTGTGTCCAGTTCCGTGCGCATCTCGCGGAACACCTGATTGCCGGAGATATCCTTTGAACTGCCGACGATCTGAACCACTTCAGAGGTGCCATCAACGACCGGCCTCAGGGTGGTCTGAATCAATTTCTGACTGTCGCCAAAGGGCAGAAAAATTTCATAGGCCCTTGGTGTTTTGCTCCGCAGCACACCACAATGATGTTCAAAAGCGATCCGCCCCAGCCGGCCGGGATAAAGCTCCTTTGCCGTCAGGCCAATGACGTCTTCTTTGGGCCGCCCGAGTGCGGTGCAGGCAAAGTCATTGAATACCGTATATCTTGGCAAACCCTGCGCATCAGGTTCCAGTACAAAAACCGGATGCTCGACCAGGTCGAGAAGGTCCGCGTAACAATCCATTGAAACTCTCCAAGCGCGCAGGTCTGAGCGTCACAAAGATTGGTAAACAAAGTCTTAAACTGTCAGGTTCATCAGACAGTTTCTGCCACCAACGAGGGATGCGGCCGGTTCACCCGATAAATGGGGCAAGGACATCTGTTCCGATCAGGCGGTAACCCTCGGCTGTAGTAGGACACTAAGTATTGCAGTAACCGGAAGAGCCCCGAAAAAGCCGGAAGAAAGCGGACAGAGCCCTATAAAAAAAGCGCTTCGCGTGATGGTCGGGAAATTTTGGGCGTTTGCCCTGTGTCATTCAAAGCTGGCTTAAATGGGCCTTTAAGGCCAATAACCCGCATTATGTGACTTTTACCTTTGCAAACTCTGCACGCGGGAAAAAAGGCGTAAAAACAGGGATATGAATAAAACCTGACACAAAAAAACGCCAAAATCTGGCGCGTGAACTGGGAAATCGGCTTCCCAGTTTGTTTCTCACTTCCCAGAATGGGATTACACTCGCAAAAACAGTGAGTTGACGATTTTATGAAGTTTCGCCTACCCGTCCGAACCGGGAAACGGTTTTACCCCCCTAACAGCCAAGCTAATGCAGTCTTTACGAGCACTCACAAACAAAGAAACAGGTGTTCTGAGTAAGCCGCCCCGGGACCAACAAGAAAGGAGGCATGCTCTGCTGTTTTGCCTACCCGCCCACATATTCGCTCCGCTTCAGCGGTTAGTCGCGGATCATCCGGATCAGGGGCAGTAAACACGGTAGATTGCCTAATCTTGACACTCGCTCCATTAAAGTCGGACACAACTGGCGGTGCCTCCGTGCACCCGATCAAAAATACCAAAAAAATCACTGAATACCGTTTCACTGTTTATCTCCTTGCAAACTTCGCCCTGACCAAACAACACGGCCAAAAATCTCGACTGCGCCTGCCCTTTCAGGCGGCAGAACAGAGGTTCTAGAGTCGCGTGTGTCCGCTCTTACTATGAGCGTTCCGTCTTCCAACTTCTCAAGTCGCCTGACAACTATAGCGCTTCCAAATGTCACAGCATACAGGGCGCCATCTTCAATGGCTGTTTCGCTTTTGTCGATCATCGCGATTGCGCTTTTGCCGAAAGTCGGCTCCATATCTTTATCGACTACGGGAAGCAGCGCCGCATCTTTCGGCGACAGAGAAATCGACTTCAACCACTGTTCATCAAAACCCAGTGTCAACGGTACCGCACCAGGCGGCGTTGGTATCAAGTCCTCGTGGAGCACTTCAACAGGAACGAGTCCGCTTTCAGGCGGCAGCTTGTTTGACCGCGGATCTGGAACCAATTCCGCCTCTACCGTCCCGGACCCAGGCTGACCTCTAAAAACGGCCACCACCGAATAGAGCTCCTGAACAAATTTCAGAAAGTGAGCATCGGCATAGTCATTTTGTGCGCTCTCCCGTGGGTTCTGCCAGCCGCGCAGTTCCACACGGTCTTTGTGGATATCGACAAGGCGCTTTATAACGGCCTTCCCATTCATGTCTTTCAAATAGACACGATCGCCGATCTCAACCTGCCTGCTTGGCGAGATCAGGCAATAATCACCGGACCTGATACCCTCAGCTTGCATGGATTTTCCGCTCGCCTGGACCCAGAACGCGCGTTCGTCGTCCAGCCAAGTTGGTAAAGGCAGCGTCTTAGCATTATCGGCGCTCGCAAACTTACCAACCATACTGCAAGCCGCCTGACCACGGAAAGGCGCGTTATTAGACGACCACAACAATTCGTTTTCGGGCAATCCAAACTTGAGCTCCAGCTTCAAAACCTTTGCCAGCGCCTGCAGCTTGTCAAACGAAGGCCATGCACCTCTTCGAATATTCTGGAAAGATCCGTTCCGAGCGCGGCCGAAAGCCCGCTTTTCTACTTCGACCTGCGTCAGACCTAGCTCTTTCCGACGGCTCTCGATCAGCTCGTATAACTCTGTCAAATTCATACTGTGTAAAAATACATAATAAATGGAATATGGATAGAAGCTTTTTCGCAATTTGGTCAAGTATGTATTTTTAGATTGACTATCTTATCTATTTTTACATACTTGCGACTATGGGTAGTAAAACATGCATTCCATTCGACTACAGGCACCTAATTGAACTGGTCGAGGCGCTAGAGGCCTACACCGGACGGTCGCAAATAACGATCGCCGGGTGGGCGGGCGTTCACAGCCGCTTCTTTTCCCGTCTTAAGCAGGGCTCAGGCTGCAGCGCTCATTCCTACGAACAAGTATTCCAATGGTTTTGCAAAAACTGGCCCAGCGACCTTGAGTGGCCTGAGAGCGTGCCGCAGCCAAAAGACGAACCCGCGCGACGGAGGGCTTCATGACCTTCCCCGCCGCCCCTTCAACCTCCGGGTCCCTGCCTCACTTCGGTGCACTGCCTGACCCGGACACCTGCGCAGGCGACACAGAATGGTCGCCTGCGCCCTTTGAAACGGACTGTGAAGATCATGAAATCATGATCTGTGACCCCCGCGAACGCAGGGGATTTCCCGCCACGCAGGGTCTGATCTGGGAAAACTGGTCGGAGTTCCTTGGTGATCTGGTTGGCACTCTCTGCATCTTTGCCATCCTGTTTGGCGGGCTCGCCGCCGCATGGGTGATACAATGAACGTGCGGTACCACGAATACGCCGAGGCGCTGCACAATTTTCGTAAAGTTGTGGAAACCTATGCCGACGCCAAACGGAACCTCGAAAGGACAGCGCAGCAGATCGCAGATATAGAAGGCGATCCTGACAACAATCTCAGAGATCGCCTTTCTCAAGCAGCAGGTATCAACGAGCGCGCCAAGTGCGAAGTCGCCGCCTACAGCCTGATACTATTGGCGTCCGGAGCCCTCGAGGGCAGCGCAGACCTCCTTATCGCCTCACTCGACGAGACGCGGCCATGAGACACGCGCGCCTGGACAAGAGCCCACGGCTTCAGCGCCTGCTGCAGGTGCTTGAGGAGGCGAACGGCCCCTGCAGTACCCGCACCCTCATGCGCAAAGCAAACATCTGTGCGGTGAATTCCGCCATAGCGGAGCTCCGGGAAAACGGGGCCGAGATTGAGTGCGAGCACGTCGTCCGGAAAGGGCGGCGCATCTTTCTTTACACATTGATTAAACGACCGGAGGCTTCATGACCCGCGAAGCAAGACTGCTGGAAACAGCCGAAATTCCAATCACCGACATCGATATTGACGACCGGCTGCGCCCGGTATCAGAGCTGGCCGTACAGAGCCTAGTCGCCTCGATCCGCGAGATCGGCCTTCAGGCCGAAATTCATGTCCGCAAAGTCCGCCACCAGGGCGGCCGGCTTAAACTCATCGCCGGTGGACATCGCGTGGCAGCGTTCAGGGCGCTCGGGCACGACACCATTCCTGCCAAAGTCTGGGACTGCACTGACGACTGGGCAACCATGGCCGAGATCGACGACAATCTGGCCCACGCCGACCTGAACCCGCTTGATCTGGCTGTGTTCCTCGCAGAGCGAAAAGCCGTCTATGAGCGGATGTATCCGGAGGCGAAAAACGGAGGAAATCGAGGCAACCAGCATGTCGGTGGTCGCCAGAACGACATCATGTCGTTCTGCCAAACTGTGGCCGAGAAGCGCGACATCACTGCCCGCCATGTCGAGAGGCTCGTTGCCGCCGGTCAGGGCCTGAACCGCGATCTGATCGCCCAGCTCCGCAAGGCCCCGAAACCCGTCACACTTGCTGATCTGCAGATGATCGCCAAATGCCCGCCTGACGACCGCCCGGTAATCTGCCGGGAGCTGTCTCTCGGCAAGGCAAAATCCGCAAAGGAAGTGCTGGACCGCCGGAACAAAGCGCCCGGTGCGGCCGCGAAGTCTCCGGACGCTGCCACCGAGAAACTGGATGACGCCTGGAACCGTTCATCCAAGGCTACACGCCTGCAGTTTGTGTCGAGGCACGTGGAGGAGCTGGAGCAGCTGCTGGCACAGGCCAGCCGCCCTGGTGGTCAGAGTGGCGACGTGGTTTCCTTCAAGGCGAGGACCCGCTCATGAGCCCGCGGTTGGAGCCCGAGCAAATCTGGTGGACAGCGGAAGATCTGGCAGTCTCCGGCCTGCCCGGGTTGCCTGGGACAAAGCGCGCTGTAAACGCGATGGCTGATCGTCTGGGCTGGCGCGCCACGCCGGGCAGCGCGCGCCGCAAGCCTGGTCGCGGCGGCGGATGGCAGTATCACTGGTCGCTGTTGCCTTCAGAGGCGCGTGCAAAGCTGCTGACAGAGGAGGCCAGCACTGCTGAGCCACTGCAGTCCGTTGCCGAAGTCTGGGCTGACTTTGATGCCCTACCCGACAAGGCGAAAACGCAGGCGCGGGACCGGCTGGAAACACTCCGGCTTGTTGAAAGTCTGCACCTGTCAGGATCCACCCAAGTCAATGCCGTCAGCGCAGTCGCGCAGCGGCAGAGCGTGTCTCCACGGACAATCTACAACTGGCTGGCGATGATTGAAGGCGTCGATGAAACAGACCGCCTCGCTTACCTCGCGCCGAAGACCGCAAAACGAGCGGTCAAACACCCCCCAAAGGCTGAAACCCGCGCCTTCATGGATCACCTGAAGAGCAACTATCTGCGCCTTGAACAACCCACGTTCCGGCAGTGCTACCGGGACGCGGTACGCGAGGCGCAGCGACAGGGGTGGTCTGTGCCGATCGAGCGCACGGCACGCCGGCGTCTGGAGGCGGATGTGCCGCGTGTAACGCGGGTCTTTGCACGTGAGGGCGAGAAGGGTCTGATGCGGTGTTTTCCGGCGCAGATCCGGGACCGGAGTGGTCTCACAGCCATGGAAGGCGTCAACGCGGACTGCCACAAGATCGATGTGTTTGTCCGCTGGCCTGACGGCACGGTGAACCGCCCTCAGATCGTGGCGTTCCAGGACATCTACAGCGGCAAGGTCCTGAGCTGGCGGGTTGATCACGATCCGAACAAAGTGATGGTGATGAGCGCCTTCGGTGAGCTCGTCGAGAACTGGGGGATCCCGCAGCACTGCCTTTTCGACAACGGCCACGAGTTTGCGAACAAGTGGATGACGGCCGGGGCGCCCACGCGCTTCCGTTTCAAGGTGCGTGATGACGACCCGCTCGGTGTTCTGCCCCTTATGGGCATAAAGATGCACTGGGCCACGCCTGCGCATGGTCAGGCCAAGCCGATCGAGCGGACCTTCCGCGATTTTGCCAGCGATATCGCCAAGGACCCGCGGTTTCACGGGGCCTATGTCGGCAACAAGCCGACGGCCAAGCCGGAAAACTATGGCAGCCGCGCCGTTCCCTCAGAGAAGTTTCTGCAGGTTGTCTCAGAGGGCATCATTGAGCACAACGCACGGCCCGGACGCCTGTCTCCGACCACGCTGGGCCGGTCCTTTGATGAGACCTTCGCGGAGAGCTACGCCACGGCCCGGATCCGGCGCGCGACCGACGAGCAGCGCCGGCTTTGGATGATGGGTCAGCACGTCGGCCTGCTCAACCGGGCGAATGGAAGCCTGAAGGCCTTTGGCAACGTCTATCACTCGGAGTGGATGTCGCAGTCAGCGGGCACGAAAGTTGTCGCGCGCTTTGATCCCGAAGACCTGCACAAAGGTCTGCATATTTACGCGACCGACGGCGGGTTCCTTGGCTTTGCCGAGTGCCAGCAGAAGGTCGGCTTCTTCGACATCACGGAGGCGGGTGAGACATCCCGCAGGCGGGCACGTATCCGCCGGGCGGAGCGCAGGCTTCTGGACGCGCACCGTCCGCACAGCGTGCAGGATCTGGCTGACCGCAAAGACGCAGCAGCTCCCGAGGCACCGGAACCGCTTGAGGCCAAGGTTGTCTCGCCGACGTTCGGCGCGCGTCAGGCCTCCGCCCGGACACACCATGCCTACGAGGCACCGGAAAACCCGGAACTTGATGCCGAACAGGATGCCCTGATCCTGAGCATGGAAGAACGGCTGCAGGAAAAGCGGCCCGATCAGGACAACGCCCTGCCGGATACCGCCGCGGACCGCTTCTGGTGGGCCCGCGCTGTGATCGAGAGGTCTGAAGCCGGTGAGCCGGTGGGATCCGAGGAAGCGCGCCTGCTGCGCGAGTATGTCCGCACGGCGGAATACCGAAGCGCACTGGGCATGTACGAGACGTTTGGTGAGGACGGGGTCGGGTAAGGCCCAAAAGAAAGCCGCCGCCCGTTTGCACCCGGACGACGGCGGAACCTTTGGATGGAGTATCTATGTCACAGATCATGAACCTGGGCAACAGAGTTAAGCCGCTGCGCAACGTCGCGGCGCTGAATGCCCTGATCGAGCGGGTCAACAACCGCGCCTTCGGTCTGCCCGGCATGGCGGTTTTTTACGGACCGCCCGGCTTTGGAAAAACCTTTGCGTGTATCCACGCCAAGGTGCAGCAGGACGCCATCCACATCTCGATCCAGAAACTCTGGACCGTCAAGACGCTGCTGAAAGAGACACTGCGCGAGTTGTCGATCGTCCCGGCAAAGACCCAGGCCGAGATGCTCAAACAGGTCAATCAGGGGCTCGCGATCGCAGACCGCCCCCTGATCATCGACGAAGCTGACTACGCCATCGAGCGCGGTATGATCGAGGTCATCCGGGACTTTCACGACGGCTCGGATGTGCCGGTCATCATGATCGGGATGGAAAAGTTTCCCCAGAAACTCCAGGCCTTTGAGCTGGTGGACAGCAGGGTGCTGTCATGGGTGGGCGCTGAGCCTTCCAATCTCCGGGATACCCGCCTGCTGGCCCAGAACTACGCGGACGGGCTCGAGATCGATGACACGATGCTGGAGCACATCATCAGCACCTGCGCCGGCAATGCCAGGCTGATCAGCAAGGATCTGGCCTATCTCGTCGAGACCTGCCGGACCGAAGGCGTGAGCAGCATCACACTGAAAGAATGGGGCAACCGCCCGTTGTTCCAGTCACGCGCACCTGCACCACGGAGGGGCCTCAATGAACACGTTTAAAGCCGATTTTGAGGCCGAGAAAAAAGTCATGATGGCCTACATGCAGCGGCACCCGATGTTCACCAATGCCGAAGTGCTCGATCAGGTCGGTGGACCCACAGTGCGCCGGAACCACTTCCTGCGCACCCTGCGCAAAGAAGGTCGAATGAAGCTGGTGACCCGCGAGGGTGGCACGCCATTCTACTCCCTGCTGAAGACCGAAGAACGCCTGAAGCGGGCCGCAAAGAAACGGCGTACGCCGGAAGGCGCGATCTGGAGCGCCATGCGCGCCATGGGCCGGTTTACCCAGGGCGAGATCGTCTCGTCGCTGGCAGCAACCAGTGAACCCGCAACCGAAGCCGATCTGCGCAAGTACTGCTCAGCCCTTCTGGATGCCGGGTACCTGAAGGTCCTGCAGAAGGCCCGGCCGATGTCCGGGCGCCCGGCCCGCTACATGCTGCTGCGGGATACAGGCCCCCTGCCCCCTGAGATCCGCCGCATGCAGGTTTTGGTCGACACGAACGAGGACCGGGTGGCCCATGTCCGGGGGGCGCGGCTGTGAGCGAGCGTTTACAGATCGCCCGCGCCGCCTGGGGCACTGTCCCCGAATGGATCGAAGCGCTGGTTGCGGCATGTGACGCCGACGGTGCATCGCAGAGCATCGTGGCCGCCCGGATCGGCCGGTCACCCAGCGTGATCAGTTCACTCCTGCGCAATGACTATCGCGGCAACATGAAACGGCTTGAGGACCGGGTCCGCTCGGTCATCTGCGTTGAACAGGTCAAATGTCCGGCACTCGGCTGGATCACCTCAGTGGATTGCCTCAACTGGCGTGATGAAGCGGAAGAGCTCACCTCTGCCAGCCCGATCACTGTCCGGATGTTCAGAGCCTGTCGCCGCTGCGACCGTTTCCGGGAGGCGCAGTCCGATGGCGAATGAGCCGACCCGTATGACCCGCGAAGAAATGCTGCGCCTTGCCGGCAGTGGCGTGAACAAGGTGGACCTGCTGGGGCCGCGGGGCACCACGCTCTGCACCATGAACGAGATCGAGGCCATGGCGATGGTGATTGTGCTCAGCGGTGTCCTACCGGGCCGCCCCGACGATCCCGACCGGCAGGCACTTTACCCCCAGATCGAAAAGGACAAACGATGACCAGAACACCACAGGATGGCGCTTTCTACGCATCCGGAGCCTTTGTCTGCCGCCGACCGCATGTGAAGCAGGAAGGCACTCACGAGACGGTTCTGAACAATGCCTACACCGTGTGCGAGGTGGACAAGAGTGCCGGAAAGCGGGCTGAAACTGCCCAGCAGATCGCCAGCGCGCTGAATGCGCAAATGCGGTTGGGAGGCTGATATGACCGATCAGACACAAGCCTTCGCCGTCCTGATACAAAGGAGCTGGGACGGCCCGGGACACAGGCTGCGTCCGAAGCTCATTGAGATCGATCGGGTGCGAGCGAAAACGATCTTTGCCAAGTCGGGTTTCGGCGGCGGCATTCGCTATCTCAAAGCTCAGAACTGGTATCGCTTTTTTTCGACCCGCCAGCTCGCGCAGGAATTTCTCGATCAAGTCTGCCAGGAGCTCGGCATACGATCAGCTGACATCGCCGAGGAAACTGCACGCATCCTGCGCCGCACGGCCGATGACCGTGTATTGGCCTTTATCAAAAAGGAACCCGGTGATGGCGAGCCTTGAGGACCTGATCCCCGGCGGCATCAAGCCCACCGATAAATGGCATGTCGGTCACGACGATGAGACCTGCTCCCGCTGCGGGGAAGTGCCGCCGGATACCGACGTCTGCCTACTTCTGTTTGCCGACCACCGCGATGCCCTTCTGCGCATCTGCCAGGGCTGCGAAGGCACCAGACCTGACCACATCGAGGAGAACTTCTATGACGACTGAATTCACGCCAGCTCCCGTTCCGACGGGACGGAGAACGATTGCCGGCAAGGAATACATGCACGATGCCAAAGGCGGCATGATCCCGGCCGACATGGTCAAACCACAGACCCAGCTAGAGGACGAGACCGTCCGCAAAATTCTGGGCTTCTGGATCGCCGCCAGTGGTCAGATCAGCCGCCTGAAGGCGCATGTTCTCGATGACATCATGGCCTTTGAAGGGATCCTTGCACAGGAATACGGCACCACCATCGGCGGGCGCAAAGGCAATAAGTCCCTGCTCTCTTTTGACGGCCTGATGAAGGTCGAGGTGCGGATCGCCGACTTTATCGACTTCGGGCCCGAGCTGCAGGTCGCAAAGGAACTGGTCGATCAGTGCCTGAATGAATGGGCCGAAGATGCCCGTCCCGAGATCCGCGCGGTGATCACCAACGCCTTCCACACGGACAAGGCCGGACAGGTGAACCGGGCGGAGATCATCCGCCTGATGCGTCTCGACATCGATGAGGAGCGCTGGAACCGCGCCATGGATGCGATCCGCGATGCACAGCGGGTTGTGGGCCAGAAATCCTATGTGCGCTGCTACCGGCGCGACAGCTTCGATGCGCCCTGGCGGGCCGTCTCCATCGACATGGCAAAGGCGTAAGATCATGGGAACCGTTCTTCAGGTATTTTTCAAACCACATGCGCGCCTTTCGGACAACTACACCTATCAGTTTGTTGAAACCGATCTGGAGGATCTTCAGGCAGCCTTCGAGGTCATTGCGGAGGACGAGCTGATCGTCGGAAAGATCCTCTACTCGCATCCCGGTGAGGCTAAAGGCGAGCGCATTATTCACCGCGAGGAGGTCGTCGGCTTCCGGGGTGGCGCCGTTGACCGGGTTGCCCTGCCGCACTGGAAATTCTTCCGGGTAGAAGCCTGATGGTTGCATACAGCTTCAAAAAGCGGTTCTCGCCCCGGATCGAGGATGGCACCAAGATCGGTACGATCCGGGGGGACCGCAAGCGCCACGCCCGTGTCGGCGAGGCCGTCCAGCTTTACCAAGGCATGCGCACCCGGTTCTGTCGCAAGATCATCCCCGATCCGATCTGTGTGGCGGTCAAACCGATCCGTCTGCACATTGAGACAGACCAGATGGCCTTCGTGGGCGCCGGTGTGTTTCCAGGCGTTGAAGCGGCCCTTGAACCTGCCTCTTTCAACACCTTCGCCCGGCAGGACGGGTTTGATGACATGGCAGACATGCATGCCTTCTGGCTGAAGGAGCATGGCACCGGCGTGTTCCGGGGTTTCTGGATCCTCTGGGCAGAGCTCTCTGATCAGGAACTGGGGGCTTTGGCGGCATGAAAGGGATCACCATTGACGACATCAAACAGGCTGTCAGTGAGCACTTCGACATCCCGATTTCGGAGTTGGAAGGCCCCGAACGTTTTGTCCATCAGGTGGAGGCCCGAGCGATCGCCTACGATCTTTGCCGGACACTGACCGATCTTTCCATGGCCGCTATCGGGCGGGAATTCGGCGATCGTGACCACAGCACAGTCGTCAACGGACTGGAGCGTTTTGACAACCGGCTGCCCCGGGAGAAACGGCTCAAGGCAAGAAGCATCAAGTATTCGCTGGTTAAGCTTGCGCGGTCCGATCAGTTCTGGGTCGGCCGCGCACCCTTCGTCTCCAGACGTGGCACGGTGGGTGTGTCATGAGCCGGTCGCTGCAAAAACTGATCCACGTCGGCTGTCGCGAGTTAGGTCTCAATCAAGACGACCGCCGCGCACTGCAGCTCGAGGTTTGCGGCAAGGAGAGCATGTCAGACATGTCCGAGGCCGAAATGACGGCCGTGCTTGAGCGTCTGAAGCATGACGGGTTCAAAGCATCCGGAAGCCGGCGCTCGCACCCGCAGGCCCCGCGGGCGGATCTGCGGCTGGTGCATGTGCTCTGGAAGAAGCTGGGGGACGCCGGAGCGCTCGACCGGCCCGGCCGTGCCGGCCTGAATGCTTTCGTCCGGTCCCGCTTCGGGGATCACTGGTCGTCGGTTCCGGCCGATATCGACATGCTGCGCGAAGCCGACAAGATCGACGAGGTCGTTCAGGCCCTGAAAGCATGGGGCAGACGTGCAAATATCGACTTCGACTTCGGCAGGGGCAGACGATGAAACCCGGCCGCGCACGTGTCACAGATCATGCCGTGATCCGGTATCTGGAGCGCGTGTACGGCGTGGATATCGAGACCCTGCGCAAACGGATCGCCCGGAACGCGGCCGGGGGCCGGGACAAAGCGCCCTGCACCCTCGTGGCGGAAGGCGTCCGGTATGTTCTGAGCAAAAATGGTTCTGTGATCTCAGTTCACGGTGGCGGCTCTAAGCTGAGCAACCGCGCCCGCCGCTGGAGAAAGCGGCGCCAGTGACAGATCTCCCGCCCCCTCCTGCGAACCTGAAATCCTATGTCGATATTCTCGGCACGGATATGGCCGTGGAGTTCCTGCTGACCTTCGGCGGGGCGGAGATGTATTTCCCGGACCGACCGGGTGACAACTCGGAGCTGGTGCGAACGGTGGGCGTGGAAAAGGCCAGGGCCATCTGTGCCGCTTCAGGCCGGATCAAGGGCCGCATACCGATCGGCAAACCGTGGATCGCACGGGTCCTGAACGCAAAAGGCTTGTCGAATGCGAAAATCGCGCGCAGACTGCATGTGTCTGACGTGACCGTCCGGAAATACCTATCGGGCGAGCAGCGCTCTCCGAAC
Organism: Roseobacter phycocola; assembly: GCF_042055075.2. GTDB lineage: Bacteria > Pseudomonadota > Alphaproteobacteria > Rhodobacterales > Rhodobacteraceae > Roseobacter. Next base: position 1,198,556 of record NZ_CP194010.1, on the reverse strand, counting down.
ACGTCAGACCAACTCTCCCTGTTCTGATACATCCGCAACTGGTTGCGGATGTATCCGTGCTCAGGCTCGCCCCATTCTGACAGGGTAACGCGGGCGCGCCGGGCCCCGTGTCTTTTCCGGGGTCATTGCCATGAAAACCAGCGCCGAAGGTATTGCGTTTCTGGAACGCCATGAGGGTGTTGTCCTGAAGGCCTATCGGGATCCCGTCGGGATCTGGACCATCGGGGCGGGTCTGACCAAAGCCTCCGGCGTGATCAATCCGAAGGCAGGTATGAAGATCAGTAAGCGAGAGGCTTCTGATCTGCTGGGCAAGGCCCTGAACCGGAACTACGAGCCGGCCGTTGCCCGGACGATGCCCGGGGCAAAGCAGCACGAGTTCGACGCGGGCGTCAGCTTCCATTTCAACACCGGCGCCATCGGCCGTGCCTCCTGGGTAAAAGCGTGGAGTGCCCGTAACTGGCCGGAGGTGAAAAGACGGCTGGGTCTCTGGCGCAAAGCCAAGGGACGGGTTCTGCCCGGTCTGGTCAGACGCCGGGAAGAAGAGTTCGACGTGATGCGCGATGCCGACTATGGCACAGCGCCCGCCCGGTCACCTTCTGAAATGCTTGCCCGTATCGTCGTACCGATCGACGGGAGCGAAATGGCGGAGATCCGCGCAGGCCTTGCTGGCCTTGGTCTGGACGTCGGGCGGGATGCGCGGGGCGTCCGTGTCGGTGCTGTTGTGAAATTCCAGCGGGACCATGACCTTACCGTAGACGGCATCATCGGGATGGCCACTCTTTCAACCCTGCAGCGACGGCTGGATGCCCGAAAGAAGACGAAAGACACCGCTCTGACGTCAGCGACAGGTACCGCAGTGGGCGCTGGATCCGGAGCTGCAGACCTTGTTGATCCGTCCCTGAGCGCCGTCTTTGTCGCGCTTGTGCTGTTGAACGCGCTGTTGTTCGCCCTCTGGTACACCTGGAAATACCGGGACGTCCTTGCCGCGAAAATCCAGAACACCCTGCCTTCCCTTGCACGCAAACTGAGGAGCTTCTGACCTATGCGCAATCTGCATTTTTTAACCCTTCTGGCCCTTGCGGTCTTTCTGGTCCTTCCCGGGCCGGTGGCTGCGAATTGTCTGCACCTCGACATCCTGAAGGCAGGACTGCTTGAGGCGCGCGGGGAGGCTCCGGTTTTTGTCGGATCTGACGCCGCCGGTCGACAGATCGTCATCTTCGGGTCACCTGATGCCCGATCTCATACAGTCGCCGTTGTAGAGGACGAAACGGCCTGCATTCAGGGTCATGGCGGGAACTGGTGGTTTGAGTATCCGGATCCCTATCCGGAGCCCGCACCGGGCGAGGTTAACTGAGATGAGCTCCGCCCTGATCGGCCTTGCAGCGGAAATCGGCGCGCCGTTGGTCAGGCGTATCCTCTCTGACCGGATCGGCCCGGGCAACACCCGGCTCGCGGAGCAGGTTGCTGGCGCAGTCGCTGAGCGCGTCGGCGTAGATCCCGGCATGCTCGAAGAGTTCGCGGCAGACAATCCCGAGCTTGTTCAGGGCGCCATCGTCAGTGTTGAGGGCATTGCCCCTGAGATGGTCCAGCTCGCCATTGCAGAGGCAGAGACACGCGAGGCCCTGCTGCTGGCAGAGACGGCCAAGGGCGGCTGGCAGGCTGCCTGGAGACCGGCCGGCATGTATGTGATCGGCTTTCTCTGGCTCTGGAACGCAGTGCTGCTGCACGTCCTGAATGCGATCTTCAAAATCGCCCTGCCCCCGATGGAATGGGCTGTGCTCATTCAGGGCAGCGTAGCCTACATGGGCCTCTATATGGGCGGTCACACCGTCAAAGACGGTCTGAAGACATGGCGGGGCAAGGTCTGATGGAACAGAACGCCTACACGGTCGCCAGCCACCTGACGCTCATCGCCATTCTGGTATTGCTGGCAGTGCGGGTTCTGAGAGCGCCCTACGGAACACTGCTGGAGACCGCGATGGACCTTGGCTTCAAGGCAACCGTGGCGATCGGCTGTGTGGCACTGGTGCTGGAGCGGTCTTACTACGTGGCCGCCCGGTTCCTGATGTCCGACGGCTTTGATCTCTGGCAGATGCATCCGGCGCCCGAAGTGCTCTCGGTGATCGTGGCCCTCGGTCTCTATGCGGTGATGATCCCTGTCATTCTGGCCCGCGCCGCGGGCCCCAGAACAGCTGCTCTCAGGATCACTGTCGAACTCAGCTGTGCCGCCGGTTTCTGGGTAGCAATCGCATGGGTGCTTTACTGACATGCTGACGATGGAAGACCTGCAGAACGCCAATGTGATCATTGCGCTGATGATCGGACTGTTCACGATAATCTCTGCTGTGATCCTCTGGTTCGACCGGCGGCAGAAAGCCTTTGCCACAGCCGCCGCAGAGAAGGCCGCAAAAACCTCTGATGACCTCGCTGGCAAGGTAAAGACCATGGACGAGGATCTCGCAGGCGTTGCCGACGACGTGGGCAGCCTGCGCAAAGATATCAGCTCGCTGTCTTCCCGTGTGCACGGGGTAGAGCGGTCTATGGAGACCGTTGCACGGCAGAGTGATCTCTCGGCTCTTAATGTGGAGCTCAAGCAGCTGACCGGCACGGTCACCGCGGAGATCCGCGTGCTCTCGAACATGATGCACAGTTTTCACGTGAGTGCCCTGCGCGCCGCAGAACGAAAGGACAAGAGATGACGACATGGCAGAATGAGCTTCCCGGCGTGCTGATGGAAAAGCGCCGCTACACGGTGCTCCGCCACCTTGAGGAGACCAAGCCAGAGCGCAGCCTGAACCCGGACATGCTGCTGATCGGATGCCGTGCGGCAGGGCTGCAGACCACGTCCGATCAGATGGATCAGGTGATCGCCTGGCTTGAGGCCAGCGGGCTGGTGGAGGTCGAGCGCCTTGGCGCGCTGATGATCGTGAAACTGACGGGTGCGGGCCGCGAAACCGCCCAGGGCCACCGGCAGGTTCCGGGCATCCTGCCATTCGGACTGGACGTCTGAGATGCCCCCGCCAAAGAAACTGGACCTCGTCCCCGAAGAGTTTGTCGAGCGGCTCAAGCAGATGCTGAGCGATCGTGGTTTCAGTGACATCATTGAGGTGACCGAGGAGTTCAACACGCTGCTCGAGGTTGATGGCATCTCGATCCGGGTGGGCAAGACGGCCGTCGGCAACTTCTCCAAGATGCTGAAGGATCAGCGCGAGGCCTTCTCAATGGCTGAGACGCTGCTCTCGGACATGGACCTCGAGGCGGAAAGTGACATGCACCGCACGCTGATGACCATGATCGCAACCTCCGCGATGCAGATGATGCGGTCCGTGCGCGAGGGCGACGGGCATCTGCCGGCAGGCGACCTGATGAACCTCGGCCGCATGCTGAAGGATCTGATGGGCTCCTCGGCCGTGCGCGAGAAGCTGCTCGAGGATGACCGGAAACGCATTGCCCGGGAAGAGCGTGAAAAAGCGGCAGAGGCCGGTGCGAAAGCTGTGCGGCAGGCCGGTATGTCCGAAGAACTCGAGGAGCAGATCAAGGCAAGCATTTTGGGAATTGCGGCGTGATTACCGCAGCGCAGACGAAAATCCTGATCGCCAACCGGAACACAGTTTCTGCCGGTCGCCTGACCCTGTGGCTGGCCCGGTTTTTCGGCCGCAAAGAGCTGCTGAAGGACGGCGAGTGGACCGTCCTGGTCCGGCACTGGCGCGGCACACCTTATACGATCCATTTTGAAACCCACCCGGAGGCCAGCGCATGATCCGGGCTATTTGCTTTGATAATGATCCGGCCGAGTTTTACCGCCGCAAGCTTCCGGGCAGTTTTCTGACCGAACCTCCCGACGAGGATGGCGAGATCCTGTTTCGGTACTTCTGTCCATCGGGCAGCGGGCATGAAGGCGTGCTTGTCGTGGGCAACCGGTTCAAACCAGAAGGCCCCGGGCCGACTTGGCATTGGAACGGCAGCACAAGTGCCGCGACACTCAATCCATCAGTGAACCACGTTGGTCACTGGCATGGCTGGTTGCGCGGCGGATATTGGGAGAGCGTTTGATGGGCACTCCCGGAGACATGGCTGAAGAGCTTCGCGATCGCGCGAGACAGAATTTCGGAAACGCGATGCACGCGACCCACGTCGAGGAAGACGTCGATGCGATGATGCGCGGCGCGGCAATGATCGATCATCTTCGCAAGGTCATTCAACGGCTGGAGGGCACGACGGCTGAAGAAGCGAAACGCCGGGAAGCCTATCGATACGGACCGGAAACATGAACGCGCCCGTTTCACAAGAAGACTGGGAACGCCAGCGCCGGGCGTCGATGGACGCTGTGCTGGAGCTGGCGAGGGGGAAGCCAGAGGACGGCAGGCTGCCTGCTGTCCTGCTGCCCTATCAGGCGAAAACAGTTGGCCTGCTGGACACGGTCTCGACAAAGGTGCTCTTCGTCGAGAAATCCCGACGGATCGGTCTGACCTGGGGGCTCGCCGCCTATGCCGTGCTGCGCGCGTCGCGACCCAAATCCCGGCGCGGCATGGACGCCATGTATATCTCTTATTCACAGGAGATGACCCGGGAGTTCGTCGACGCCTGTGCTATGTGGGCGCGCGCCTTCAACATCGCGGCGTCTCAGATCGAGGACGGGCTTTTTGAGGAAGGTGACACCGACGGCGACAAATCGATCCAGACTTTCCGGATCCGGTTCAGCTCGGGCTACCAGATCAAGGCGCTGTCCTCCGCCCCGCGCGGCCTGCGCGGCAAAGAGGGTGTGATCATCATCGATGAGGCGGCTTTTGTTGATGATCTGGGCGAGCTGATCAAAGCGGCGATGGCTTTCCTGATCTGGGGTGGTCAGGTGATCGTCTGCTCCACCCATGACGGGGCTGACAACACCTTCAATGAGCAGATACAGGACATCCTTGCGGAACGCCTGCCCTACGCACACCTCCGGATCGATCTGGACGATGCCCTGAAGGACGGCCTCTACGAGCGGATCTGTCTGGTCAGTGGTCAGGAGTGGTCTCCGGAGGGCGAGGCAAAGTGGCGGCAGGATCTGATCGACTTCTACGGCGACGGCGCGGACGAGGAGCTGTTCTGTATTCCCAGCCAGAGCAGCGGTGCCTGGCTTCCCGCACCGCTTATTGAAGCCCGCATGACAGCCGAGGCGCCGGTGCTGCGCCTCGAGCTCCCGGCTGACTACCTTCAGAAAAGCAAACTGGAGCAGCAGCTGTTCCTCATCCCGTTCCTGCACGAGCTGGAGGAAGAACTCGGCCGGCTTGATATGGATCTGCGCTATGCGCTGGGTTTTGACTTTGCGCGGGTCGCGGACCTCTCTGTGCTGAGCCTTCTTTCCGTCCTGCCAAACATGAAACGTGTCGAAGCGCTCACGGTCGAGATGCGCAACGTGCCCGGCGACGAACAGAAGCAGATCACGGCCATGGTGATGACAAAGGTGCGCGACCGCTTGCTGGGTGCCGCTTTTGATGCCACCGGCATGGGCTGGACTGTGGCCGAAGATATGGGGCGGAAATTCGGGCTGCGCGAAGACGAGGACGGCTCCGGGCTCGTCTGGGCGATCAAGTTCACACAGGACTGGTACCGGCTGCATATGCCGCCCCTTAAAACCGCCTTCGAAGACGATGCGATCGCGATTGCGCCCGACGAGGACCACCTTGGCGACCTCCGGGCGGTTAAAGTGGTGCGCGGCATTCCGCGGGTCCCCGAGATCCGCACAACAGAAAAAGGCGAGGCCAAGGACAAGAAGGGCAGAAAACGCCACGGCGACTATGCGATCGCGCTGGCGCTGGCGCATTTCGCCAGCCGCATGCGCTGGGTTGAATACGGGTACCGGGCCGCGAATGTGCACAAGCGCCACGAGCGAGCGCAAAGACGTCTGGAGATGGAACCACGTCGGGACCGGGACGCTCAGGTGCGTGACCAGTTCAGGGCGCCCCTAGGTGCGCGGATCAGAGGCAGTGTCTGATGTGGTGCTACCTCCCGGATACGGCCTCTCCCTGTGCGCAGGCGGCGGCGGACTTGACATGGGTCTTGAACTTGCCGAGCCGGGCTTTGCCACCGCCTGTTACGTCGAAATCGAACCCGAAGCCCGAAAGCGCCTTATTGCCGCTCAACGCAATGGATACATGCACTCAGCTCCAATCTGGGACGATCTCAAAACCTTCGACGCAAGGCCATGGCGAGGGATCTGTGATACCATCCTTGCCGGATACCCATGTCAGCCGTTTTCCCATGCGGGACAACGCAAAGGAAAAGACGACCCGCGGCACCTCTGGCCAGACATCAAACGGATTGTCAGGGAACTGGAACCGACATGGTGTTTTTTCGAGAATGTCGCCGGGCACCTCTCCCTCGGTCTCGAAGATGTCGTGCGTGACCTGCGCGGAATGGGTTTCGGCGTTGCGGCTGGCCTATTCTCGGCGGAAGAAACAGGCGCGTCGCACGAACGGCAACGCGTATTCATACTGGCCCACAGCGAAGGCAATCAGCGGTGGCGCAAACAGCAAACGGCAAGAGCGGGGCGCGGGCGGGCCGGATCTTCAGGAAGCGGTTCAAAACTGGCCGACGCCAATGGCAGGAACTCCAGCGCAGAATGGCAATTCGGCCGCGGGCAACAACGACTTCACGCGCAGAGTGGAAGCTCTGTGGATGACGCCGGATATCCCCCGGGGCGGTCGGACACTCCCGTCAGGAACGTCTCCAACGGGACTGGACCCGGATGGCCGCAAGAGAACGGTGGGGCTCGAGAACCAGGCGAGAGCCTGGGGGACACCGAAAGGCTCAGATGGCGCGAAGGGCAGCCCAAACATGAAATATACCGCTGGCGGGACGCCACTTCCTGCGCAAGCGGCGAACTGGCCGGCCCCGAGATCTTCGACACCCTTTTATCGCAAAGGCCGCTCGCACCGCCCGGACCCTCCGAAGTCGAGGAGTGGTCTCGCGCGCTCGAAAGCTCGGGACACCTGGCACCGGCTATATCGCTACGCGAGATCTACACATGGGCGCGCCGCAGCGAGGCGGCTGGCTTCGAATGGGAAAGCGCGCCTCAATCCGCTGTTCGTGGAATGGTTGATGGGATGGCCACCCGGTCACACGCTCTGCGCCTGCTCGGAAATGGGGTTCACCCGCTGGCAGCAGGATATGCGTTCCGCACTCTTGCGCCTGCCCTTGGCCTCGGGCGCCTGGATCTGGGAAATCCCTGACGTGCTTCCGACCGAAAAACAACTGGAGATGCAGGTCTGATGCCTTTCTCTCCTGAACGCGTTCAAAAGGCCTTTCAATACTGGCGGATGCTGCCTCTCAACGAGCGCACCGAGCGCGAACTGCGGCTTTGCCTTGATCGCCATGGGTTGGTTGAGGTCGATGCACATAACTATGCGCGCGATCTGATCCGCAACGCTTCAGATCTGAAACCCTTTGGCAATCCCGATGTGACCGTGCTTTCCACCTGGTGGGAAATCATCCCGGAAAGCGAAGGGCCAGCAGCTGTTGACGCAGCTACCGACACGGGGGTCGCGGTAGAATGATCCCCGCCGACCCCGTGACTGTTAGGGCCGCCTTCATGCGACCACCTAACGAAAGCCTCTTAACCATGAGTAAACGGAAAAGCACCGCCCAGCCGGTAGCACCCTACATCGGTGGCAAGCGCAACCTCGCCAAACGCCTCTGCCGGCTGATCGACGCGCATGAGCACACCACCTATGCCGAACCTTTTGTGGGTATGGGCGGGATCTTCCTGCGCCGCTCCGCGCCCGCGAAGGCCGAATTCATCAATGACCGGAGCCGGGATGTGTATACGCTCTTCCGGGTTCTGCAGGAGCACTACGTCGCATTTCTGGATCTGCTGCGCTTTCAGATCACCACGCAGGCCAACTTCGAACGGCTTATGCTGGTGGATCCGGACACCCTGACTGACCTGCAGCGCGCAGCGCGGTTTCTTTACCTGCAGAGAACCGCTTACGGCGGCCGGGTGGACAGGCGCACATTCGGCGTCTCGGCCGACCGCAGCGCCCGCTTCAATCTGACAACGCTTGAGCCGGATCTGGAGGCGCTGCACGAACGGCTGTCCGGTGTGACCGTGATGAACACCGATTTCAAGGTGTTTCTCGACCGGATCGACCGGAAGGGCACGCTCTTCTATCTCGACCCGCCTTATGCGGGATGCGAGACGGACTATGGCAAGGACGTGTTCCAGCCGTCTGACTTTGTGGTGCTCGCCGCTCGTCTGAAGCGGCTGAAGGGCGACTTCATCCTGTCCATCAACGAGACGCCCGGGATCCTGGAGCTTTTCGGATCATGGGCGACGGTTGAGCCGGTCAGCACAACATACACGCTGGGCGCAAAAGCCAGCAAAGAAGTGCGCGAGCTCGTGATCAGCTCACTCAGCCCCGGAATGATCCGGCGCGCCCTTGAAACCCCCTGACGAGGAAACCTTAACATGGCAAGGCAGCCTGTGATTTTTGACCGCTTCGGACGGCCCATGAAACGGGCCGAGCTCCGTAAAGAGGTTGCAGCCCCCACACTGGGCAGCGTGCGCTCTCCGGTTTCCGGATATCCCGGTGACGGTCTGACCCCGGGGCGGCTGGCGTCCATTCTGCGCGCGTCGGATCAGGGAGATCCGTTGCAGTATCTCGAACTCGCGGAAACGATCGAGGAGCGCAATCCGCATTACCTTGGTGTTCTGGGCACAAGGCGGAGGTCTGTCAGTCAGCTCGATATCACCGTCGAGCCCGGGACCGACAGCGGGCCGGATGAGAAAATCGCTGAAGATATCCGCCGCTGGATCCGCCGCAAGGAGCTGGCGCTTGAGCTCTTCGACATTCTGGATGCGATCGGCAAAGGCTACAGCTTCACGGAAATCATCTGGGAAACGTCGATGGGGCAATGGCAGCCGGAGCGGCTGGAATGGCGGGACCCGCGCTGGTTCCGTTTTGAACGCCGGGATCTGGCCACGCCTGTGATGCTCGATGATCAGGGGCAGGAAATGCCCCTGCCCGCCTTCAAGTTCATCTTTGCTCAGATGAAAGCCAAATCCGGGCTGGCGCTGCGTTCCGGGCTGGCGCGGGTCGCCACCTGGAACTGGATGTTCAAGGGCTACACCGAGCGCGACTGGGCAATCTTCACACAGACCTATGGCCAGCCGGTGCGCGTGGGCAAATGGGGTGCCGGAGCCTCGGAGGCAGACAAGGACACCCTTTTTAACGCTGTTGCGAACATCGCCGGCGACTGTGCTGCGATCATTCCGGACAGCATGTCGATCGACTTTGTGGAAAGCTCCAACGTGGGCGCCAGCACGGACCACTACGAGCGGCGCGCGGACTGGCTGGACAAACAGATCTCGAAGGCCGTACTCGGGCAGACCGCGACCACGGATGCCGAGACAGGCGGTCTGGGATCCGGCAAAGAGCACCGCGAGGTTCAGGAGGATATCGAGACGGCCGATGCCTGCGCGCTGTCGGCCATCATCAACCGGGATCTGATCCGGCCCTTCGTGGATCTCAACCATGGTCCTCAGGAGAATTACCCGGTGGTTTCCATCGCACGGCCGGAGCCTGAGGACATTGCCGGGCTCACGGATGCGATCGGGAAACTGGTCCCGCTGGGGTTCCGGGTCGGAACCAAGCAGCTCTACACCCGCATCGGGATTGAGGAACCGGCCAAAAATGAGGAAATTCTGGCCTCGGGCGCCGGAAACCCGCCCGGTGCAGATGACGGAACTGAATTTGAACGCCGGAGCTCGATTCTTAAACGGGTAGGAGCGCGCCTGGACGTTTCTGCGGGCAGAGAGGCCCGTCAGGCCTCAGAGGGCCTGAGAGGGCCGCTCAGCGGCTCATCCCCGGACGACGATCTGACCGACCGGATGGTCGATGAGGCAACGCCCCTCATTCAGGCCATGCTTGAGCAGCTGGAGACCATGCTGGCGCAGGCGGGCTCACTGGAAGAAGCCCGGGAGATGTGGCTCGCAGCCTACCCCGATCTCAATGCCACGACCTTCTCGGAATTGCTGGCCGATGCACTGATCGCGGCCGAGGCCGGAGGGCGGGCGGAAGTGGGCGATGGCTGAGCCTGTCAGAGCCGTCTTCAGGAGGCCGTTCAAAGAGCAGGCCGCGGCCTTCCGGCTCCGGCTCGGCGATCTGGTTCCCACGGCCCGCTGGGATGATATCAGCAGGGCTCAGCATGACCGCGCGTTCATGGTGGCCGGTGCGACGAAGGCAGATCTGCTGGCGGACCTGGCCGCCGCCGTCGATAAGGCAATAACACAGGGCACATCACTGGAGGACTTCCGGCGGGACTTCCGTGAGATTGTCGAACGGCGCGGCTGGCACGGCTGGACGGGCGAAGGGACCGAGCGTGGCGAGGCGTGGCGCACGAAAGTCATCTACCGGACCAACCTTGCAACGACCAGGGCGGCTGGTCGCTACGCTCAGCATTTTGCCGGGGGCTTCCGATACCTGGTCTACCGGCACTCAGGCGCGGAGAACTACCGGCCCGAGCACCTGAGCTGGGACGGCCTGATCCTGCCGGTCGATCACCCGTTCTGGAATACGCATTATCCGATCAACGGCTGGGGATGTGCCTGTTTCGTGCGGGGTGCCCGGACCTATGCGGGCGCTATCCGTGTCGGCGGCAAACCTGATGTGAAGCTGCCCCCGGACTGGGCCGAGCGGGATCCGCGCACCGGCGCGCCGGCGGGCATCGACAAGGGCTGGGATTATGCACCGGGCGCAACGGTCGGTCAGACCGTCCGCGCACTGAGTGACAAACTGGAAGTCCTGCCGACTGCACTCGGGGCCGACTGGGCCCAGAGCTGGCCGCAAAGTGCCTTTGAGGCGCTGGGGCGCGAGTTTTCCTCTTTCGTGTCGCTGGCGCTGTCTGAGCCACAACGGGGCCGGTTCCATATTGCCGGGGTCCTGAAGCCCGGCTGGATCCGCGCTGCGGAGGCGCGCGGAACGACACCGCGCAGTGCGGATGTCTTCGTGCGCGACAGTGATATCCGCCATGCGTTCAGGCCGGATAAGGTGGATCCGCTCGATCTTGAATGGTTCAGGCGTATGCCGGAGCACCTGACCCGCCCTGACGCAGTGCTATTCGACGGCTCCGGTTCGTCACCGGCGCTTCTGCTCGTGTTCCTGCAGCCGGCAGGCGGGCTGAAGGCCGTGATCCGGATCAACGTGAAGGACAAGCGCCTCGGGATTGTGAACACCCTGCGCACCGGCCGGACGGTATCTCTGAGCGATTTGAGATCCCTGATCGGACGGGGCGTTGAGTTGATCGATGGAAGTCTGTGAGACGGGGCAGGAATTGAACCTGCATCAGTTCCGGGGATGAAACCCTCTTCCCAATCGAGGTACACCGCCTCACGCGAAGGAACATAGCTATGTATACGGTTGAAATCAACGATGCCGGCGTCGACCGCGTCTTCGCAGAGCTCGAAAGCCGGCTGTCCGACATGACGGAAGTCTTCAACGTGCTGGGCGATCTGCTCGAGGACAGGACGGAGAAGCGCTTTGAAGCCGGGGTGGCGCCGGATGGCACGCGGTGGGCACCAAAATCGCAGGCTACGATCGACGCCTATGTCAGGCGTGGTCAGACGGCCGATCCCCGGCCTCTCTTCGGGCCAAATGCAGACACGCTGCCCCTTCGGCGAAGCTTCTTCAGGGATGCAGGGCCCCGCCGGCTGGAGATCGGCACCAACAAAATCCAGGCAGCTGTTATGCAGTATGGTGCGCGTAAGGGTGCCTTCGGTCAGACTGCCACCGGCCGGCCGATCCCCTGGGGGGATATCCCGGCCCGGCCCTTCCTCGGGATCTCCGCCGAAGACCGTGACCTGATCATCATCACGGCTGAAGAATGGCTGGAGGAAGCCGGCGAGGATTGACCGGGCACGGGCGCGCAGCCTAACGTCCCCGCAGGATCCCCTGACAGACCACCGCAACTGGTTGCGGATGTATCGGCGCTGACGACTGCGGCACAAACGCTGCATGACAGTTGCCGATCACCTCACAGCCCTCATGAGTGCTCAGTTCCTGCCGGAAGCGGCAGAAACCGGAACTGCGCCGGAATGGGTGCACCTGCTCCCCGCAGGCGAGAACGGCACGATCCGCACAGACGACAAACGGGGGCCTTACCATGTAAGTGATGCCGAAGAGATCATCGCACTGAGCTTTGCCGGTGATGACCGCCTTCCCATCGACGAAAACCACGCAACGGATCTTGCAGCCCCGAAAGGGCAGCCCGCACCGGCACGCGGCTGGATCGTCGCCATGGAAGCCCGGGACGACGGGATCTGGGGAAAGGTCGAATGGACAGCGGAGGGCGAACAACTGGTCGCCTCGCGCGCCTATCGCGGTATCAGCCCTGTCATTTTCCACGACGAGAGCAAGACGATCCGGATGATCGGGCGCGCCAGTCTGGTGAACAAACCAAATCTGCGGGGCATGGCCTCGCTCCATCAACAGGAGACCGGAATGGACTTCCGCGCAAAACTGATCGAGATGCTGGGCATCGCAGGAACCGCCACCGACGACGAGATCGCCGAGGCGATGCGCTCGTACAAAAGCGGCAAAGGCAGTTCGGCTGCCATGCAATCCGCGATGACCGATATCGGCACAGCGCTTGGCCTCAATGCCGATGCTGACACGACTGCTATCGTTGCCGCCGCACAGGCCGCAGGTGCTGCCGGCGACAAGGACGGCCTCATCGCTGAGCTGCAGAGCTCCGTAAAGGATCTGTCCTCGCAGATCGCCAGCCTCACAGAGGGCAAGGCCCTTCAGGCCGCGGAGGACTTCTTTGAGAAGGCCGTGTCTGAAAAACGCGCGGGCTTTGGTCCGCAGTCCCGCGATCACTGGATCACGATGCATCAGGCCAATCCCGACGCCGCCGTGGCCGCAATGGAGGCGGCTCCGAAACTGACCCGGACGCACACTAAAGAAGACCCTCCTGACAAAGGAGGCACCACAACCGCTCTGAACGCAAGCCAGAGCCAGATCGCAACGCAGCTGGGCCTTGATCCCGAGACTTACCAGAAGTCGCTGCAGTCCTATGAGGAGACCGCTTAATGCCCCCGCTGAGCAAAGGGCGCACCACGCCCCGTGTCGAAGGCGATCTGCGCGAAGGCGCAGCCGCCGCAACCGCTGTGATTTTCACCGGCGCTCTCCTGATGCGCAATGCCGCAGGCTTTATCACCAACGGACAGACGGCTGTCGGTCTGGTGGGGGCTGGCGTGGCACTGAAGGATGTCAGCAATGCGACCGGCGCAGACGGTGATGAGACCGTCTACTTCCGGACAGGCACCTTCGTCTTCGCCAATTCTGCAGCCGCTGACGAAATCACCGCCGCCGACATCGGTGCGCTGGCCTACGCCGTCGATGACCAGACGGTCGCCAGAACCGACGGCACCGCAACCCGGTCGCCTGCCGGCACGATCGAAGGGGTCGATGCCCGCGGTGTCTGGGTCCGTTTCGACGAGGCCCTCACAACAGCCGCAGCGGCCTAAAGGAGACCTTCCATGGAAGTAACAGCACAATCCCTCAACGACTTGCGCGCAGGCTTCAGCGCCCTTTATCAGGGTGGCCTCGGCCAGGTCGAAAGCCAGTATGGCGCCATCGCCACAACGGTGCCCTCAACCACATCCGAGAACACCTACGGCTGGCTCGGTCAGCTCCCCAACATGCGCGAATGGATCGGCCCGCGTGTGCTCCAGGCGATCATGGAGCATGACTACACGATCAAGAACAGAGATTTTGAGCTGACGGTCACTGTTCAGCGCAACCACATCAAAGACGACAATCTCGGCATCTACAATCCACTCTTCACGGAAATGGGCCGCGCAACAGGAGCGCACCCGGATCAGCAATGCTTCGGCGCGCTCGAGGCGGGCTGGGACAACGAGTGCTATGATGGCCAGAACTTCTTTGACACAGACCATCCTGTTATCGACAAGGACGGCAACAACATCACGGTGGCGAACACTGACGGCGGTGCAGGCCCCAAATGGTTCCTGATGGATGACAGCCGGGCCGTCAAGCCCATCATCTACCAGGACCGGGAAAGCCCCCAGTTTGTCGCTATGGACAGCCCGACGGATGCGAACGTCTTCAACAACAAAGAATTCGTCTACGGCGTCGATGGCCGCAACAACACCGGCTACGCCTTCTGGCAGATGTGCTGGGGCTCCGGTCAGACGCTTGATGCCCAGAACTACGAGACCGCCCGTGTCGCCATCGGCAATATGAAAGGCGATCACGGCCGCAAGCTCGGTCTCCGGGGCCGCCTGCTGGTGGTGCCGCAGGAGCTGGAAGGTGCCGCCAACGAGCTCATCAACGCAGAACGGAATGCGGCCGGTGCAACCAACATCTGGCGCGGCACTGCCCGCGTGATGGTCGCCGACTGGCTCTGAAAACCTGAGACGGGGTGGAGCAGTCGGTAGCTCGCCAGGCTCATAACCTGGAGGTCGCGGGTTCAAGTCCCGCCCCCGCAACCAGATCGAAGGGGAAGTCACCGTGCCCCGCCTTGAACGCAGGCCGCTCCGGATGCGGCCCCGGTGACCGGGTGGGTGGAAGGCCCGCACCATGAATGCAAACGGAGGGCCCGGACATGGCACCGCGCAAGAAGAATACAAAGGCGGAGAAACCCGCCAAAGCGTCGACCGATGACCAGCAGGCTGCTGGAAATGTGACGCAGAAGGCGGCGGGCGACGCACCCGCCGCCACCCCCGAAGACAAGGCCAAGGGCGCGGATAGCGCGGCTGCGGCTCCTGATCCGGCGGCTGTGACACCGCCGGACGCAGGCGCGGCCGATACGGCTCCGGCAGCGCCCGAGGCCGCGCCTGCCTCTGACACCACCCATGCCCCTCAGGAGAGCGACGTGGCTGCGGCGGAAACCGCCGTCGCAGCCGAACCGCCCGTCGGATCCCCCGACATGCGGGGCCCGGAAAATCTGGAGGTGACTGTGGTCGGCCCGAAAAAGGGGCGCTGGCGGTGCGGCCGGCACTTCACAAAAGAGCCGGTGACGATCAACGCCAGTGAGCTCACCCATGCGGAGTTCACATTGCTGCAGGATGATCCCCGCCTGATCGTCAGCGTGACGGAGCTCCGCGAGACGTAACCCCCCGGGGTGGGCAGTTCTGCCCGCCCTGCCCCTGAGACGAGGATGCCGGACCCGTGCCTTATACCACCCTTTCAGATCTGACAGCGCGCTTCGGTGAAAACCTGCTGGTTCAGCTGACCGACCGGGGTGATGTGGCAACGGACACGATCGATCAGACTGTGATCGATCAGGCAATCTCGGATACGGATGCGCTGATCGACGGTTATCTGGCCAAACGCTATGCGCTTCCGATGGCAGCCGTGCCACCGCTCGTGGCGTCTCTTGCACTCGATATCGCGATCTACAAGCTCCACATTTTTGAGGCCAACCCGAAAATCGAGGCGGACTACAAAGCCGCCATGAAATCGCTGGAGGGGATCGCAGCGGGTTCTGTAACGCTGCCCGTCGAGGGTGCGGAAGCCGCAGGCTCAGGCAGTTCCGGCGCGCGCCTTACAGACCGCGATCGTCCGCTGACTGAGACCAGCCTGAAAGGGTTCATCTGATGATTGCCGCCTTCAGGACCCGGCTTGGATCCGAGATCCCGGAGCTTACCGGCCGCGTCCGCGGTGCCGGCAATCTTGCCGAACTGACCCGGGCGCGCCAGTTCCCCCAGGTCACGCCCGCGGCCCACGTGCTGCCTGCCGGCATGCAGGGCGGTGAACCCGATGCAATGTCCGGGGCCTACACACAGGACATCTCGGAGGGTGTCAGCGTGGTTCTGACCGTGCGTGACAGCAGCCCGGAAGCCCGCCGTGTGCTCGATGATCTGCGCGGGTTCATCCTGCGCATCATTGAAGCGATCGTCGGCTGGGCGCCGGAGAACTCTGTGGGTGTATTCCGTTTCGTGCGTGCCGAGCTCGTGAGCTCACAGCAGGGCACATTCATTTACCAGATCGATTTTGCGATCGCAGACCAGCTGAGGATCTCCTGATGTCTGACCTTCCCCAGAAAGGTGGCAGCTACACCCGTTCAAAAGACGGCACGCTGACCCCGCAAAAACCCGCTTCGAAGCCTGCTTCTAAGCCCGTTGAAAAGGAGGACTGAGCCATGGCCATTTTCTGGCGCAGCAAGATCCTTCTGGCTGAGATCGAAACCACCTACGGGACCGATGCGGGTCCGGACGGAGCTGATGGCATCCTCGCCAAGGAAGTCACACTGTCCGGCATGGAAGGCAACGACCTCGATCGCGCACTTGAGCAGCCTTACTTCGGCAGTCAGGGCACGGTGCCCGTCGAGCTGCACGCGCGGATCTCCTTCAAGGTCGAACTGGCGCCCTCCGGCACTGCCGGTACCGCACCGCCCTGGGGCAAGCTGCTGCGCGCCTGTGGGGTGGCCGAGACCGTCGTGGCAAACACTTCTGTGACCTACAACCCGATCACCGAAGAGCCGGAGGCCGTTTCGGTGCACTTCTTTGTGGGCAACACCCGCTTCGTGATGCTGGGCACGCGCGGCACTGTGTCGATCGAGATGAGTGCCAACCAGATCCCGCACCTGATGTTCGAGTTCACCGGTCTGTTCACCCTGCCTTCCGAACAGGCCCGGCCCGCTGTGGATCTGAGCGCCTGGCAGCGGCCGCAGCAGGTCAGCCGCGCGTTCACGTCGCTGACACTCGACGGAAACGCAGGGCTGGTCATGCGCTCGTTCATGATGTCCTTCGGCAATCAGGTCGAGCCGCGCTTTCTTGTCGGGCCAGAGGCCATCCTGATTACAGACAAAGACGAGCAGATCGAGATGACGCTCGAGGCGGTGCCGCTGACCACATACGACCCCTATGCAGCGGCCTTTAATCAGGATGAGGTGCCGGTGATCCTTCAGCACGGTGTGGGCGCGGGCAGGATTGCCACTCTGAATGCGCCGACCGCTCAGATGCAACGACCGCAGGGCGTTGAGACGCCCCAAAACATCACCGAATGGCCGCTGCGCCTCAAACCCATCCCCACGGCCGGCAACGACCAGTGGACGCTTGTGCTGACCTGAAGGAGGACAATCATGTTCCGGATCGAGAAAGAGCCGAAGTTTTGGCACACGGTCACGGTGCTCACACCGATCGATGATGACACGCACCGGGAGGACACTTTCAGGGCAAGGTTCCTTGTGAGGCCCTCAGAGGAGATCGAAGCATACGATCTGCGCGTGGCCGAGGATGTCCGCAACCTTCTGCTCGCAACGGTAGTCGACCTTGATGACATCACTGACGACGACGACCACCCCCTCCCATTCAGCCAGGAACTCCTAAGGCAGATGCTCGGGAACTACGCCGCACGCATGGCCATGCTGAACACCTATATCGCCGCGATCACAAAGGCGCGGGTGGGAAACTGAAATGGGCCGGACGTGCCTTTGTCGAAGGCACGCTTCTGGAACGGTCCGAAGACGCACCGAAGGACGATTTGCAGGCGGAAGCAGCGCTCTGGGAAGTCACCATTCCGGCGCACTTCCTTCAGGACGAAGAGCATCAGGGGGTCTGGCCAGAGAACCTGCCCGCGCTCGAGGCCTACGCATCGGTCTGCACTCAATGGCGGCTGCTGGCGCTGGCGGACGGCAATGTCATGGCCGTCGGACTGGACTACCCGGCCGTGAAAGCTGGCCTCGAGCTCGCGGGGATCGGGGTGAACACTGCGCTCTGGGCTGATCTGCAGATGATCGAGATCGGCGCCCGGGCGGCAATGAACGGAGAGAAAGAGTGACTGCAAGGCTCTCATTGCTGATCACGGCCGATGGTCGTCAGGCGCTGGCAGAAGGCCAGCGTGTTCAGCAGAGCTTTAAGGCCACAGCCAGCGCCGGGTTTACGATCGGGGAAGCCGCCCGTGTCAGCGGGGCTGAGCTGGGCGAGATGACCAGCAAGGTCAGCCTCGCGACCCTGCAGATGAGTGAGTTCCGGGACGCGCAGCTCCGCGCGGCACTGGGTGCCCGGAGCTTCGGTGCTGCAAACCAGCTCGCAGCAGGCAGCCTCGGAAACCTGACAGCCCAGTTCAACGACATCGGTGTAATGCTGGCAGCGGGTCAGAACCCGCTCCAGCTCGCCCTGCAGCAGGGTACACAGATCACACAGGTGATCGGTCCGCTGGGTGCCACAGGCGCTGTACGCGCACTTGGTACCGCTTTTGTGGGCCTTTTCAGTCCGGTCAATCTGGCGACCATCGGGATCATTGCCGGCGGTGCTGCGCTCTTCCAGTGGGCCCAGAGCGCCAGAGCTGCGAAAGATGACACCGGAGATCTCGAGGAGGCTCTTGGCGCGCTCGCGGACAGAACCACGGAGGCGCAGCAAAAACTGGCGCTTCTGAACAGTGGCGCGGGATCCATTGAAGAGCTGCGCGTTCTCAACGAGATCGCCGACCTCGAAGCCCAACGCGAGGAGTTCCTCCGGCGATCGGCGAATCTTCAGGGCCGCGGTGCTCAGGCTTCGCGTCAGGTCCTCGAAGGATACCGCGAAGAAATCGAGCTTCTTGACGATCAGATCCGGGCCGAGAAAGAGGCGCTTGAAGCCGTCAGGGAAAGAGAGCGTGTCGCCGGGCGCATTCAGGCCGGGTACCGGACCTTTTATGAAACCCAGCAGCGTGGCGAGCAGCAGGCCCGTGACGCACTGGCGCAGCAGTACCAGCTCTATGCGGACACCCGGGTTGAGGCCAGCGCTCTGAGCCAGCAACTGCTCGAAGCATACCGGGCCGGTACAGACTTCGCGTCGATCGACATGCCGGTGGGTGTGGATGCAGCCGCTGCGGCCGCCGCCGCCCTTGCTCAGGATCTGGGCGTAAGCCTTCAGGTGGCGCAGGGCATGGTGGCGCTCGGCAATGATCTCGCCGCCCCGGGCGGATCTGATCAGGCGCGTGACAACGTGCGCAACGGCACCGGCTTTCAACCCGGCAATATCGTTTCTCAGTTTACGCTGAACCGCCGCCGGTCCGGTTCTGCCGGCAGCCGGGCCCAGACTGATCAGGTGCAGGAGCTGATCCGCAGCCTTCAGCAGGAACTGGATGTCCTGAAGGAAACCGATCCGGTTCAGAAAGAGATCATCCGGAACCGGGATGCGCTGGCAGAAGCAACAGAGGCTGAGCGCGAAAAGATTGAAGGTCTGCTGACCCAGCATGAAGCCGAGACACAGGCGCTCGAGCGCAAACGCAGTGCGTGGAGCCTTGTGGGTACAAGCGCATCCCGGGTGCTCGATGTCATCTTTGACAAGAGCAAGAACCTCAATGACATGGTCCGCAACCTCGGCATAACGATCCTGGACACGGCTATTCAGGGAAATCTTCTCGGCACCGGTCCTTTTGGCAACGGCGCAGGCGGACTTGTGGGCAGCCTCTTCCCGGGGCTCATCCCCGGCCGGGCCAATGGCGGCATGATCTATGGCCCGGGCGGTGGCCGGGATGACCGGGTGCCAATCATGGCTTCAAATGGTGAGTTTGTGGTCAACGCGGCCGCGACCGCCCAGAACCGCAATCTGCTCGAGATGATCAACTCAGGTGGTGCGCCGGGTTTTGCGGCCGGTGGCATGGTCGGTCAGTCGCGTGCGCAGACCCCGGCCAATGCAAACGCCACACCCAGACCTCTTGCGGTCAGCATGGATGTCTCCGGAGCACGCGGTGACCGGGAGATTGAGGAGGCTGGGTACCGGGGCATGCAGCGCGCCCTTCAGGAATATGACCGCGAGGTCCTGCCCGAACGCGTGGGCCAGATCCGCAGCAATGAACGTGTGAGGGGCTGATGCCGGTATCCTTTCCCATGAGTGTGGCTGACTTTCTGGATGCGCTTCCTGTGAGTTCTGTCCAGTTTGAACTGCCCGAAGCCGTGGAGCTCAGCCGCACCGGCGGCGGAGAGCTCTTGGTCGCCAGCGTCGGCGCCCGTCTGTGGCAGGGCGAGATCATGCTCGGAAAGATGCTGCCTGAAGAGGCCCGCCAGGCGCAGGCGCTGATTGACCTTGTGCGGGGCGCGGGCGCCTCATTTCTGGCCTATCACCGGCGCTTTCCCTATCCGGCCTCCGATCCGCAGGGCGCTGTGATCGAGACGGCGAGCCCCGCGATCCGCGCGCTCGATGGTGCCGATGCCCGGCTTATTGCCCTCGAAGCCTTACCGCCGGGCTTCGTGCTGACCCGCGGGGATTATCTCTCCTTCACCTACGGACTGAACCCCCTGCGGTATGCGCTGCACCGGGTTCAGGAGGCCAGCGTTGTTGCTGACGGCGCCGGAGATACGGCCCTCTTTGAGGTCAACCCGC
This sequence comes from Roseobacter phycocola, assembly GCF_042055075.2. Taxonomy (GTDB): domain Bacteria; phylum Pseudomonadota; class Alphaproteobacteria; order Rhodobacterales; family Rhodobacteraceae; genus Roseobacter. The sequence goes on along the minus strand of NZ_CP194010.1, from coordinate 1,178,242 downwards.
CACTTGAGCCCGGTGCGGCTACAGGCACAGCCGTGGAGCTGGTGCGTGCGCACTGCAAGGCGGTCATCGTGCCGGGATCGGTGCAGCCCGGCAGGCAGGCAAAGTTCATGCGTGACGGCGTGAGCTTCCGGTTCCAGCAAACACTGAGGTGACCGATGCTTGAGCTTGCCCCCAACCTTCTGGCGCACCTTCAGGCCCGCGGTGCGCGCAATGCCCAGCTTCTGGTCTGGATCACCGCGCGGGACCGCACTTCCGGCAATCCTGTTTCCGTAGGCTTCTGGACCGGCGCGGACCACAGGATCCTGTCGATCGGAGGTGTGCAGCGGACCTACTACGGTGCCGGCGCTCTGCTGAAGGTAGCCCCGCTGGTCAGCAACTCAGGTGTGAGCGTGCGGATCACCCGGCTGACCTTCTCGCCGGTATCGGAAGAACTGCGCTTCGCTGTGCGTGGGTATGAGACCAAGGACGCGCCGGTTGAGATCCATATTGCCAACTTTGACCCGCTGACAGGTGTGCTGATCGCAGAGCCGCTCAGACGCTTTAAAGGCTTTGTGAAAGGGCTGAGCTTTCCGCGTCCGGCGGTCGGAGATGAGGCACTCTGCGAGGTCTCGGTCAAAAGTGCAGCCGAGGTACTGACACGGACCCTGCCCCTGAAGAAATCCCAGGCCGCTCTGGAAGCGCGCCTGCCCGGAGACGGGTTCCGGCGTCATGCCGAAGTGAGCGGCTCGATCGAGACGGTCTGGGGCGAGCGCCGCTCCGGTACCGCGGGAGGCGCATGATGAGCGGATCCCTTCAGCGGCACCCGGACTGGCGCAACCGTCTGATCGCCTACCTCACGACATGTGCACGGCGTCCCTTTGAGCCCGGCAAGCACGATTGCGCGCTGTTCCTGGCGGGGGGCGTGCTGGCCATGACGGGCGTTGATTTTGCCGCCCCGTACCGGGGGCGCTACACCACCGTCGCCGAAGGTGTCCGGCTGCTGCGCCGGCATGATTTCGCAGATCACGCCGCACTGGCCCGGACCAGTCTCGTGTCCAGACCGGTTTCCATGGCCCGCGAGGGCGACGGTGCCATCGTTCGCGAAGGGGCTTCGCCTGCCCTCGGGATCGTTCAGGGCGCCGGCATCTATGTGCTGCGCGAGACAGGTCTCGGGCTCATGCCGCTGACCGCGGCTGAAGACGTGCTGGAGGTCTGACGTGTCTACTGTCGTAAAAGCTGTTGGCGCAATCGCTGCTGGGCTCGCCACCGGCGGTGTCGGTACCTTTCTGACCACCACTTTGTTTGGCCGGATCCTGACCACAGTCGCCTTCTCGGTCCTGCGTGCGGCCCTGACACGCACCGACCGGCCGGGGACCACGCGCGCCCCCGGGATCCGCACGGCACAGACCCAGACAGGCGGCACCAACCCGGCCTCGTTCATCCTGGGCACCTATGCCACCGAAGGTTCACTCGCTGCACCCATGATGAGCCATGGGACCGTGGGCGGCGTGCCCAACGCCTATCTCACCTATGTCATCGAGCTGGGCGATCTGCCGGGCCAGACGCTCGAGGGGCTTTATGTAGACGGCGAGCCCGTCACGCTGGGCGCTTCCCAGCACCCCGATTACGGCAAGCCCTTCGAAGGCCGCTTCGCAGGTTATGGCTGGGTCCGGTTCTATGACGGCACTCAGACGGCCGCGGATCCGATGCTGCTCTCGAAATACGCAGCACACCCGGACCGGCCGTGGGGCATCGACATGGTGGGCCAGGGGATCTGCTATGCAATCCTCACCTTCCGGTACAAACGCGAGGTCTATTCCTCCTTCCCGAAGGTCCGCTTTGTTCTGGGCGGGATCCCGCTATACGACCCGCGCCTCGATGACAGTGTCGGCGGGACCGGACCACACCGCTGGGCCGATCGCAGCACATGGGAGCAGACCGACAACCCGGCCGTGCTGATCTACAACATCCTGCGCGGGATCGATCTTGGCGGCGGCTACATCTGGGGCGGCGGCTCGGATGCAGAGGATCTGCCGCTTGCCAGCTGGTGGGCGCAGATGAACAGGGCAGATGTCGCGATTGCGCTCGATGCCGGCGGCACGGAACGCCAGTACCGCGCCTCCTATGAGGTTCTGGTCGACGATGAGCCCGCGGCCGTCATTGAAGAGATCCTGAACGCCTGCTCCGGCGAGCTCTCCGAGAACGGCGGCGTGTGGAAGCTGCGGCTCGGCGGACCCGGCCTGCCAGTTTATTTCTTCTCGGACGCGGATGTGATCATCACGGAAACCGAAGAGCACCAGCCCTTCACCGTCGAGCAGGAGCCCTACAACGGCGTTCAGGCGGTCTATCCGGACCCCGATGCCCTCTGGGAGCCGCGGGACGCTCCCGCACGCTACAACGCGGAATATGCCCTTGCCGACCCGGCTCAGCGGCGCGTGGCCGAGCTGACCCTGAGCGCTGCACCCTACCCCAACCAGATCCAGCGTGTGATGCGCGCCTATGTCGAGGAGGAGCTCCGCGTGGCGCGCCACGTGCTGACCCTGCCCACGGATGCACTGGTGCTGGAGCCGCTCGATGTCGTGGCATGGACCTCGGACCGGCATGGCTACGACGACAAGGCCTTCGAGGTCGACAGTATGGTTGACCCCCTGCTGACGGGCACCCCGCGGCTGACCCTGAAGGAGCGGGATCCGGATGATGCTGAATGGCTGCCCGTCTACGAGCTCCCCACACCATTGATTGCAACATCCGTGACCACGCTGCCTCCGCAGACGGTCGACGGTTTTGCCGTCACGGCCGTGTCGATCGAGGACGAGAACGGCGACCCGGCACGCCCGGCACTGCGTCTCAGCTGGTCGGGGGATCAGGAGGACGTGCGTGGCCTCGAGTACCAGATCGAGGCAGCGGACGGCACATCGATCGTAACGGGCTCGACACTGAGTGTGGCCAGCGGCGAGCACGTGGTGGTCGACGGGATCCTGCCGGCGAAAGACTACCGGGTGCGCGCGCGTTTCGTGGTTTTCCGCCCGACGGTGTGGACGGACTGGGTCAACGTCACGACGCTCGATCTCAGGCTGCGTCCGGAGGATCTCGATCAGGCTGTGTTCCAGGCCAACGGGCTAGCCCTCTTCGGGGGTGCCCTGCAGTCCACCGACTATGTCGCCGGGACATCCGGATGGCAGATCACGCAGGCCGGCGATGCCGAGTTCAACAACCTGATTGCAAGAGAGTCGCTTCAGGTCGGCTCCGTGTCCGATATTGCGGAGCTGCTGATCCCGGCCGAAGCGCATGTAGCTGAGAATACCGTCTACACAGATCAGTTGTTTTTTGGTCCCTCTGCGGATGCCACGATCTGGCATATCTCGCTTTCATTGCAGGTCCGCAGTTCCGGGGTTGAGCAATACGAGCAGTTCACCGGCGATGGCCCGATCGACGCGTACCGCGCGGCGGAGACACGGGTTCTGGTGCAGGTCCGCTATCTGATCAACGGTGCGTGGGGTGGTTACGGGACGCTGCGGGACAGCGGGTTCCAGAAGGGTGGCTGGGTCGGCATGAGCGGGATCTTCCACGCGATCGGCCCATTTGATCTGGGGCAGATGCGCGTGGTCACCGGCAATGTCGATCAGGATCCGAATTTCTCAACGCAGACCAATATCCGCAACGTGTCCCTGCGCGCACAGAGTGTTGCCCGATGATTGCCTGGTATCAGCTCGCCCCGGACGGACAGACGTTCGCAGTCATCGGCACAGGCTCGGCGCCCGCCACCATTGACGGCGTCGTCAGCGGTGTAACGCCTGCGGAGCTGACCCGGATGATGTTGGATGGCCAGGGCGGGCTTGTCCCCCGGCCGGTCTCTCCCGGCGTCTCAAGTGCCGGCACACAGCACACAGTCGCCGGCTGCCCGCTGGGCACCGAGATCGCGATCTTCGACCTTTCCGGCAATGAGGAGCTGCACCGTCTCACAGTTGCAGCAGAAGGCACTTCAGAGGTGATCGATCTGCCTGACCCCGGCCGGTACCAGATCGAGGTGCAGGCGCCGATGCCTGCCCTTCCAACCTACACTGAGGTGACGACGCCATGATCACGCTGCGCAGATCTCTTGACAGTCTGTTGCTCGAGTTCGGCGGCGTGCGCAAACGCGCGATCGCCGAGGTGACCGATGGCATCCGTGTGGTCCGGCTGCAGTTTGTGACGGATCTGCCCGGGCAGGAAATGCTGTACCTGCGCAAGGAGGCAGAGGCGCAGAAGTTTCTGGCGGAGCTGATCACACCCACCGATCTCACGAACTGGCCACTCGTTGCGGCCGAGGTCGGCATCACAGCGCCCACCGCCTATGAGGTGGCACAGGTTTACGTGAACCTCGGGGCAATGTGGGAAGCGACGGCTGCAGCCCTCGAGACGATAAGGCTTGGTGCGGTGGTCAGCATCGAGGCGGCTACCACCTCGGCCGAGGTCGACGCGGCTCTCTCCCTTTTTCACATCAGCATGGAGGCTTTTGAATGAAACTCCTCGACCCTGAAACCTTCGCCGACCAACCATACGTCGCCGGGCTCAATCAGACGTTCCATATGATTGCCGGAGCGGCACTGTTCGCTTTCCTCTGGTTTCTCATGTCACCCTTGTGGGCCGTCGCGCTCAGTTTCGTTATCTTCACCAATATCGAGATCTGGCAACTCAATGACCGAGGCGCTGTGCTCTGGGACACCGTTGTCGATCTGCTCTTCTGGAGCGCCGGCACCATTGCCTGGTGCCTCGCAACCGCCCGCTATGACCTGCCCCCTGCAATCCTTCTCACCCCCGTCTGGCTAATCATGATCTGCGGTCTCGTCATCGCCGTATATGCCGCCTTCAACCGCCTTTTAAAGGAGCTTTAAATGCCCACCAAAAACCGTGATGTTATCGCCGCTGACGGCCAGATCCACGTTGCAACCGGACCCCGGGCCGTGACCTTCAACTTCAAAAAGGGCGTGGGCGAATGGTCCATTGAAACTGGTGCGAACGAACCGCCTGCAGACGGCCACTGGACCGGGCAGGAACCCATCTCTCTGGAGCTTGGCACCGGCGAAATGCTCTACATCAGCGGCAACGGCCGTCTGGTGATCACAGCGGATGCGCTGGAAATCTGATGCGACTGCTGGCTGGTCATAACCTTGCCGCCAGGGGCATTCTTCTGAGGGGCCATGCGCTGCTGGGAGACGGTGTATCTGCGGTCGGGGCTTCAGTCACAGGCCTGACCAACAACCCGACACACGGCCTGACCGCGCAGATCGGCGTGGCGCTGACCGGCGCGATATCCGGGCTATCGGGCGGCGAAGTCATTGTGCATCGCTGGACTGCCGACGGCACGGCGATCAGCGGGGCCTCCACGGCAAACTACACGCCGGTTGCGGGCGACGATCTGAAGGCTCTGCGCTATGCGCCGCTGGTGGATGGTGCACCAGTACAAAGCGCGGCCTATACTGTGCGGTACGCAATCCCCATAGCAGGTGCTCTGGTAGCTGTTGAGGAAATTCAGGGCAACGGCGAGCCGGTGGTCAACCTTGCCGCTGGCTTCACGGGTGATGATCTGACGTACTCCGAGAGCGTTGCGTGGTCCTCAATCGCCGGAAGCGCCCTGACGATCTCCGACGCATTGCGCGACGACACTGTGACGATCACCGCGACTAACTCTGGCGGTTCAGCTACGGTCGACCTCTCTGTCCGGATTGAGGATTTCCTGACGATCACCGACAGCGGCACCTCTCAGGCGGTACTGACACTCAGCAACATTCCGGCCGACGCGGACCTCGTTCCTGCGACGACCATTATTATTGATGGTGTCACGCATTCACTGCCGGCTGGCACAACAGCGGGTGATCTGCGCAGCAGCGCGGTTCAGATGGAACGGGACAGTCCGGCGCTGACATCCACCGGGGATCCGGCAGCCTTTGCAGAGGGCGATGTGCTGACCCTGGCCGATACCATCTGGCTGAGCACCGATATGCTGTCCTTCAGCGTTGTGGTCTCAAACAGCGGCGGCGTGGTGCAGAGCGGCACAGACCGCAGCTATACCGTCACTGCCGCAGACGTGGCCGACGGCACGCTGAGCCTGCGCGAGGTTGCAAACAACGGCTCCACGAATTTCGACGGCGAGACCCTCATAAGTACGGCTGCGGTGGCGAGCGGTGCAGACCTCGCGGCGCTGTTCGGCAATGGTGAGGAGGGTGTGGTGATCATGCCCGGCACAGCCCACACCATCTGCTACACGGAAATCACCGGGGCGGCGGCCAGCACGGTCTGCGGCGACGGTGATCCGGTCGGGACCATCCATGACACTGTGAACGGCCACTATCTGGTCGCGCCCAGCACGGCAAACCGGGCTGATTACAACCAGAACAACAACCGGGCGTTTTTCTCCAAAACGACCGGCGCGAGATACTACGTCTCCACCGCGCCGGTAGATATGTCCGCCACGGATAGAGCTTCGGCCGTTCTTGGCGTCGAGAGACCTGACGATACGACATTCCGCTATATCGCGGGGTTGGGAAACAACACCACAGACGGCGGCGTGAATTTCTCCAAATCATCCACCGCACGCCGCTATCTCGCCTATGCGAATGGCGCAGGCGGTGACACCGCAAAGGCTGCGGGCACAGGCAGCACGCCCGGCACCAGCTCAGGCTCGCTGCCGAACGTTGACGTCGCGGACGTTGTCCGGATGCAGGTCGATCTGTCCGGCAATCTTATCACCATCTGGGCAAATGGTGATGAATACGAAAACGAAACCGCTGATGTGGGCGGCGGCAACCTTGCTAACGCAAACATCAACTTTCTTGCCGATCCGGACGCTGCGTCGAACGGGTTCATCGATAACGTCTACGGCTACGTGCTGATCAACCGGCATCTGACCGCACAGGAAGCAACAGCCCTTGAGGCCGGAATGCAAGACCAGATCGTCGGGGTGTGAGCCATGAGCACTATTGCATTACAGGGTGGCGCAATCTCCCTTGGCAGCGATGTAGAAATCTCCACTGGCAATATCACGCGCTCTTTCTCCCCTTGGGGGTCCATGGCGACCCTCCAGATCATCGTTGAGCAGACCGGTAATGCCGGGGCCGGCGAAGGTGTCTTTTTCCGCACGCTTGTCGACGGCTTCGATGTCTCTGCGCCCGAGGCCGGCCAGGAGTATGATCCCCGTTTTCACGAAGTCTACTACTTCTGGGATTTTGGCCGTGATCACACCTTTGATCGTCTGGTCAACGTCCTGCCGGAATGGCGCAACGGGAGGACTGCCTTTGGCCCATTTGTCAGCGCGTGCTTCAACGATCCAGGCATCTATACAGTGTCCTGCACGGCCATTGATCGCAGCGGCCGACGCGTAACGACCACGGTAGAGGTAACCGTGAATGACCCGGACGTGATGTATCCGGGCACGCAGACCATCTGTCTCGCGCATGACGGCGATTTCACAGGTAAGCCCACGGGAGCCGCCGAAGCCGCCACCCTGACAGAGGCGCTGAGCGCCATGGAAGCACTGGACGACGGGGACCTTAAAGGTCGGATCATGTTCAAGGGCGGCGGCACCTATGACTATTCCGGCGATACAATCAACATTCTCAGCGCACACAGCAATATGTGGTGGCAGACCTGGGGGGGTGGCCGTGCGACGTTCAACGTACTGCCAACCGCCGCACTGAACGACGGCGAGCCGCTGATCAAATTCTCCAATTCACTGACGTTTATCGGTGGCTCAGCGCTGTTTCAGGACATCGATTTCACTGGCCCTTGGGACAGTACGACAGAGACAGGCAAGCGTCACACTGCGCTTTTCCTTTCGACAGGTAGTCGCAATCTGGACCTGTCCATCAACAACTGCACCTCTGATGGCATGCAAGGTCTGCAAGCTGCTGGCACCTACGGCGGCTCCGGTCGCGGTCCAATGATCATGGCCTTTGATTGCCGGTCGACGAACAATCAGGATTTCTCCTTCTACTCCGATCAGGGCACTTACTTGTTGTCGCTGGTAGGCTGTATCTCGGATCAGGACGTACAGGCCCGGCAGGGCGGCGGGGCCAAGCAGCCACCATGGAAGAACGACCATACCGGTGTGCGTATGCAGCAGACCTTTTACACTTATTTCGACGCGCTGGAGATTTTTGCCCGCAACGGCTGGGTCAATTCACAGTCGGTGCCTGAGAACCAGCCCTGCATCCGCTATCATTCCAATGTGCCGGGCAGCAAGGCGAGCATGAACCGCCTGTCCTGCGAGGGTGGTAACGACATCATCACAGGTGGCGATGCGACCCCCAGCGGCGTCCTGCGCCCGGTCAACTGGATTATCGACAAGGCGGTTCTGGTAGGGTCATCAAGAACAGGCGGCGGGGCCATTGGCAACGGCCTCGGCGGTACCACGATCCGCAATGTGCTGACGATCATGCCAAACGTGCCTTCGATCAACCGGCCCAACTACGGCTTTGGCGGTGCGCCGGGCAGCAGTGATGCTGTGGGTGATGATAACCTCGCTCAGCGCGTTGCGTGGTACAGTAACACAATCCTGTTCCTGACTGACGATACAAACCTCGACGGGACCGAGCCGAACTTCATCACCAGCGGGGCCTCTACCCGCTGGACGAATGAGGTCGAGGAAAACAACCTCTTCGTGGCACCTCTCAGTACACACATGCGGCAGTCGGACAATGCTGAACTGACAGACTTTGACGGGTCCACACTCTGGGCACCGCGCTGGCTGGGGCACAAATATGACTTCATCGGCGGCACACAACTGACCATGGACGCGACCTTTGCGACACCCGCCGATACTGTCAAAGACATGACGCCGCTTGCAGCGACCCCCGCAGACCCCGGCTTCGCGGCTTTTGACGATATCAGGGGCAGACCGCGCTATGACGCAACTACCGGGTTGATCAGCGGTGCTTCGAAAGGGGCTTTTGAACCCGCTGACTGAGCGACTGATGAGTAATTTGGAGCGAGATGCACACAATGTTTGCTCCAAAGCGAAACACTCCGACCTCTGTTGCAGAATCGTGGCAACATTGAAAGCATCTCCGGGATTGTTTTGGAGATTCAGATGGACGACAGGATTCGCGCTCGATTTTACCAAGTGGAAGAAATTCAGGAAGGCGACGCTGGCCTGTATGAATGCCTGCATCGTCTTTGGGCGCATCAAGACCGGGAAGACTATCATGAAGTCTTTGGCGGGATATGGGTTCGCTTGGAGAGATTTGACAGCGATGGAGGCCAACCCGGCTCAGGTTTTGTGGATGGCGAACTGACCCGACAGCAAAACGATAACATACCACCGATTGCGGAACAGGGAAGACCGCTGGAGGGGTTCGACAGGCCGCTTGGACACAGATGCGCTTTTCGGTATCATGCAGAGACAAGAACTCTTCTGCTCGAAAGCCGACCAAATGGAGTTACACCGATCAGAATGGACGGGCTTGTAAAGCATTTGCTCAGACCGCATCGCGGCTTTTTTCTGTCTCCGACGCTGACAGAAAACGCGTTGCGCAGGCTGGTGGAAGGTACCCCAAGACGAGTTTCTTTTAGGGTCGCAACACCTTCCGACATGGCATCGGTCGAGCAGAGCGACCGTACAATTGAGGAGAACCTTACCAATATGGCAAATACATTCGGCGGCCAGTCCATCGAGGTATCTGTTGGGTTTCCAAGGGGTCAGAACGACAGTTTCCTCAATATGGGTGCGATAAGGCGTTCTATTGAATGGGCAACAGGAAACCGGGACCATGTTGTGAGCTACCGTGTAAAGATCTCTGAAGAGCCTGAGCCAATTGATATCTTCACCGAACAGATCAAAATCTCCGAAGACGCACCTGGCATTTCGAACCTCGATGTAGACGTGAACTACGATACCAGAAGGCGCATTCTAAGAGAGGCATTTAATACATACCTGCCAGTTATCAGAAGGACTTACACTTGATGGCGACTTCCAGATCAGGGTTGGTCAGGGCGTCGGGGACATTTCTGTCCGTCGGCCCTTTGATCAACTCTATTTTTCTGGCAGCACTGTGTTCCGTCGCCGCACAGATGGTTTCCGCTTCCGAAGCTTTTAATCCGGCCGCTATATACGGCGGCATATTCAATCTGTTGACAGTCTTCACTGGGTTCCTAGCGACTTTCTACGTTTTTATCGTCACCAAGAATAATGAGTTTTTGAAGCGCATAGCGAAAACCGAAACCTACAAAGATGCCGTCCGGTTACTTAAGTTCACAGTTTTCTGGTCTTCAGTGGTTATCTTTCTTTCATTTCTCATGATGGTCTGGGATCCGAAGTGCTTTGCGCTTTTTTCTATGACCCATCTTGCAGTCTTTTTCTGGTTGCTAAACGTCTTCATGGTGGCGGTCAATTTCGCCCGCTGTGCCAACCAGTTCATAATGATCGTAGATACAGACGACAGAGCCGGCTGATCAAAATCGATCCTGCTGTTCGCGCCATCGATTTCGTTTGCTGCAATGTTCGGTGTCAATCACTGCAAACTTGCGTGTCACGCTACATCGGCCGGGCACCAAATCCTTTTGCCGCCGCCTCTTTACCGCCCCGGCGGCAATCCTTATATAAACGCTAAGGATCACGGGAGAGGCCCCTATGACGAATGCATCTGAACCGCTCGAAGGCGCACCGCTGATTGCGCCATCCAGCACAGATCACCCGCTCTATGAACAGATCGTTGATGCGTGCCGTACCGTGTATGATCCGGAAATCCCGGTGAATATCTACGAACTGGGCCTCATCTATACGATCGATATCAGTGAAGAAAACGCTGTGCAGATCAAAATGTCGCTGACTGCGCCCGGCTGTCCCGTTGCCGGCGAAATGCCAGGATGGATTGCAGATGCCGTTGAGCCGATCCCAGGCGTGAAACAGGTGGATGTCGAGCTTGTGTGGGAGCCCCCCTGGGGTATGGACATGATGTCCGACGAAGCACGGCTCGAACTGGGCTTTATGTGAGCCGCCTGGCCGGATACTGCTCCGCCGTCCCCATAAGGCGCGCCATCAGCGAAATCCGTCCGTCCCGCACTGTAAAAGCAACACTGCTCGCCCTTTTGGGGCTGTCGTCAGCCCTGCCTGCATATTCAGATGCGCCAGCGGTGTCTTATGGTCCCCGGCCTGCTTATCTGATCGATCTGCTGCCGGACGGTGATCTGAAAACCAGACTGCAGAGCTGTGAGGCCCAGACGCCGGTCAAAAGTGATTTTTCCATTGGCCACCGCGGCGCCGCGCTGATGTTTCCTGAGCATACCGCTCAGTCCGCAACGGCCGCCGCACGGATGGGCGCAGGCATTCTCGAATGCGATGTGACCTTTACCAAGGACCATGAGCTGGTCTGCAGGCACGCGCAGAACGATCTGCACCGGACAACCGATATTCTCAGCACGGACCTGGCCCGGACCTGTGTCACGCCCTTTTCCCCTGCCCGCGGATCGGTAAAAGCATCCGCTGAATGCAGGACATCCGACGTCACGCTGGCTGAATTTCTGACACTGACGCCCAGAATGGACAGCGCAGACGCGACAGCCACAACAGTCGCGGACTATCAGAATGGCCTGCCGGGGTTCCGCACGTCGCTCTATGCTGCACATACGGATCTGCTGACCCACCGCGAGTCCATCGAACTGTTCCGCGAGCTTGGTGCAAAGTTTACACCGGAACTCAAGGCACCCGCGGTCACCATGCCACACAATGGGTTCACGCAGCAGGATTACGCGCAGAAACTGGTGGACGAATACAAAGCAGCGGGTATTGCTGCTGAAGACGTTTACCCTCAGTCTTTTGACCTTAACGATGTGCTGTACTGGATTGAGAACGAAACCGAATTCGGCAAACAGGCTGTCTATCTCGATGGTCGTTTTTCAGGGCCAGACCCGCTGGATCCGGCAAATCCTGAGACGTTTGACCCGGATATGCAGGAGCTGAAGGCGATGGGGGTGAACTACATCGCTCCGCCTTTGTGGATGCTCCTGTCGCTGGAGGGCGGACAGATTGTACCGTCGGTCTATGCCCGACAAGCCCAGGCAGCCGGCCTGAATATCATCACCTGGACACTGGAGCGTTCCGGCCCGCTTGATACCGGCGGCGGCTGGTATTTTCAGACAATCACCGATGCAGTAAAAAACGATGGTGCCTACCTTCAGGTTCTGGATGTTCTGGCGCAGGATGTGGGTGTCGTGGGCGTCTTTTCGGACTGGCCTGCCACTGTCACCTACTATGCAAACTGCATGGGTCTGCCATAGCGCAATGCTCCTGTGCGCGGATTTCACAGCCAGGATGCTTGTCCGGCCGCCAGTGAGCCATTAACTTAACGGTCAAAGGAGTTTGGGTATGTTTGGAATTCCCGGCAAACAGGCGGTTACGCTGACACCGAAGGCCGCAGCACAGGTTGCGAAACTGATGCAATCCGCGGGGCATGCGGGTCTGCGCATCGGTGTGAAAAAGGGCGGCTGTGCCGGCATGGAATACACCATGGAGTATGTGGAACAGACCGACCCGAACGACGAGGTTGTAGAACAGGATGGCGCCCGTGTGATGATCGCGCCCATGGCGCAGATGTTTCTCTTTGGCACCGAGATTGACTACGAAACAACTCTGCTGGAATCGGGGTTCAAGTTCCGCAACCCGAATGTCACCGAAGCCTGCGGCTGCGGCGAATCCATCAAATTCGGCTGAGACCTGACCGCCGAAACGGTCAGCCCTTCAGGTGTACGTAGGTCTCGTTGAAACGCGCCGTCAGGTGATCCCCCGCCAGGATCGCTTCTGACGCCCCCGGGGGTGCCACGTTCGTCTCATAGGATGGATTGAAAAAAAGCGGGACGGAAATACGCTCATTCACACCACCAACGACCCGGTGTGGGGTCGCCACGACCTGACCGTCCGTCCAGAGCTCCATCATCTCCCCGAAATTGATGATGAAATCACCGGGCGGTGCCGACACCGGGATCCACCCGCCCCCCCGCCGCCGGACCTCAAGCCCGGGTGACCCGTCCGTCGCCAGCAGCGTCAGACAGCCATAATCGGTGTGCGTCGCAATCCCGAAATCCTTTGCCGTGGCCCACGAAGGCCGCGTCGGATAATAGTTGCCGCGCAGCAACGCCATGGGTGTCTCAAAGGCGCCGTCAAAATACCCGGGCGGCGCATCGATGGCCCTCGTCAGCCCCTGCAGAACCTGCATCGCGACCCGGCAGGCGTAATCGTAGTACCTGCTGACAACCGCCTCAAATTCCTGCGGCTTTTCGGGCCACCTATTCGGGGCATAAACCGAAAGTTCGCGCCGCGCATCGCCCTCCGGCAAAGCAAACCCACTGTCAAAAAACTGCTTGTAGTCAGGGTTGGCATCCGGATCCACCTGCTCGGACCCCGGCGCGCCCCAGCCCCTGTTGGCCCCCGTACGCGCCATATCGATCCGCGCCTTATCCGCCGCCGGCAGGTGAAAGAACGCGCGATAAGTGTCGATCACGCCGCCAACGGTCTCAGCGCTCAGCGCCGTATTGCGCACCACGGCGAAACCGATCTCTGTCGCAGCTTCGCGCATTGCTGCCAGTGTTTCCGCATCGCCGTCCTGCAGCTTTTCAAGGTCAATCGTGGGAACCATCTCACCCCTCGCCTGTTGCCCGCTCCGCCCCTGCCACACGCAGTGCGCCCATGCAACCCGCCACATGGTTTGCTGAAGGCTGCGCTTCTTGCTACCAAGACCACAACCGGAAATTCAGGAGAGTGATATGCGGCGCAAAATGGCAGCGGGAAACTGGAAGATGAACGGCTCTGCCGCAGCTCTGGACATGATCAGCACGCTTGCTGACGCCCACGCAGACGGTGTCTGTGATATCGTGATCTGCCCGCCCGCACACCTTTTGTCCGCAGCCGCAGGTGCCGCCGCCGACGGACCGGTTGCCATCGGGGCCCAGAACTGCCACGCAGCCGAAAAAGGCGCCCACACGGGGGATATCTCAGCCGCTATGGTGTCTGATACAGGTGCCCGTTACGTCATCACAGGACACTCAGAACGCCGCGAGGCTTACGGCGAAACCGACGCCGCAGTCTGCGATAAATCCACGGCGGCTCAGGCGGCAGGCCTCGTTCCGATCGTCTGTATCGGTGAAAGCCTTGCTCAGCGCGAGGCGGGTGACGCGCTCCCGGTGATCCGCGCCCAGCTGGAAAGCTCCGTTCCGGACGGCAGCACAGCAGACACCATTGTTGTAGCCTATGAGCCCATCTGGGCCATCGGTACAGGCAAAATACCCACGCTCGCACAGATTGCGGAAGTGCATGCGGCCCTGCGCGCAGATCTGATTGCGCGGTTCGGCGAGGACGGCAACGGCATCAGGCTGCTTTATGGCGGCTCGGTCAAACCGGACAATGCTGCTGCCATTTTCGGCACACCGGAGGTCGACGGTGCCCTTGTTGGCGGCGCGAGCCTCAAAACAGAGGATTTCTCGCCGATCATATCGGCACTTGCCGCCAGCTGAGGGTTTCTTCTGGCGGCAAGTATCCCGGGGGAGCGCGGCACGCGCGGGGGCAGAGCCCCCGCCCGGCTATTTCACGATGATCTCCGGCCCCATAACGGTCGTCGGCAACCATGTACTGATGATGGGAATGTAGGTCACCATGATCAGGAACACGAACAGCACAGCAGTAAAGGGCAAAGCTGCCTTCACCACCGCCCACATCGGCATATTGGCCACGCCTGAGGTCACAAAGAGGTTCAGACCCACCGGAGGCGTGATCATTCCGATCTCCATATTGACGACCATGATGATGCCAAGATGGATGGGATCAATCCCAAGCTCGATCGCGATGGGAAACACGAGCGGTGCCACAATCACGAGCAACCCTGACGGCTCCATAAACTGCCCGCCGATCAGCAGGATCACGTTCACGATGATCAGAAAGACAACCGGTCCGAAACCGGCATCCAGCATCGCCGCTGCAATCTGCTGTGGTATCTGCTCATCTGTCAGCACGTGTTTCAGGATCAGCGCATTTGCGATGATGAACATCAGCGTGACGGTAAGCTTGCCCGCTTCAAATAGCGTGTTCTTTGTATCGCGGTGGAAAAATGCCGTCACAAGCGCCACTGGTTTCTGCAGCAGCGACAGGTTCCGGGTGTCGTCCCCTTCCGTGTGCAGCGGCCCCATGTCCCGATAGACAAAACAGGCGATAAAGAAGGCGTAAACCGCAGCCACCGCCGCCGCCTCAGTTGGCGTGAAAATACCGCCGTAGATGCCACCCAGAATGATCACGATCAGGAAGAGGCCCCAGCCGGCTTCCCGCCCGCTCTCGAACACTTCACTCCAGCCGCGCCATTCGCCCCGTGGCAGGTCCCGCATCTTGGCGATGATGTAGATGGTAACCATCAGCATGGTCCCCGCCATCAGCCCGGGAATGACGCCCGCCAGGAACATGCGCCCCACCGAAACATCCGTGGCGGAGGCATAAACGACCATCACGATGGACGGCGGGATCAGAATGCCCAGGGTGCCCGCGTTAGCAATGACGCCCGCCGCGAAGTCTTTGGTGTAGCCGACCTGGCGCATACCTGCGATCACGATGGAACCAATCGCCACAACCGTGGCTGGTGATGACCCGGAAAGCGCTGCAAAGAGCATACAGGCAAAAACGCCCGCAATGGCCAGTCCGCCCGGCAGGTGACCCACAAGTGCGATGGAGAACCGGATGATCCGCCGGGCCACACCGCCGGTCGACATAAAGGAGGACGCCAGGATGAAGAACGGGATCGCCAGCAGCGTATAGTGACCTGCCATTGCCTGGAACAGCGTCTGCGCAATAGACGCCAGCGAGGTGTCACTGAGCACCAGAAGGAAGACAATGGAGGACATGCCAAGGCTCACGGCGATCGGCACGCCGACCAGCATCAACCCAACGACCATGGCGAAAAGAATTGCAACTTCCATGGCTTACTTCCCTGCGTTCATGTGTTTGACAGCCTCAACCTCGTCTTCGGCCTCGTGGCTGACAATCAGGCTGGTCTGAGTGCCGTTCCAGACACAAACCGTCGCCTGAATGAAACGGAAGAGCAGCAGTGCCATGCCAAAGGGCAGCATGGCGTAGGGGATGAACCGCGGAATTTTCTCGTATTCCTCGCCCATGTTGAAAATGGGTTCGATCCAGCGCAGCCACTCAGGCATCGGCATATCCACAACTTCGTACCAGGCCTGGTCCCGGCTGTTCTCAAAGCCTGTGGGGAACCAGCGGCCTGACGTTGCATCAAATCCCGCAAAGGGGGCCCAGTAGTCCCAGGCGCCTTTAAACACCAGTGCCGCATAAGAGAGGCACACCGCTGCTGCGACCAGTGCCAGAACGCGGCGCACGGGGGGTGAGAAGAGGTTGATCACCGCGTCCACACCGAGATGCGCCGTGACCTTGACGCAATAGCTCACGCCAAAGAGCACCAGCCAGGCAAACAGGAATGTCACGGCCTCAAGCCCCCAGATGATGCCCGTATTGAACCCATAGCGCAGGACAACATTGATGAATGTCAGTATCGTCATCAGCCCGAGGATCACTGCAATTGCGGTTTCCTCGATCTCATTGACGATCCGTCCCAGCAGCGTCTCTGCTTCGTATGAATGCGCCATCGGCCCCCTCCTCCTTTCAAAAAACCCGGCCCCGCACAGGCGGGACCGGGCTGTCGCCTGTCAGCGGTCTCAGAACCCGGCGTTGATCGCCTGGGCTGCGTCGATGTTTTCCTGACCAACGTCATCCTTGAACTGGTCCCACACTGGCTTCATGGTGGCGACCCATTCGGCACGCTGTGCATCATCCAGCTGGCGCACGACGCCGCCCGCCTCGATGATGGCCGCTTTGGCTTCGTTGTTCACAGCTGTGGATTCTGCGTTCCGCGTTTCCGTCACTTCGGCCACGATGGTTGCCAGCTGATCCCGCACGTCGCCATCAAGGCTGTCCCACCAGTCCGTGGAGGTCACAACCATGTAGTCGATGATGCCGTGGTTGGTTTCAGTGATGCCGTCTTGCACTTCAAAGAACTTCTGGCCGTAGATGTTGGACCATGTGTTCTCCTGGCCGTCGACAACGCCGGTCTGCAGCGCGCCGTACACTTCAGAAAACGCCATCGGCTGGGGTGAGCCACCCAGAGCAGCCATCTGCGCCTTGAGCACGTCGGAGTTCTGCACGCGGAACTTCAGACCATCTGCATCAGAGGGGCTGTTCAGCGGTACATTGGCTGACATCTGCTTCATGCCATTGTGCCAGAACGCGAGACCGATCAGACCACGGCGCGTCATGGATTCTTTCATCGCCTGACCTGTGTCAGAGTTCTGGAATGCATCAACAGCGTCGATGTTCTTGAACATGAATGGCAGGTCAAAGATGCGGAAGACTTTGGTGAACTGCTCGAATTTTGACAGCGATGGTGCGGCCATCTGCACATCGCCCTGCAGCAGCGCTTCGAGCACCTGGTCATCATTATAGAGTGTCGAGTTCGGGAA
This sequence comes from Roseobacter phycocola, assembly GCF_042055075.2. Classification (GTDB taxonomy): domain Bacteria; phylum Pseudomonadota; class Alphaproteobacteria; order Rhodobacterales; family Rhodobacteraceae; genus Roseobacter. The sequence goes on along the minus strand of NZ_CP194010.1, from coordinate 1,160,782 downwards.
AACCTCCATACAGGCTTTGCCGTTCATTTCTTCGTTCACACGTTCCTGCAGCAGAGTTGCCGCGATGCCTTTGGGGTGGCGGTCGGTGTTTGTCACGTGGCTGAATTTGATGACAACTTCGCCATCGTCACAGGCCGCCGCAACAGCGGATGCGCTTACGCTCAGTGTCAGCGCGGTGAGCGCTGCTGTGATCATTCTCATTGGTTTCCTCCCAGGAAGTCTGTCTGTTTCAGACGTTGATCAGGCACCGGTTCGCGGTGCGCTGCCGATATCAAACAGTGTTAACCCTGGTGCTGCAAGCGCTGTGTTGACGGGCGGGACCTCATCGTTTTTATATAATTATTTCTGACGCTTAACCGCACTGAATAAGGCGTCCGAAACGCTTCCGGAAACACCTATGTGCGAATTTCCGCACGGCCATTTTGCGCAGTGTGCGGATTTTCGCACACTAGTCGGCGCGGTAATCTTCTGCGCGAATCCCGTAACGGGCCAGTTTGTCATAGAAAGTTTTGCGCGGCAGTTTCAGCGCCTCGGCTGCCCGGCTGGCCTGGCCGCCTGTTCTGCGCAGCGCCTGTTCCAGCAGGCTCTGTTCGACCTGCGCCATCTGTTCAGCCAGCCCCAGCGATGTGTCATTCTTTTCCTCAGCGGCCAGTCCGAGGGCAAACCGCATCGCTTCGGACATCAGCGCCCGGGCATTTCCGGGCCAGTCGCGCGCCATCAGTCCGGCGACGATCTGGGGTGTGATTTCAGGCTCTTCCAGACCTGCCTGCTCACAGGCCTGAGCCACATAGTGCTGGAAGAGAACCGGGATGTCTTCGGGGCGTTCTGACAGCGAAGGGATCCGCACTGTGGCCCCCTCGAACCGATAGTACAGTTCAGAGTTAAGCTGACCCGCAGCCACACTTTCCTGCAGATCCCTGTGAGAGCCTGCGATAACACGCGTGGACACCCCGGCGTCCAGCAGTTCAACCAGCGCCAGCTGCGTCTGCGCCGGCATCAGCGTGATCTCGTCGACAAACAGACTGCCCGTTCGTGCCGCCTCAAGCACATTAGGCAGCTCATCGGCGCTCAGCGCTGCTCCCGCCCGTTTGACAAAGGGCGCTTTGGAGCGTGCCGAACACAGATGGATCACCTCTGCGACCTTGGAAATGCCCGTGCCAGGTGCACCCGTGACCAGAACTTCGGTCTCCGCAAGTGCCACACGGCGTGCCCGCCCCCGCAGACCTTCAGCAAGCTGCGACGTGCCAAAAAGCATCCGCGCTGCGGGATCACCGGTGGCCACCAGCGCGCGCAGGTGGCGGTTGTCCAGCACCAGCTGGCGCGTTTTCAGTGCCCGCTCCAGCACAGCGAGCAGATCAGCAGGCGCGCAGGGTTTTTCCAGAAAGTCAAAAGCGCCCCGCTCGACAGCCTTCATCGCAGTGGGAATATCACCCTCACCTGTCAGCAGAATAACCGGCAGTTCCGGGTCCTGCTCACGGGCATAGGCCAGCAGGTGGAACCCGTCGCGCCCCGGCATCCGCAGATCAGACAGGACAACCCCTTCAAACCCGCGGGTAATGTGATCGCGCGCAGCCACGAAAGACCCTGCTGTCACCGGTTGCAGATCTGCCAGCTCCAGCGTCTGTGCCAGCGCATCGCGCACCGGCGCGTCATCATCCACCAGCAATACCTGCTTCATGCTGCCTCCTGCGCTTCCCAGGGGCGGATGCCTACGACAAATCTGGCGCCGGGGTCACAGTTCTCTACACGGATGTCGCCGCCGAAACTCTGGATAATCCCATAAGAAATGGACAGACCGAGTCCCATTCCCTCTGACGCCCCGACTTCCTTGGTCGAATAGAACGGATCGAAAACCTTCTCCGGCTCGGCAATGCCGGGTCCGAAATCACGGACGGAAATCTGAAGCATTGCTCCCTGTTCAATCGCGATCTCAAGCGCGCGACTCCCGGCGTCCTTCATTGCATCCAGTGCGTTCGTCAGCAGGTTTACAAAAACCTGCACCAGGCGCACCTCGCCACCCTGAGCCCAGACCGGCGCGTCGGGGCGATCAAAACTGACCCGGGTCTGCAGATCCCGAAGCCGCGGGCCGGTCATTTCCAGCGCGGTATCGAGCGCAGCAACCACATCCACGCGTGTCACCGGTTCGGTTTGCTGCCTCGAAAAAGACCTGAGGTTTTTGATAATCCGGCCCATGCGCCGTGTCATATCAGAGATGCGCGTCAGGTTCTCCGCCGCCCGTTCCGGCTGGTCGCGGTCCATGAACTGCACCGCATTTTCCGCAAAAGACCGGATGGCCATCAGCGGCTGGTTCAGCTCATGGCTGATCCCCGCGCTCATCTGCCCCAACGCGCTGAGACGGCTGGCACGGGCCAGATCCTCCTGCGCCCGTGCCAGGGCTGTCTGCGCTTCTTCGCGATCCGCCGCTTCGGCACGCAGCGCTGCATTGGTCTCCGACAGGGCTGCCGTACGCCGCGCCACGCGCTCTTCAAGCGCCATATTCGCCACGGCGAGGGTCCGGCGGCGTTCCGTCGCCAGAAAAAGCAGGGCACCGAATGCGAGACAGAGGGCCGCCAGTGCCGCCGCCTGCAATGCCGCCAGCCGTCGCGCCGGTGTTACATCAATCAGCACTTCTCCGGTCAGTCCGATCACCGGAAGCTGCTTGGTCAGGTGCAGCGCGTTTTCCGGCAGATACGGGCCCCAGCCCACCTGCCAGACCTCGTGCCCACCGGTTTCATAGCTGTCAAACGCCAGCGTCCGTCCGTCATCCGGTTGAATACCCGCACCGTCCGGTGACCTTGTCCAGCCCACCAGATCGGTACGGTTGGTCACAAAGACAGCGCCTGCGTCATCCGTAAAGAAAACCGAGCGGAACCCACCCCGCCATGCATCCTCAATCGAAGAAATGCTGACCGCCACAACAACGCTGCCGGTCACCCGCCCGTCCGCACCGAAAGCCGGTGCTGCATAATAATAGGCGCGGGCCTGCAGCGGCGACCCGATGCCGTGCCCCCACCCCAGCGCGCCCTGCTGGGACCTGCGGATATAGGATGCACCGCTCAGATCGGCGCCCGGCGCGATATGTGCAGCCGCACCCACAAGCCCGGCCGCATCAACATACATCACATCGAGCGCCGCCGTCTTGTCGGCCACACTGAGAAACAGTTCGGAGGCTGACGCCTGATCCTCACCGCGGGCCAGGGCCTCCATCACCGGATGATCTGCAAGCAACACAGCCAGCTCACGGTACCGCTGAAGCTGTCCGACGAGACGGTCGCTGGCCAGTGCCAGGTCAGCGCGCCCCTGGCGCGCGAGCTGATCGAGTGCCTGCAGATAGCCATACCGCCAGACCCCCGCTGACAGCGCGGCGACGGCGATCAGGAAGACGCCGATCAAGGCAATCCGGTGCAGAAATGGCCGTTTCATGCCGGCAGACTACAAAGCGCCTCTTGCCTTGGCCAGTGCACAGAGGCTTTATCTGCCACGATGAAAACACTGCACCAGTCCCCGGTTGACCCCGCCTTTGTACAGAACCCCTATGCCCTTTACGCTGAGGTGCTGGCCGGTGATCCGGTCCGGTACTGGGATGACTACGGCATGATGGCTGTGTTTGACGCAGACACGGTCAGCGCTCTACTCCGCGACCGCAGGCTGGGGCGCGCCTGCCCGGCCGACCAGGTGCAGCCGGTTCCTGAACATCTGGCGGATTTTGATGCCGTTGAGCGCCATTCCATGCTGGATCTGGAACCGCCGCGCCACACGCGGTTGCGCGGCCTGGTGCTGCGCGCCTTCACGTCGCGCCGCATCCGGGCGCTGGCCCCTGACATTGACGAAATCTGTGCCGACCTGCTGGACCGTTTCCCGCAAACCGGGGCCTTCGATCTGATTCCTGCCTTCTGCACCGAACTGCCCGTCCGGATCATTGCCCGTCTGCTGGGTGTGCCCGAAGAGATGTCGCAGGACCTGCTGCGCTGGTCCAACACCATGGTCGCGATGTACCAGGCCGGCCGGGACCGCTCCACCGAGACGGCCGCGAACACTGCCGCGACAGAATTCTCTGCGTTTCTGTCAGCGTATATCGAGCGCCGTCGCTCATCACCCGATGACGACCTGATCACCGAACTGATCGCCGCAGAAGAAGACGGCGATCGTCTGACTCGCGACGAGATGATCGGCACCTGTGTTCTCCTGTTGAATGCCGGGCATGAGGCGACCGTGCACACAATGGGTAACGCGGTAAAATGCCTGCTGGAAAATGGCACAGGTCCCGGCGCCTTCACCGATGACCGGATCGCCGGCACGGTCGAAGAAGTGCTGCGGTTCGATCCGCCGCTGCATATGTTCACTCGCTACGCCTATGAAGACATCAGAGTTGGCGACCATATTCTGCAGAAGGGGCAGCAGGTGGCCCTGATGCTGGGCAGTGCCGGTCGGGATCCGTCACGGTGGCAGGAGCCAGACACCTTTGATCCGTTCCGTGAGACACAGACACATTCGGCTTTCGGGGGCGGGCTGCATTTCTGCGTCGGTGCCCCACTGGCGCGTCTCGAACTGCAGATGGGACTGCAGCACCTGTTCCGCCGGTATCCGGACCTAACACTGGCAGCACCCCCGGAGTATGCGGACATGTACCATTTTCATGGGCTGACCCGGCTGATGGTCACGGCATGACGCCGCCCCGCCGCATGCACATGCATGCGGACCACCGAAAAGAATGCGGCGCAGCCGCGCCTTCGGATCAGCTGTCCAGAGGCAGCATTGTGGTGGATTTGATCTCTTCCATTGACAGCAGCGCCGTCACATTGTGCACCCGCACTTCTGAGATCAGCGCCTGATAGAACGCATCGTAAGCGCGCGCGTTCTTTACCCTTACTTTCAGAATATAGTCGATATCGCCTGCCAGCCGGTGTGCTTCCTGCACTTCCGGTCTGTCGCGCAGTGCCTGCAGGAAACGGGCCTGCCAGTCCGCTTCATGCTCGGATGTGCGGATCAGAACAAAGAAGCAGGCCTCAAACCCGAGCGCCTCCGCATCCAGCACAAAGGTTTGCTGTCCGATGATGCCAGCATCGCGCATTTTCCGAATCCTGTTCCAGACCGGCGTCTTGGAAGAACCTGTTTTTGCCGCAATTTCGTCCAGAGACTGGCCTGCATCGCGTTGCAGCTCTGCGAGGATTTTCCTGTCTGTGTCATCCATCCGAACTGCCATTCCACCATCTCCTCTGAATACGGGTATTTGTTCTCCCTGGCTTATAAATCAGAACATTCGTCCTTTTCAACCGCCGCATATGGCAAAATACCGGGAATATTTCCTATATTGAGACCAAGAAATCAGAGAAAGACGACCAATGGATCATTTCCCCATCTTTCTGCGTGTCGAAGGCCGGCGCATTGTGTTGTCCGGTGGCGGTGACGCCGCTCTGGCAAAACTGCGGCTTCTGATGAAGTCCACGGGACATGTTACTGTCTTCAGCCCGGCACCTGCGCGTGAGATCGAAGACTGGGCCGAACAGGGAAAGCTGCGGCTGGTCCGGCGCGCAATGGCGCCTGGCGATACACTTTGTGCCGCACTATTTTATGCTGCTGATGAAGATGAGACCGAAGACGCGCGCACCGTCGAAATCGCCCGGGCTGATGGCGCATTGATCAATGTCGTCGACAATCTGCAGGACAGCGAGTTTATCACCCCCGCCATTGTTGACCGCGACCCCGTGACAATCGCCATCGGTACTGAGGGCGCCGCTCCGGTACTGGCCCGTGCGATCAAAGCGGAACTTGAGGAACGCCTGCCGGCGGCCCTCGGTCCGCTCGCGCGCATCGGCAAAGGTTTCCGAAAGATGGCCGAAGCATTGCCATTCGGGCGTGCCCGCCGTGATTTCTGGCGCGATTACTACTTCAATGCGGGCCCGGCAGCGATCAGTGGCGGCGAGTACAAAGTGCGCGAAGGGCTCGACAGCCTGCTGGCCGATCACCTGAACCGTGAAGCCCGCGCCGGTCAAGTGCATTTTGTTGGCGCGGGTCCGGGCGATCCCGACCTGCTGACTATGAAAGCGCGCCGCGTTCTGGACGAAGCCGACGTGGTGATCCACGACCGTCTGATCAGCCAGCCCGTGCTTGAACTGGCCCGCCGCGAGGCCGTTATGATCGACGCGGGAAAAGAGGGCTTTGGCCCGTCCATGAAGCAGGAAGACATCAACGACCTGATCGTGGAGCACGCTAGACAGGGAGCACAAGTGGTGCGCCTGAAATCCGGCGATGCCACCGTCTTTGGCCGGCTCGACGAAGAGATCGACGCAGTGGACGCGCATGACATCACCTGGGATATCGTGCCAGGTATCACGTCCGCCTCCGCCGCTGTTGCTGAAATCGGGCAGAGCCTGACAAAGCGCGGCCGCAATTCCTCGGTGCGCTTCCTGACCGGTCACGACACCCGCGGATTTGCCGATCACGACTGGAACACCCTGGCCCGCCCGGGCGAAGTGGCCGCCATTTATATGGGCAAAAAGTCCGCACGGTTCATCCAGGGCCGTCTGATCATGCATGGTGCGGATCGTCACACGCCCGTGACCATCATCGAAAACGCCTCCAGGCCGGCGCAGCGCGTGCTGGAAACCACACTCGACGCCCTGCCCGCAGCACTGGAGGCCGCGAAAATGGACGGACCGGCGCTCACTTTCTACGGTCTTGCCCCGCGCGAGGCTGCAGCAGCACGCCGCCGCCTTGTTGACACTCTCCCCGAACACTCCATCAGAACGCAGGAGGCGCTTTAAATGGCCCGCGCATTCACCCCCAAAGTTGTTACCGCCAATGATCTTCTCAAAGGCGATGTGATCTATCAGACAGCAGGCGGCTGGACCCGGCTCCTGGCTGAAGCCGAAGTACTTACAGATGAGGCCGACGCGGATCTGCGCCTTATCGATGCCAGCCAGCAGACCGACCGTGTGGTTGGTGTCTATCTGGCGGATGTGGATGCCTCAGGCGACACGCCGAAACCTACCCATTTCCGCGAAGATTTCCGCGCCACCGGCCCTTCCAACTACGCGCACGGCAAACAGGAGGCTCAGGCCCATGTATAATTATACCGATTTCGACGCCGCCTTTATCCAGGAGCGCAATGCTCAGTTCCGCTCGCAGGTTGAGCGCCGCATTGACGGCTCGCTGACCGAGGATGAATTCAAGCCGCTGCGGCTGATGAACGGCCTCTATCTGCAGCTGCATGCCTATATGCTGCGGGTGGCGATCCCTTACGGCACGCTGAACAGCCGTCAGATGCATAAACTGGCAGACATTGCCGACCGCTGGGACAAAGGCTACGGCCACTTCACGACGCGCCAGAACATCCAGTATAACTGGCCGGAACTGCGCGATGTCCCGGATATGCTCGACGCACTGGCAGAGGTGCAGATGCACGCCATCCAGACCTCCGGCAACACCATCCGCAACGTGACGGCGGACCATTTCGCCGGGGCCTCTGCCGACGAGATCGCAGACCCGCGCCCGGTGGCTGAACTGATCCGCCAGTGGTCCACGGATCACCCGGAATTCCAGTTCCTGCCGCGCAAGTTCAAGGTGGCCGTGACAGGCTCGCCCACAGACCGCGCGGTGACCAAGGCGCATGACATCGGCCTGCGCATGGTCGAGCGCGACGGCGAGGCAGGGTTCGAGGTCATCGTCGGTGGCGGTCTGGGTCGCACCCCGATGATAGGCAAGGTGCTTCGTGAATTCCTGCCGCAGGAAGACCTCCTGCCCTACCTGGAATCCATCGTCAGCGTCTACAATGTGCTGGGCCGCCGCGACAACAAATACAAAGCGCGTATCAAGATCACCGTGCATGAAAACGGCCTTGATGACATCCGTGCGCGGGTCGAGGAACGCTTTGCACTGGTGCGCCCGCTCTTTACCGGCGTGGATCAGCAGATGCTGGCCGCCATCGAGAGCGACTTTGCAGCCCCAAAGTTCCGCGAAACGTCACTCGCCGCCTTTGAGAGCGCCTACACTAACGATCCGGTGTTCCGCGCCTGGGCGGATACGAACCTGAACGACCACCGCGCGCCCGGCTATGCCATCGTCTCGATCAGCCTCAAGGCACATGGCAAAACGCCCGGTGACGCGACATCTGAGCAGATGCGTGTGATGGCGGAACTGGCCCGCGAATATGGTCATGATGAACTGCGCATCAGCCACGAACAGAACGTAATCCTGCCCCACGTGCATAAATCCGATCTGCCGGCGATCCATGCGCGCCTGAAAGAGGCCGGCCTTGGCACCGCAAACATCGGCCTGATCTCGGACATCATCGCGTGCCCCGGAATGGATTACTGCGCGTTGGCCACGGCCCGTTCCATTCCGATCGCTCAGGAAATTGCGACACGGTTTGACGAGCTGAAGCTGGAACACGACGTGGGCCCGCTCAAAATCAAAATCTCGGGCTGCATCAACGCCTGTGGTCACCACCATGTTGGTCACATCGGCATCCTTGGTCTCGACCGCGCGGGCGTGGAAAACTACCAGATCACGCTGGGCGGTGACGGCTCGGAAGATGCGAGCATCGGCGAACGTGCAGGCCCCGGTTTCTCTGCGGAAGAGATCATTCCGGCCATTGAACGTCTGGTTCTCGCCTATCTGGATCTGCGCGATGAGCCCGGCGAAACTTTCCTGCAGACCTATCGCCGGCTTGGCCTCGCGCCCTTCAAGGCAGCCCTTTACCCGGAGACACAGGCCAATGCCGCTTGATCTTCACCCTTCTGTCGCCGGGGCGCAGTCGGAGGCTCCGGTCTCTGACGCGCTGGCAGGCCTGGTTGCTGATCTGAACGCGCAGGTCGCGGGCAAATGCGCCCGCGACGTAATCCGGACGGCTCTGTCCGCGATTACGCCCTTGCGTCTGGTCTCCAGCTTTGGTGCGGAATCGGTCGCTCTGCTGCACCTGGCCGCGGAAGCAGACAGGGACATTCCGGTGATTTTCATCGACACCGAAATGCTGTTTGAGGAAACGCTCACCTATCAGCAGGACATCGCAACCACGCTGGGCCTGCGCAACCTGCGTATCCTGCGCAGCGCCGATGCGGCACAGCGCGACCCGGACGGCCTGCTGCACCGGACCGACCCGGATGCCTGCTGCTCGTTGCGCAAAACAGAACCGCTGCAGGCGGCTCTGGCAGGCAGCAACGGCTGGATCACAGGGCGCAAGCGGTTCCAGAACGGGAAGCGTGCCGCACTGGAGTTTTTCGAGGCCGAACCCGGCACGGACCGTATCAAGGTCAACCCGCTGTCCCGGTGGTCCCGCGCGGATGTGCAGGCATACATCACAGAACACCGCCTGCCCCGGCACCCGCTGGTTGTACAGAATTACCCTTCGATCGGCTGTGCCCCCTGCACCACGCCGGTCGCCCCGGGCGAAGATCCCCGCGCCGGGCGCTGGCGCAACACCGACAAAGACGAATGCGGCATCCATTTCGCCAACGGCAAAGTGGTCCGCCAAGGAGATGAGACATGACAACACTGGTTCAGGACAGCGGCTTTGCTGCGGACGACTGGAACGAAGGTTTTGTGGCACTGGGTGCCGCGAATGATGCCGATGCGCTGGATGTGCCCTCTGACACTGATCCCGCGGACATTCCTCTGTGTGACGGGCTGAAGATGATCCGCGTTGATTTCCCGTCGTCTGCCGACGGGCGCGGTTTTACCATTGCGCGTGCGTTGCGTCTGCGCGGCTACCAGGGCCGGCTGCGGGCAAAGGGTCATGTGCTGGCAGACCAGTATGCCATGGCCCGCCGGTCCGGTTTTGACGAAGTCGAGATTTCTGATGAACTTGCCGCGCGACAACCGGAGGACCAGTGGCTCTTCCGCGCCAACTGGCAGGCGCATCACTATCAGGCGCGTCTGCGCGGTACAGGATCGGCCCCTGCCCCGCGCGGCTGATTGCCGCCTTCCCCAACCCCGAAAATACTTTCTATAAGGAGCGCGCAGGTGTAAGCCTGCGTTGACACATTCATGACCGAGCAGACACCTGTGACCGAAGCTACCGCCGTTAAAGTTCCCACCCTTCCCGATGCGCAGACAGTGACGTCCGTAAAACACTGGACGGATCGTCTGTTTTCATTCCGCGTGACCCGCCCCGCATCGCTGCGGTTCCGGTCGGGCGAATTTGTGATGATCGGCCTGATGGGCGACCCGCACCCCGAAACCGGCAAGCAGAAACCACTGCTGCGCGCCTATTCCATCGCGTCACCGTCCTGGGATGAGGAACTGGAGTTCTATTCGATCAAAGTGCAGGACGGACCGCTGACATCAAAACTGCAGCACATCCAGCCGGGTGACGAGATCATTCTGCGCCCCAAACCGGTCGGCACCCTGGTGCATGACGCACTGCTGCCCGGCAAGCGGCTGTGGTTCTTTGCGACCGGGACAGGCTTTGCGCCCTTTGCGTCGCTGCTGCGCGATCCGCAGACCTATGAGGATTACGACCAGATCATCATCACCCACACCTGCCGCGACGTGGCGGAGCTGGATTACGGGCGCGAGCTGATCGAGAACCTGCGCAAGGATGAAATGATGCTGGAGCTGCTGGGCGAAGAGAACCTGGCCAAGCTGACATATTACCCGACCACGACCCGCGAGGAGAGCCCCAGAATGGGCCGTATCACCAACCTTCTGAAAGATGGCACGGTGTTCGCAGAACTTGGGATCGACGGGATTTCTGCGGAGACAGACCGCGCGATGGTCTGTGGGTCACTGGGTCTGAACAACGACCTGAAAGAGATCCTTGAAGGTTTTGGCCTTGAAGAAGGCGCCAACTCCGACCCCAAACACTATGTGGTCGAGAAGGCCTTCGTCGGCTGATACCGATCAAACGGCACTTAAAAAAAAGCGCGCTGTGGGGGACCGCAGCGCGCTTTTCGTTTTCCGGCTATCCGTCCACCGTGGGTTACATGCCCAGTGCGGACCGCAGCTGTTCCAGCGTCGCCTGCAGCAGTTCGGGGCTGTCCTGCGCCTGTTTGACCGCGTTGCTCAGCAGCGCTTTCTGGGTTGCAGCAAGGTCGGAGTTTTCGATCATTTCCTGAACCCGCTCAAAATTGAACCCTTCGGGCGTCAGCAGGCTGGCATCAGGTGCGTCCGCTGCGGGTGTCTCTGTGCCCTCAGTTGCAGAGTCTGCCAGTTCCTCAACAGCCTCCTGCGTGTCGGCCACAGCGTCTTCGGTTGTCGGCGTCACAGCATCTGTGACGGCGTCTGCAGCCTCAGAGGCGGCATCACCAGCCTGATCAACCAGCGATGCGGCACCTTCCGCAACATCACCTGCTGCATCTGTCGCAGCACCCACTGCAGCTTGTGCTGCATCCGTTGCGGCATCGATCGCATTGTCCACTGCCTCATCAGCAGCCTCAACCGCATCTGAAGCGGCATCCGCTGCAGCGTCGGCCGCGTTTTCAGCGGCGTCGGTCGCCGCGTCAACAGCATCCCCTGCTGCATCTGTGGCAGCCTCAACAGCCTCAGTCACGGCATCTGCGGCTTCCCCGGCAGCTTCGGCTGTGTCCTCTGTTGCTTCGGCAGCTTCTTCGGTCACTTCTTCGGCAACCGGTGCAGCTTCTTCAGTGGCCGTGTCCACGACCTCCTGCGGCGTCTGCCCGCTGTAAAGATACCACCCGCCAGCTGCAATTGCGGCGGCAACAATGATCCAGATTACATTTCTCATAGCTTTGCTCCCTCGTAACTCTGCCGGACCAACGCGGCCCGGCTCTGATTGTTCCTGACCTGACAGTTGAGAGATCGGCCAGCCAGCAACAAGGGGGAAATCCGTGCGTTTCGGCGCATATCGGCCCAATTTGCCGCTTGAAGTGCGCCCTCCAGGCGTTTAATTTGCCTTCGCATATTCGCGAACAATCAAAGGACTGACATCATCGCTCGCAGACCACACAACGCGCCGCCGCAACGGGACACCGGCCCGCGCGTAAACGACAAGATCCGTGCTCCTGAAATCCGCCTGATTGGCGCAGATGGTGAAAATGTTGGGGTCGTTACCCCTTCCCGGGCCATGGATATGGCCGATGATGCGGGGCTCGACCTCGTAGAAATCTCGCCAAACGCCAATCCGCCCGTCTGCAAAATCATGGATTTCGGCAAGTTCAAATATGAACAGCAGAAACGTGAGAGCGAAGCGCGCAAAAAGCAGAAGATAATTGAGATCAAAGAAGTCAAGTTCCGCCCGAATACGGATACGAACGACTACGATGTCAAAATGCGCAATGTCTTCAAGTTCCTGGAGAACGGGGACAAGGTAAAGGTCACGCTGCGGTTCCGTGGGCGCGAGATGGCGCACCAGAATCTCGGCCGGGAACTGCTGGAGCGGGTCGCCGAAGACACCAAAGACGCTGGCCGTGTCGAAAACTTTCCCAAGATGGAAGGCCGGCAGATGGTGATGCTGATCGGGCCGCTGCCCAAATAATCGCTCGCAATCGTTGTGATCAGAACGCCCTGTCCCCGGACGGGGCGTTTTTCTTTGCGGGTGAGTCGCGTTCAGTGACCATAGAGCGCTGACCAGATACCGAAGGCTCCCACCAGGATCAGGCTGAGCGCCCAGACCACATCGAGGTTCAGCCAGGTGCGCGACAGAAACCGCAGCCCCAGCCAGACGTAGATGACCGCCGCGATGATACCGCCCGCCACCGTCATGGCCAGCGTGTGAGCCGCAGCAACCGAAAAAGCAGTCACGACATTCCCCTGCATAAGGGTCTGTGCCGCGAGGTGCCCTGTTTCATCCGGTCCGATCGCACAAATGCCAAGGTAGATCGGGACAAGCATCAGCCCCGCGCCATGCGCCATGGCCGCCAGAAACGACCAGAGCGCCAGGCGGGCGGGATGCACGCGCGCCAGTATTTTTGGATGCCTTTGGTTGATCAGCAGGTAGATCCCCATCGCTACCACGATGATGCCCGCGCCCACCCGGATCTCGACCTCCCACTCCACAAGGAAGAACATCAGCGAGAAAGGCAGCAGGATCGCGATCATGGCCAGAAAATGCCCTGCGGCCAGCATGCCGAGCGCGCGTGGCAGGGCACGGGGGTTCTGCTCCATCAGGGCCGCTGAAACAGCCAGAGGCCAGCCCATCCCGGGGTTTACACCGTGATAGATGCCCGAAAAAATGACGGCCCCCCAGAGGGCCGTCAGAGATGTCATGTCAGCAAACACTCAGACCGACGGGTAACAGAAGCTGTCAGTTGAACAATCGCCCCCTTCAAGCCTGATCTGGTGCGACCGCATGCCTTTGGGGAAGTCGATGTAGAAGTCTTTGTTCAGCGTCAGACCCCCGTTTTCTCCCACATCAGCCATCACCATCTGGCCCCCTTCATCATCCGGATAGAACTGGTCGTCCCATGTGGAATAGAGCGAATTGGTCCAGTACACGCGCTTGCCATCGCGACTGATCTCAACCATCTGCGGCCCGTAGACAAAGGGCTTGCCATTCGGGTGCGGCGTTGCCCGCGCGATTCCGCCAACTTCGACCTTGCCCGCCAGTACAGGGTTCATCGGGTCGGACACATCGTACTGATGCATCTCTCCCAGCCCCCAGCAGGCAACGTATAGGTATTTGTCATCAAGGCTCAGGTCGATATCTGTCACCAGCGGGGGCACGGCTTCGAACCCCTTGAGCAGTGGCGGCAGGTTATCCGGGTTCTCAGGACGCGGATCAATGGTAATGGTCTTTTTCGCCTGCCATTTGCCGTCGTCATCGCGCCACCAGGTAAAAATAGATCCCTGCAGATTTGTCGTGTCAACGACCACACCACAGAACCCATAGGATTTTTTTGGGTCATGTGCGGGTCGGATTTCCAGCGCCATCTGGTGGTTTTCGCCCAGATCAATGGTTTGGATATTCTTGCGCGCGCGCAGATCCCAGAAATGGATGGAATGACCGTATTTGTTGGACAACAGATCCTCGGCCACAACGCCATTTTCGAACTGCGGCGGCAATCCCCATTCAGAACTGACCATATAGTCCTGGGGCAGGTTCCACCAGAAGTCATAGTGTTTGTCCTGAGGGCCGCGATCCATTTCATACTGGCCGATGATCTCGAACGTTTCGCAGTCCATAATGAAGATACCCGGAGGGCCGTCGGTGCCATCGGCGCCGCCGCCACCAAGGCAGGAGACATAGATGCCTTCGGGGCCGCAGTGAATCGTATGCGGACGCGAATAGCCGGTTTTTGCAAAGAGCTCTTCGGGTTCAATCGTCTTGTGGATATGCGCTTTCAGCGGCTCCTTAACGTCGATCACATAAATCCGCGACGACCGGATGCCCGGCACAATCAGATAGCGCCGTTCCAGGAATGCATGGCCGGACAGAGGCGAAAGCGACGAGGAACAGGCGTTCCAGCCAAAATGATGAAATTCATCGCCTTTGTTCGGCACGATCACCTGGTGCACGATCTGACCATACGTGTCAGAGCCCGGCTTCAGGTCAACAACAGCAATGCCGTCAGACTGCGAGCCATCCGGGCTCAGCATCACCGTGAATGCATAATTCTCGACCGGCGCCTGCATGGCCAGTTTCGGCGACGGATAAAATGTCGGATCAGGTCTCAGGTTCATATAATTCCTCCCATGAATCATTTGCCCGTGCGACGGGCTCTGGTGCGGGCCGTTAAGGCCTCTGGTTCCGGTAAATGTGCCCCCCACGTTCATGCGGCATCGCTTCTTGAAACCGCGCTTAATGACGCCCACCGCGTCACTCTTCAATTGTCTGACATTCGCCAGCCTCTACAGAACCTTTGGGAGAAAAGTGCCGCAAATCAAGAAATTTCTGAAGCCGGTTCCGAAAAACCTTCATCAGCCCGAACAGAATTCCGGGCCTGTCAGATTGCGAAAAAGAAAACCCCGCCACAATGGGCGGGGTCAGAACTGTTCAGGACGGGCTTTTTCAGCTGGCGGCTGATACGGCCCGCTTTGTCATCACGCCGACCAGGTGCGCACGATAATCACCGGTGCCATGCAGATCGCTGATCATGTCGTCACCGGAAAGCGACAGACCATCAATTGCACCGGCGGAGAAATCAGCTGACAGGGCAGCCTCAGCCTCCGACCAGCGGAACACGCCATCGTTGGACGCACCGGTGACCGCGACACGGACGCCATCTGCAAATTTCGCAACGTAAACGCCCACAAGCGCAAAACGCGACGCCGGCTGTACGAACTTCTGGTAGTTCGACGCCGAAGGTATCGGGAACCGCACCTCGGTGATGATTTCGCCCTCATCCAGTGCTGTTGTGAACATCCCCTGGAAATAATCATCAGCTGCAATCTCGCGACTGTTCGTGATAATCGTCGCCCCCGATCCGAGTGCCGCGGCCGGATAACAGGCTGACGGATCGTTATTGGCAAGCGAGCCGCCAATCGTCCCGCGGTTACGCACCGCCGGATCTCCGATGTGGCTGGCCAGGGCGGCAAGCCCCGGATAGTGACCCGCAGCCTTCGTTGTGACGGTTGCATGGGTCGTCGCACCGCCGATGGCCAGCCGGCCGTCATCGGTCATGCACACGCCCTTCATCTCGGCAATACCGCCCAGCGACACCAGAACAGAAGGGCTTGCAAGTCGCTGTTTGAGCGTGGGGATCAGCGTCTGCCCCCCACCCAGCGCCTGCGCGTCTTCCCTGCCCATGGCTGCTGCCGCATCCGCAACCGAAGCCGGGCGTTCTACATCAAAATTATACATCTTCTTTCCTTTCCTCAGACCAGAAAACCAGTGTTTCTTCTGGCCAGAAATATCCCGGAGGGCGCGGCCCGGCCCGGGCCGCCGGGGGGCTGGCCCCCCGCCCCGTCCTGATCAGCTCTGCATCGCAGCCCAGACACGCGCCGGTGTGAGCGGCATATCAATATGCGTCACATCACGACCCGCCGACTGCAGCGCATCAACGACCGCATTGACCACCGCCGGCGGCGAACCGATGGCCCCGGCTTCGCCGCAGCCCTTAACCCCCAGCGGGTTGTGCGTGCACGGCGTCTGACACGAATGATCCACCCCGAACATCGGCAGGTCATCAGCCCGCGGCATCGCATAATCCATATAGGACGCGCTCAGCAGCTGGCCGTTTTCGTCATAGGCGCAGTTCTCCAGAAGCGCCTGACCAATACCCTGCGCCAGCCCTCCGTGGACCTGACCGGTCACGATCATGGGGTTCACGACATTGCCGAAATCATCGACCGCCGTGAAGGCTTCGATCGTCACCTTGCCGGTATCGGGATCCACTTCGACCTCACAGGCATAGGCGCCTGCCGGATAGGTAAAGTTGGACGGATCGTAAAAGGCCGTCTCCTCCAGCCCTGGCTCCAGATCTTCCAGCGGATAATTATGCGGAACATAGGCTGCGAGGCAGACATCACCCCACGCCAGGGACTTGTCCGTACCGGCAACAGAGAATTCACCGTCTTTCAGCTCAATATCCGCCTCCGAGGCCTCCAGAATGTGGCTGGCGATCTTTTTGGCTTTGGCGATGATCTTCTCGGTCGCGCGCACCATCGCGGAGCCCCCGACAGCCAGTGAACGGGACCCGTAGGTGCCCATGCCCATCGGTGCGTTCGAGGTGTCCCCGTGCACAATTTCGACCATGCTCTCGTCGATGCCGATCATGTCGGCCACCACCTGCGGGAAGGCCGTCTCGTGACCCTGCCCATGGCTGTGGCTGCCGGTCATGACCACCAGACCACCGGTGGCATTCACCCGTACAGTGGCACTCTCATAGAGCCCCGCCCGTGCACCGAGCTGCCCCACAAGGTTGGACGGCGCAATACCGCAGGCCTCAATATAGCAGTTCACGCCGAGCCCGCGCAGCCGGCCTTTGGCCTCAGACGCCTGCCGCCGTTCCTCAAAACCACTGAGGTCGGCCATGTCTTCGAGCTTATCCATCGTGGCCACGTAGTCCCCCGTGTCATACTCGACAGCCACCGGCGTGGCATAAGGGAACTCAGTCACAAAGTTCTGACGGCGCAGCGCAATCGGATCAACACCAAGCTCACGCGCTGCCTTGTCGATCACCCGCTCCAGCTGGAATGTGGCCTCAGGCCGGCCCGCGCCGCGATAGGCATCCACAGGCACGGTATTGGTAAAGACCGCTTTCACGTTCACATAAATGAGCGGCGTCTTATAATTGCCCGCCATCAGCGTCCCGTGCAGCCATGTCGGCACCGAGGGTGCAAACGTTGAGAGGTAGGCTCCCATATTGGCAAAAGTCTCGGTGCGCAGTGCCGTGAAATTGTTGTCCGCATCCAGCGCCAGTTCGATCTTCGTGACGTGATCCCGACCGTGGGCGTCTGACATAAACGCCTCAGACCGGCTCGACGTCCATTTGACAGGGCGGCCACAGGCTTTGGCGGCGAAGGTGCAGAAAGCCTCTTCCTGATAGTGGAAGATTTTGGTGCCGAAACCACCGCCCACATCGGGGGCCACCACCCGCAGCTTGTGCTCAGGAATGCCCAGCACGAAAGCGCCCATCAGCAGGCGGATCACATGCGGGTTCTGGCTGGTGGTATACAGCGTATGATCGTCTGTCCCGCGGGCATAATCGCCCACAGCCACGCGCGGCTCCATCGGGTTTGCGACCAGACGATTGTTAACCAGCTCCAGCGTCGTAACATGCGCGGCAGCCTCAAAAGCCGCATCCGTCGCCGCTTTGTTTTCCTCAACAAAACCCCAGTCGTAACAAAGGTTTGACGTCAGATCATCATGTACTTTTGTGGCGCCGTCACCAACAGCTGCCTTCATATCGACAACGGCCGGCAGTTCGGAAATGTCCACATCAATGGCTTCAGCCGCATCGCGGGCCTGTTCCAGCGTGTCCGCCACAACAGCGGCAATGGGTTCTCCGACATGGCGGACCTTGCCATGCGCCAGAACCGGGTGCTTGGGCTCCTGCATCGGCTGGCCGTGCTTATCGGTGACCTGCCAGCCACAGGGCATGCCGCCGACGGCCTCGAAATCTGCACCGGTGAAGATTTTCACAACACCCGGCATCGCCTCAGCAGCCGATGTATCTACGCTGTTGATCGTGCCATGCGCCATGTCAGAGCGCAGAAAGTAAACATGCGCCTGTCCGTGGATGTTGATGTCATCTGTATAATTGCCGGCCCCTGTCAGAAACCGGACGTCCTCTCGGCGCTTTGAGCTTGCGCCAATGCCACTGTCTTTCGGCATGTCATTCCTCCCTGGAATTGCAGCGGACCTGGTCCGCCCGGGGCTTTTCCGCCTGCAGCATTGCCACAGGCTGCCCTCTGTTACGCTTTATTCGGCAGCAACCTGACTCACGTCCTGACCGGACGCCGCCATGATCGCCTTGACGATGTTATGGTAGCCGGTGCAGCGGCAGATATTGCCCTCAAGATACTCGCGGACTTCCGTTTCTGACGGCGTCGGGTTTTCCTTGAGCAGAGCGGCGGCCGACATCACCATACCGGGCGTGCAGAAACCACACTGCAGACCGTGGTGGTCCTGGAATGCCTGCTGGATGACGTTCAGGGACCCATCCGCATTGGCCATACCTTCGATTGTGGTCACCTCTGCGTCCGCTGCCTCTGCCGCCAGCATCGTACAGGCTTTGACCGCCTCGCCGTTGACGTGCACCACGCAGGCGCCGCACTGACTGGTATCGCATCCGACATGGGTACCCGTGAGCTGGAGCGTATCCCGCAGGAACGACGACAGCAGCGTGCGCCCTTCCACTTCGCCGGACGCGGCCTTCCCGTTCACGGTCATTGAGACCTGTGCCATGGTTTCCTCCCTGAAAACTTTTGTTGGTTTCTGAGGGGAGTTAAGCACGGCAGGGTTGCGTTGAGAACAGGAAATTTCATTCCTTTCAGCACGCTGCACAAAGTAGCAGTATACCGCAGGTTCAGATCGCGCGTTTTCCCGCTCTTGGCTGCGGCCGCGACGGGATCTCTTTGAGCAGGCCGCCAACGCCCATGCCCGCGATGTCGCCGGCACTGACGGGCACACCGCAGATCAGCCGTGACAACACCCAGTCCGCCCCGTTGAGAGCCGGTGCCCGGGCGCATCCCGGCAGTCCGATAACGGATGTTTCACTGATTGCGCCGATAAACAACAGATTTCCCGGATCAACGGGCATACCGAACCGTTCCACCTGCCCACCTGCTGCGCGGACCGCCTCCGGCGCCGTATCATGCGGGTCAGACGTGGCGGAGGCTGTCAGGATCATAACCAGATCGGCGGTCGTTTCCTGCAGTGCACGGGCCAGAGCGCCGGTCTCATGCGGCACCACGACCGGCTCCGGCAGGGTCAGGTTAAACGCCGCAACTCGGGCAGCAATCGCCTCAACGCCCTTTAGTCCGGCACCACCCGGCGTATCCGTTACGATGAGGCGGACGTTCTGCAGAACAGGCGTTGCCATCCGGATCGCGGATGCTGCGGCATCACAGGCAGCCGCCAGGGCATCCCCGGGCACCGCATAGGAAATGATCTTGATCGTGGCGACCATGCCGCGCGTCTGCATCTGCTGAAACGGTGGCACCGTGGCGACCGTGATCATGGGATGGATCCGGTTGGCCGCTTCGACAGCCTCTGCATCCAGAACCACAACACCAGGTCCCTGTGCCAGCAGATTGACGCGACCGGTGAAGGGCTCTGTCAGGGTCAGACCGGCCGCCTTTGCGTCAGGAACCAGCGCTGCCGCAAGGCGCGCGGCGGCATCGTTCTCTGTCACGTCGCCGGGCTCGGGTTGTGCGGCAACCACAGTGGCGATGCCTGCATCTTTCAGGCGTGTAATATCCTCTGCGTCCAGAACCCTGCCCTTGCGCAGCCGCGCGCGACCGCCCAGCCCGACGGAATGCGCCAGGATTGTTCCTTCGGCCGCATCGACCAGAACCGGGCCGAAAATCATGAACCGCGTCTCAGCACGCGCGTCATCTCAGCCATCACTGAAACCGCGATCTCCGGCGGGCCGGACGCGCCGATGTCCAGCCCGACCGGTCCGTGGATACGCGCGATCTGATCCTCCGTGAACCCAGCCTCTTCCAGCCGGGCCACACGGGCAGCATGGGTACGTTTTGATCCCAGAGCGCCGATGTAGAAACACGGGGATTGCAGGGCAAGATGCAGCGCCGGGTCATCCAGTTTCGGATCGTGGGTCAGCAATATAACTGCCGTCCGGCTGTGCAGGCCAATCTGCTCCAGCGCTTCGTCCGGCCATTCCGCCACCACGCGCGTGCCCGGAAACCGCGCCTCAGAACCAAAGGCGCCGCGCGGATCGACGACCACCGGGTCATATCCCGCGAGACGCGCCATCGGCACCAGCGCCTGCGCAATATGAACCGCGCCAACAATGACCAGCCGGAGCGGCGGATTGTGAACCGCAACAAAGGGACCATCTTCCGGCTCAAACCCAGAGCGGTCCATCGCAAAACGGTCTGCGTAAGTCCCTGTGACCAGCTGGCGTCTGTTCTGACCGGGATAGACCTCATAAGCGACAGGTTTCTGTGCCGCCCGGGCGGCCACCAGATCCCGCAAAAGGTCATCGGGCATCACCGCACCGACCGGTTCCACCAGGATGCGGATTGTGCCGCCGCAGGCCAGCCCAACAGCAAAGGCGTCGCCATCGCTGACACCATATTCCAGCAGCCGCTCCTCGCCCTTCTCCAGCGCATCCATTGCCTCGAGGACCACAGCCCCCTCGACGCATCCGCCCGAAACAGAGCCTTCCATATTGCCCTCGCCATCAATCACAAGCTGCGCGCCCGTGCGGCGCGGCGCAGACCCCCATGTTTCAACCACCGTGGCCAGGACCGCGCCCCGGCCCGCTTCATGCCAGGACAGCGCCAGCTCCGGTGCATTGTCTGAAATGTCCATGGTGCACCTCCCGTGCAGACTATGAAACAGCCGCCGCGTGATGTCTGCCCGAAAACGGGACCGGTCACCATACCCGCGCCGATTTTTGCGCAATTCTGGCCCTTGTCCCCGGACCCGGGCCCGACTACATCTGGATCAAAGACGGACGGGAGCAACATCATGCCGATGCAAGCCAATGAAATCGAGGACCTTCTGCGCCAGACTTTTCCGGATGCGCAGATCCGTGTCGAGGGCGATGACGGCGTTCATATGTCCGCAATGGTCGTCGACGAAAGCTTTCGCGGCAAGAACCGCGTCCAGCAGCAGCGCGCAGTTTATGCGGCCCTGAAAGGCAAAATGGACGGCTCTCACGGAGAGCTGCATGCCCTGGCGCTGACGACCAAGGCGCCGGACTGACGCCGCGCAACAGACACCTGCCCGCAGGGCACCGACATCTGAAGGATGAGTTCAATGACTGACGCAAACACACAGATTCAGGATACCATTACCGCGAACGACGTGGTGCTCTTTATGAAAGGCACCAAGGAGATGCCGCAGTGCGGGTTCTCCAGTCGCGTAGCCGGCGTGCTGAACTATATGGGTGTCCAGTATTCTGACGTAAACGTTCTGGCCGACGAAGGAATTCGCCAGGGCATCAAGGATTTTTCCGACTGGCCCACTATCCCGCAGCTTTACGTCAAAGGCGAATTCGTTGGTGGCTGCGATATCATCACCGAAATGACCCTTTCGGGCGAGCTGGACACGCTTTTCGAAGACAACGGTGTTGGCTTTGACAAGGACGCTGCGGACAAAATCCGCGAAGCAAACGGCTGATCAGGGCTGCGCGCCCGGGCGCGCCACACATCGTCCGGCGAGGCGCGACAGTTCGCGCCCGCCCGCGTCTTCGAAAATCAGAAGCCCTTGATCCCCTTTTGACCACCAGACAGCCAGCACATCGCCCATCCGGGCGCGGTATTGCGCACCGGAGGCGGATACCGTTGCTGTCATATTGAAGTGCGCATCGTTCAGGAGAACAGTCGCCCTGTTCTTTTCGTCATAAATGACAACAACCATCGCGGCATCGGCGCAGTCATAGATAACGGGCGTTCCGGCGAGCAGCGGCGATCCAGCCATGGCAAGAACGGCCGCAAGGCTGCGCATCACGCGCGTTTCTTCTCGTCCACCGCTTCGGCAATGGCCTCGGCCCGCGCGGCCAGTTCGGCAAGCGTATCTGTCACAGCGGCCGGCACGACGGGCACCTCAATCCGCTCCGGCTCCGCCGCAGCTTCCCGCAGGGCCGCAATCTCGGTGTCCTTTTCGTTCAGCTTTGCCTGAACCTCGGCGACACGCTCCTCAACGCTTGCCGTTTTGTCCGCCAGCATAAGACCAGCCATCAGCAGCATCCGCGCCTCTGGCATCCGCCCGACCTGATCTGCCAGGATCTGCGCCTCGTCATCCAGCAGTTTCGCCGCAGTGTGCAGGTAATGCTCTTCGCCTTCCTGACAGGCGACCTCAAAACCGCGGCCGCCGATGGTGATTGTGACTTCCGGCATTACTGCACTCCCCCGTTTTCACCTGATGCCGCGGCCTGTTCTAGCAGCGGTGTCAGTGCGGCAATGATCTCGCCCGCCTCTGCCATCTCTGCACTGCGCATCGCGCGGATCGCCTCCAGCTCAGTCATCATTGAACTGTTAATCAGCTCCGGGTCCCCGACACCTTCGGCATTTGCGGCACGCAGGGCATCACAGGCTTCGGACAATTGTTTGTTGATGGTCCGCAGTTTCTGCAGCTGGCTGTCCAGGTCTGCCATCTTGGCGGCCACGCGGCTTTCGGCATCGTGCAGAATTTTCTCGTGCTGCGCACCCAAAGCCTCAATCCGCTCTTTCAGATCCGCGTTGATCGATTTCTCGTCCGCCAGCTCCTGGCGGAGCGCATCCGCCTCTGCCGGATCGGCGGCATTCAGCCCGTCCAGCCCCTGCGCCACACGGTCCATCGCCGACATTATGCGCCGCTGAAGTTCGTCAATCTCACTCATGCCTGTCTATACCCCTTCCGAAACCGCCCCAAACCCTGAAAAACCGGGGCCGAATCGCTGAAATCATGGTTAACCGTACCCGCAACAGCGCAGCACAACAAATGCGCCGTTCAGCAGTATCAGCGACTTGCGCGGCCTTCTTCAAGTTCCGGCGCCTGCGCGCCTGTCCCGCCTACTTGATCTTTGCGGGGTGACTGATATGCAGCGCCCTGACGCAGACACTGATCGCGGCTCCTGACGGGCCGCACAGCCGAAAAAGGATGACTGATCCCGTGGATCTCAAAGCTCTCGCCGCCGCGCATCCGGACCACTGGTCCAAAGCAACCGCTATCCGTGCCCTTGCCCTCGACGCAGTTGCCGCAGCGAATTCCGGTCACTCCGGCATGCCGATCGGGATGGCCGATGTGGCGACCGTACTGTTCGAAAAACACCTTAAGTTTGATGCCTCGAACCCTGACTGGCCGGACCGCGACCGTTTCATCCTGTCCGCAGGCCACGGCTCAATGCTGCTTTATGCGCTGCTGCACCTGACTGGCTATGAGGACATGACCCTGGAGCAGGTCAAAAACTTCCGCCAGTGGGGTGCGATCACCGCCGGCCACCCGGAATATGGTCATGCGAAGGGTATTGAGACAACCACCGGCCCGCTGGGTCAGGGTATCGCAAATTCCATTGGTTTCGCGATGGCCGAAGAGATTCAGCGTGCGACCTATGGCAAAAAGGTTGTGGATCACCACACCTATGTCATCGCGGGCGATGGCTGTCTGATGGAAGGCGTGAGCCAGGAAGCTATCACGCTCGCCGGACGGCACCAGCTGAGCAAACTGATCGTGCTCTGGGACAACAACAACATCACCATTGACGGCCCCGTCACCCTGTCCGACCGCACTGACCAGGTCGGCCGCTTCCGGTCAGCCGGCTGGGAAGTGATTGAAATTGATGGCCACAACCCGGATGAAATTGACGCGGCTCTGACGACAGCAAAGAAAAGCGATCAGCCGACGATGATTGCATGCAAAACCCACATCGCGCTGGGACATGCCGCACAGGACACGTCAAAAGGCCACGGCGCGCTGACCAACGCAGATCAGAACGCCGAAGCCAAAGCAGCATGGGGTTGGAAAACCGGCCCGTTCGAAGTGCCGGCAGACGTAAAATCCGCGTGGGAAGCGATCGGTGCCCGCGGTGTCGACGCCCGACGCGCCTGGGAAGAACGTTTCGACAAAATGCCCCGTGGCAAACGCGAAACCTTCAACCGTGCCTATGCGCTGGAGGCGCCGAAAAAACTGAGCGCTACGGTCAAGGCCTTCAAGAAACAGATGTCTGAGGCCGCGCCCAAACTCGCCACCCGAGCGAGTTCGGAAAAAGTTCTGGAAGTCATCAACCCGGTGATGCCGGAAACTGTGGGCGGCTCGGCCGACCTCACCGGCTCCAACAACACCAAGACCAGCGATCTGGGCGTATTCGATGTGGACAGCCGCGATGGCCGCTATGTGTACTGGGGCATCCGCGAACATGGTATGGCCTCCGCAATGAACGGCATGGCGCTGCACGGCGGTGTCCGTCCTTATGGCGGTACGTTCATGTGTTTCACTGACTATGCGCGCCCCGCAATGCGTCTGGCGGCTCTGATGAAAATCCCCACGGTTTTCGTGATGACGCATGACAGTATCGGTCTGGGCGAAGACGGCCCGACCCACCAGCCGGTTGAACATCTCGCAATCAGCCGGGCGACGCCGAACACATATGTGTTCCGCCCTGCCGACACCATTGAGACAGCCGAAAGCTGGGAACTGGCACTGACACAGAAACAGACGCCCTCGGTTCTGTCGCTGACCCGCCAGGGCCTTCCGACCGTACGCACCGAACACAAGAACAAGAACCTGACAGCTCAGGGTGCTTACGTTCTGGCGGACGCCGAGGGCAAACGCCGCGCCATTCTGATGGCAACCGGTTCAGAGGTCGAAATCGCGCTTGCCGCACGTGACATTCTGCAGGCCGAAGGCATTGGGACACGCGTGGTTTCCATGCCCTGCTGGGAGCTCTTCGAAGAGCAGGACGAAGCCTACCGCAAGCGGGTTCTGCCCGGCGGTCCGGTCCGAGTGGCAATCGAGGCTGGCGTGCGGTTCGGCTGGGACCGATGGCTGTTCGGCGAGCGCGGCAGACGCGAAAAATCCGGCTTTGTCGGCATGCACGACTTTGGTGCCTCTGCGCCGGCGGGCACACTCTATCAGGAATTTGGCATCACCGCCGAAGCCACTGCGCAGAAAGTCCGCGACCTTCTGGACGGCAAATGGCAGCCGGATCCGCGCACCTGATCCGCAGCCCTTTTTGAAGACTTCAGTGACCGGCGCTCTAAGCGCCGGTTATTTTTTGCACCATGGGGCCGATGACGCGCGTGACCACCGGGATCAGCAGCATCCCGAGGACAATGCCGAATACCCCGTCCACGAGCGCCGTAACCGCCCATTCGCCAAATCCGCTGCCACCGGCAACCGCCACGGCCAGATGGTGGATGGCATCATAGATCCCTGGCATTCCCAGCGCCTTGAGCCCGTGAATGATGATCGAGCCGCCAACCCACAGCATCGCCGCCGTCCCGATCACCGTCAGCACTTTAAGCAGCACCGGCATGCCATGCACCAGACCGCGCCCCATGGCCCTGCCCGCACCTGTCACACCATTCGCCGCCCACCAGACACCAATATCGTCCATTTTCACGATCAGCGCGACCGTCCCGTAGACCAGCACGGTCACAGCGATACCGGCAAAGGCAAGTGTCGCCGCCTCGAACCAGAAACTGTTCGCCTCGATATTGGACAGGATGATGGTCATGATCTCGGCCGACAGGATGAAGTCTGTCTTGATCGCCCCTTTGACACGTGTCTCTTCCAGATGAACAGGATCACCGACAGACATGTCCTTTTCGACGTGCTTGTCCCCGTGCGGCCAGAGCCAGTGATACACTTTCTCGGCCCCTTCGAAGCACAGGTAAGCCCCGCCCAGCATCAGCAGCGGCGTGATCACCCAGGGCGCAAAGGCGTTCAGCAGCAACAATGCCGGCAGCAGCACCACCATTTTGTTGAACAGCGATCCGCGTGTGATCTTCCAGATGATCGGCAACTCGCGCTTTGGCTCAAACCCGGTGACATATTTCGGCGTGACCGCAGCGTCGTCGATCACCACACCCGCGACTTTGGAGCCTGCCTTGGCCGCCTGCCCGACCACATCATCGACCGATGCCGCCGCAACCTTTGCTATCGCTGCCACGTCGTCCAGAAGCGCAAGAAGACCACTCATTATGCCCGTTCCCTTAACCAAAGCAGCCAAAAGCAGCCGCGGATCATTTATGCGCACAGGTCAACAAACGCTGTAAATACCGTTTTTGTCCACGGAACAGCAGAATATGCGCCCGGCGGTTATCGCTAACATGAATTTTAACGCTAACATACGGAAATCAGGACGTTTTTATCGTTCCCCGCGCAGACCGCCCCGGCTATACGCACAGCAGGGAATACGAAGGTACACCAAGGGCGGAGAGTGGATTATGACCATCAGAGTGGGTATCAACGGGTTCGGCCGGATTGGCCGCTGCACGCTGTCACATATCGTCAGTTCGGGCCGCAACGACATCAGCGTTGTTGCCATGAATGCCACAGGGCCGGTTGAAACCGCCGCACACCTCCTGAAATACGATTCCGTGCACGGGCGCTACCCCGGCGAAATCGTCACCGGCGCCAACACAATGGACCTTGGCCGCGGGCCGATCCGGATGATGTCGAGCTATGATCTGAATGAGCTGGACTGGGACGGCGTGGACGTCGTTCTGGAATGCACCGGCCAGTTCAATGACGGTGAAAAAGCACGCACGCACATCGATCGCGGTGCCGGGCGTGTGCTGATCTCTGCCCCCGCCAAAAACGTGGACCGTACCGTTGTGTTCGGTGTGAACCACCGGGATATGATCGCGTCTGATGCGGTTGTCTCCAACGGGTCCTGCACCACGAACTGCCTTGCACCACTGGCGAAGGTCCTCGACGAAGCAATCGGTATCGAACGCGGCGTGATGACGACCATCCACTCCTACACCGGCGATCAGCCAACGCTGGACCGCCGCCACAGCGATCTCTACCGCGCGCGCGCCGCCGCTATGGCAATCATCCCGACATCCACCGGCGCGGCCAAGGCTCTGGGCGAAGTTCTGCCGAACCTTGCTGGCAAACTGGATGGCACAGCGATGCGCGTTCCGACGCCAAATGTGTCCGCAGTGGATCTGACCTTTGAAGCTGCGCGCGACGTCACGGTCGAAGAAGTGAACGCCGCCCTTGAGGCCGCCGCCAGCGGGCATATGTCGCGCGTTCTGGCCTATGATCCTGAGGCCAAGGTCTCTGTGGACTTCAACCACACAGAGCACAGCAGCATCGTGGCGCCGGAACAAACCAAGGTCGTCGGCGGACGCACCGTCCGTGTGCTGGCCTGGTACGACAATGAATGGGCCTTCTCAGCGCGCATGGCGGACGTTGCCGCCACAATGGGCCGCCTCGGCTGACCCTTGCCCGCCCGGGAAACGGGTGTCATACGGACCACAGGAGGTCAGCAGTTCCGGCTGCTGACTATTGCCTGTTGAGAGACCGATATGACCAACCGAATTGCTGTTGTTCTGGGCATCGTCATCGCTGCGCTCTGCGCGCTCGATCTGACGCTGAACAATGGCCAGGTGTTGCTGTTTCTGGGGCGCAGGCTGCTTGAACTGATTGAATGGATGGCCTTCTGGCGGTGACGCCAGGCGTGCGAAGCCGGGCAGCTGAGGAGGCCACATGACCATCAGGATCGGAATTAACGGGTTTGGCCGTATCGGACGTACGCTGCTGCGTGTTCTCGCGGAAACTGGCGCGGATGACATTGAGGTTGTGGCCATCAATGACCCTGCCCCGGCTGAGGCTCTGGCTCATCTGCTCGAATTTGACTCTGTGCACGGGCGCTTCCCGCATCCTGTCACGCTTGAGGGCGGGATGATTTCCTTCGGGCGCGGCCCGGTCCGGCTGACAGGGTACCAGGACCCCGCTGATCTGCCCTGGAGCGATGTGGATCTGGCACTGGAATGCAGCGGGCATTTTACCCGTATCGCTGATGCCGAACGCCACTTCCGGAACGGATCCGGCCGCGTATTGTTGTCGGCCCCCGCCAAAGGCGATGGCCCCACGGTGGTGTACGGTGTCAATCACGACAAAATCACACCGCAGGATCGCCTGATCTCCAACGGGTCCTGCACGACGAACTGTCTGGCGCCCGTTGCCCGCGTGCTGCACGATGCCTTTGGCATTACGCGCGGCATGATGACCACGGTGCACTGCTATACCACATCCCAGCCGGTGCATGATGCGCCGCACGCAGACCTTTACCGGGGTCGTGCGGCCGGGCTTTCAATGATCCCCACGTCGACCGGGGCTGCCGAAACCATGGGACTGGTGATCCCCGAACTGGACGGGCTTATCACCGGCCAGGCGATCCGCGTGCCCGCGCCCAATGTCTCCTGCATAGACCTGTCTGTCGACGTGTCACGCCCGGTGACCCCGGATATGGTGAATGACGCAATGCGCGCCGCCGCCGCGGGTCCGATGAAAGGCATCATCGGTATCACCGAGCGCAAACTGGTCTCCCGCGACTTTGCCCGCGACCCGCACAGCGCCATTTTCGCGACAGATCAGACGCGCGTACAAAGCGACACACTGGTCCGCGTGCTCGCCTGGTATGACAATGAATGGGGATTTTCCTGCCGGCTGCGCGACATGATCGGCGTTGTGGGCTGGCAGGGCCGCTGACCGTCAGTCGCGTCCGAGCTTGGCCAGCAGTTGCGCGCGCACCGGCGGTGTTACGAATTTGCTGACATCGCCGCCGAGACGCGCGATTTCCTTGACCAGTTTGCTCGCGATGGCCTGATGCTCTGCCTCGGCCATCAGAAACACGGTTTCAATGCCGTCATCAAGTTGCCGGTTCATGCCCACCATCTGGTATTCATATTCAAAATCGGCCACAGCGCGCAGCCCCCGGACAATGACCTGAGCGCCAACGTCACGTGCGCAGTCAATCAACAGGTTCTCGAACGGATGGGCAACGATCTCCATTCCGGTCTGAGCCGACAGCTGCGCGCATTCGGCCTCGACCATCGCCACACGTTCCTCAAGACTGAACAACGGGCCTTTGTCACGATTGATGGCAACACCGATCACCAGCCGGTCAAGGAGCACAGACGCTCGCCGGATGATATCAAGATGGCCAAGCGTGATCGGATCAAATGTGCCGGGATACAGGCCTACGCGCATCACGCTCTCCAGTCTTCGGGTCGTCGCGGTAAAGCATCATTAATGCTGCAGAAAGGCAAGCCTGCACAGGGAAATTCCCGACAGACGATCCGACAGGGGATCAGTGCCCCATGATCATCCCTTCAAGCGCATCTTTTTCCATGGCCAGTTCCATCAGCCGCGCCTTGACCACATCCCCAAGAGAGATCAGCCCCCGCAGTTCGCCCTCTTCAACCACCGGCATGTGGCGGAACCGTCCGTCTGTCATTTGCTTGAGAACTGCATCCGCCTGATCATCACTGTGACAGGTCACCAGCTTGGACGTCATCAGTGTATCCACCGTATGTGCAAGGCAGCCCGCCCCGCGAGCACCTATTTCGCGCACGATATCGCGCTCTGACA
This sequence comes from Roseobacter phycocola, assembly GCF_042055075.2. Classification (GTDB taxonomy): domain Bacteria; phylum Pseudomonadota; class Alphaproteobacteria; order Rhodobacterales; family Rhodobacteraceae; genus Roseobacter. The sequence goes on along the minus strand of NZ_CP194010.1, from coordinate 1,131,228 downwards.
GAATACCGTCAGCGACCTTGCCATTTTTGGAAACGATCACCGTACCAATGCGTTTTTCGGACAGAATCCGCGCTGCTTCAGACACCAGCATGCTGGGCGGGACCGTCACAACATCCTGCAACGACTTGGTTTTAAGGATCTGGGAGACAAGCATAACGCACCTCGCTGTAACGTATCTGTGAACAGCTTCAGCGTCACCGCAAAGGCGCATTCTGTCAAGCGCAGGCTTCCAGCCGGGCAACTTCAGCCCGTAAACCGCTGCTCAGAGCCTCGGCAAAACGGCTCAACCGCGCGTTGTGGCGGTCATCAGCGTGACGGATCAGGTAAAACGACCGGGATAGGCTGATGTGATCCGTCAGCACCCGACGCAGACCTGGCGTGGCCGGCAGTGAAAAGTCGTGCGCGATACCAATCCCGCCTCCCTGGCGCAGCCAGTTCACCTGAACGGACACAGAATTGGACGCAAGCGGGACGCGTACCATGCCGACACTGTCGAGATAATCGAGCTCACGGTCGAAAATCATATCCTGAATGTAGCCCACAAGCCGGTGCTCCTGCAGATCATCCGGCGTTTCTATTGGCGGGTGCTGCGCAAGATAGGTTTCGCTGGCCGCCAGGTGCAGCTGGTATTCTGTGACCTTCTTGACCACGAGCCGCCCGGCCTCGGGTGCGCTGACAGCAATAGCCATATCTGCCTCCCGCCGGGACAGATTAAAAACCCGCGGCAAAGCAACAATCTGGATGTCCAGGTCCGGGTTTTCGTCCGAAATTGCGGCACAGACCTGCGGCAGCAGGTAATTCGCACAGCCATCCGGCGCACCGATCCGGATCTGTCCACGCAGCCCTTCGCCCTCGACCGGCAGTCCGGCGACGGCGACGCGCATGGCCTGTTCTGCGGCTTCTGCACGCACCAGCAGCGCAGCACCCGCCTCCGTCAGTGCATAACCTGTCTGGGACTTGGCAAAGAGCGTGGCCTGAAGCGCCTCCTCCAGCCGCTGCATACGGCGACCGACGGTTGCAGGATCAAGGCGCAGCACTTTTCCGGCCCCCGACAGGCTGTGCTCGCGGGCAACAGCGAGAAACAGCCGCAGATCATCCCAGTTGGCCTGCATCAGGGCACCTCCTGCAAAAATGCAAAACGATCCTGACACCTTTCCTCTTTATGCACGTTTTTTGCAAGACTAAGGTGCCGGGGAAACGCGCGAACCCCGCGCGGGCTGATCATTGGGAGAAAGAAATGCAGGAACTGACGCATTACCTGAACGGTGAACATGTAAAGGGCACATCCGGGCGCTTTGCGGACGTGATGAATCCGGCAACGGGTGAAGTCCAGGCCAAGGTGCCGCTGGCTTCCACCGCAGAGGTCGCACAGGCCGTCGAATATGCCGCCGCAGCGCAACCCGCCTGGGCCGCCGTCAACCCGCAGCGTCGCGCGCGGGTTCTGATGAAATTCGTCGACCTGCTGAACCGTGATATGGACAAGCTGGCCGAAGCGCTGAGCCGCGAGCACGGCAAAACGCTGCCGGATGCGGCCGGTGACGTACAGCGTGGACTGGAAGTTGTCGAATACTGCATCGGCGCGCCGCACCTGCTGAAAGGCGAATACACCGACAGCGCGGGCCCCGGCATTGACATGTATTCCATGCGCCAGGCGCTTGGTGTGACCGCGGGTATCACGCCCTTCAACTTCCCGGCGATGATCCCGATGTGGATGTTTGCGCCCGCCATCGCCTGCGGCAACGCCTTCATCCTCAAACCATCCGAACGTGACCCGTCTGTGCCGCTCATGCTGGCCGAACTGATGGAAGAAGCAGGGCTGCCCAAAGGCGTGCTGCAGGTGGTGAACGGTGACAAGGAAGCCGTTGATGCGATCCTGCATCACGATGTGATCCAGTCGATCGGCTTCGTCGGATCCACGCCGATTGCCGAATACATCTATGGCACGGGTTGCGCGAACGGAAAGCGGGTGCAGTGTTTTGGCGGCGCCAAGAACCACATGATCATCATGCCGGACGCGGACATGGACCAGGCGGCGGATGCTCTGGTTGGCGCGGGATACGGTGCTGCGGGCGAACGCTGCATGGCGATTTCTGTCGCTGTTCCCGTTGGCGATGACACAGCCGACCGGCTGATCGAAAAGCTGGTGCCGCGGATCGAAAAACTAAAGGTGGGCCCCTACACTGCCGGCAATGACGTGGACTACGGTCCCGTTGTCACAGCTGCTGCCAAAGCCAACATCGAACGCCTGGTGCAAACCGGTGTCGATCAGGGCGCCAAACTGGTTGTGGACGGCCGGAACTTTAACCTCCAGGGGTATGAAGACGGTTTCTTTGTCGGGCCGCATCTGTTTGACCACGCCACAAAGGACATGGACATCTACAAACAGGAAATCTTTGGCCCTGTTCTGACAACCGTTCGGGCGCAATCCTATGAAGAAGCGCTTGGCCTTGCGATGGACCACGAATACGGCAATGGCACGGCGATTTTCACCCGTGACGGTGATGCGGCCCGCGACTTTGCGAACCGCGTCAACGTGGGCATGGTCGGCGTGAACGTTCCGATCCCGGTGCCGCTGGCCTATCACACGTTCGGCGGCTGGAAGAAATCCGTGTTCGGGGATCTTAACCAGCACGGGCCCGATGCCTTTAAGTTCTATACCCGCACCAAAACGGTCACCGCGCGCTGGCCGTCAGGCATTAAAGAAGGCGGCGAGTTCTCAATTCCGGTCATGGAATAATTGACTGTGCGGGGCCTTCGCAGCCCCGCAGACACAAAAAAAGCGGCTCCTTCGGGAGCCGCTTTTCAATTTCCGCATAAACTGCTGTTCAGGCGGTGTTTTTCCGACGACGCTTCATCGCCGCAAGACCACCAACGCCCGCGATCAGAAGCCAGCCAGCGGCCGGCAGTGGCACCGCTGAGATATTGGCAGAGACAATCAGCGAGCTGGACGCATTTTCCTGCGTGCTCCAGACATTGCCATCGACAGACCCGTCTCCAATCACCGAGAACGAAAACCCAGTCAGTCGGTAGCGGTCGTTCAGAATAAGCGGCGTATCCAGGAGGAACCCGTTGAACCCGGCAATCTTCGCAGTGTCGGCATCAGACGAGCTGTCATTACCTGTTGTGCCGACGCCGAAAGCAAAATCATCCGAAACTTCGGGGCTCAGGGCGAAAGGCGCCGTCAGGTTGATATTGAACGTCGCGTCCAGTTGGAAGAGATCGTCAAAGTTAGACCATTCGGCGTTGAACCAGTCAATGCGGGCCACTTCTACTGTCTTCGGCCCGCCTGTCAGTTCTACAGAGAAATCCGTCTGCTGGAATGACATGATGCTGCGGACAATGCCGTCCGGACCCTGAATTGTGTTACCGGCATCGTCAGCCGTGCGGCCCCACGAGACGCTTGTACAGCCTGACCCAAAGCATCCCGAGCCGGATGGCCTTGCATCACCGTTCGTGTCGTTCGGGTCCGCAGCAAAATGCTGGAAACCCCTGAAAAAGCCGGAAGTGGACCCTTCGAAGGTTGCGGCTGTTGCTGCACCACTCAGGAGAGTTAAAGCAGCCGCCCCTACTGCGAGTTGTCTGAAGATCATCGCTGTGTCCTTCTCTTTAAAATCGAGCGTCGGCCGCTGTCAGGCGCAACGCTTACCGTTTACAAAGCAATATCTAACATGAGCATAATTTCGCCGCAATTCGTTTCACAAACCGGCAAACCGACAAAATCGGGTTGAATTGTTATATTTCAGACACTTACGCCGTTAACCGTGACGCCACGTTGTGTAAATTCCCCGTGATTCAGAAAAACCGTGGCAAAATTACGCCAATTTTTCGGCCTGACGCCGCAATTTTTCCGCTGATCTTCCCGGACGGATTTCCAGGTCAGAAACAATCACCGCCGGACACGCATATTTTTGACCGCCGCGCACATCGATTCGGTTGCTGAGGGCACCCGGCTCGCCTAGAAAAACCACATGACAGATATTCTCATCCGCCGTTCCGGGCATGCAGGCCGGATTACCCTCAACCGACCGGATGCGCTGAATGCCATGACGTGGGATATGTGCCGCGCCATCGCCGATGCGATGCGGTCCTGGCGGGATGATCCGGCTATAAAACTCGTTGTCTTTGATGCCGCTGGAGAACGGGCATTCTGTGCGGGCGGGGATATTGCGGAACTATACCGCACGGGCCGCGCGGGGGACTACGCCTATGGACAGGAATTCTGGGCAGATGAATACCGCCTGAACGCGTCTATCTTTGCCTGGCCCAAACCTGTTGTGTCCTTTCTGCAGGGATTTGTGATGGGCGGCGGCGTCGGCATCGGATGTCATGGCACGCACCGCATTGCCGGTGACACTACGGCCATCGCGATGCCTGAATGCGGGATCGGGCTGATCCCGGACGTGGGTGCCACGCTGATGCTGGCCCTGGCAGACGGACGGCTGGGCGAATACCTCGGGGTGACCGGCACCCGTATGTCCGCCGCCGACGCGATCCACGCGGGCTTTGCCGATCACTATATTCCCGAAGACCAGTGGCCGGCTCTGATCGCGGCGCTGGAGAAAACCGGCGACGCGGGCATTGTGGAACAGCACACCTGCCCGGTTCCGGCATCACCGCTGGCGGCCCGTGCCGGGGACATCGACAGGCATTTCGGCGGCGAGGCCCTGGCCGATATCCTCAACAGTCTGCGCAACGAAGACAGCGATTTCGCGCGCGACACCCTGCGTACAATGGAGCGGAACAGCCCGCTGTCGATGGCGGTCACGGTCGAACTGCTGCACCGGCTGCGCGGCCCTTCGATCAGTATCGCCAAGGCGCTTGATCTGGAATACCGGTTTACCGCCCGGTCCATGGAGCATGGCGATTTCCTCGAAGGAATCCGCGCAGCAATCATTGACAAAGACCGCCAGCCCGGATGGCAGTATGCAGGACAGTCCGTTCCGGTTACCGAGGTCAGCCGCATGCTGCGCCCTCTTGGAACGGCGGCGCTGAAGCTGGAGGACACTAACGTGACGCAACCAACTGTGGGATTCATCGGACTTGGCAACATGGGGGCACCCATGGCCGCCAATCTTGCCGCCGCGGGATACAATGTGACCGGTTTTGACACCGCCGGGACAACCGCCGAAGGCGCGTCTGTCGCAGGCTCTGCCGCTGACGCCGTGCGCGATGCGGATATCGTCATAACAATGCTGCCGGATGGCAACATTCTGCGCGCGGTCGCGGCAGACATTCTGCCCCACACGAAATCAGACGCCCTGTTCATCGACTGCTCCACCGTGGACGTGGAAAGCGCACGGGCAGTGGCAGCAGAGGCCGCCGCTGCCTCCGTTCTTTTTGTTGATGCGCCTGTGTCCGGCGGGATCGGCGGCGCCACAGCCGGAACACTCACCTTTATGACAGGCGGCACAGCTGCTGCTTTCGAAAGGGCCCGCCCGCTTTTTGATGTCATGGGCCAGAAGGCAGTGCACTGCGGCGAAGCCGGGGCGGGTCAGGCCGCCAAGATCTGCAACAATATGATCCTCGGTGCCACGATGATTGCCACATGCGAAGCCTTTGCACTGGCGGATAAACTGGGGCTCGACCGCCAGAAAATGTTCGATGTGGTCAGCACATCGTCCGGCTACAGCTGGAGCACGAACGCCTATTGCCCTGCCCCCGGCGTCGGGCCGCAAAGCCCCTCAGACAACGACTACACACCCGGTTTTGCCGCTGAGCTGATGCTCAAGGACCTGGGCCTCTCGCAACAGGCAGCCGAAGCTGTCGATGCGGACACACCCATGGGGGCCGCCGCCTTCGAGCTCTACCGCCGGTTCGTCGAACAGGAAGGCGGCCAGGGCAAGGATTTCTCAGCGATGCTGCCGCGGTTTGCCGGACGGGGCCGCGACGCTTGAAAAGCGCATCCGCACGCCTGCCATTTGAGGAGTTCGCCGCAGGTCTGACCCTCGCGGACATCCCGGAAGTGGCGCTGCGGGTGCTGCGGCGGTCCTTTCTCGATACAATGGGTGTCGCCGCCGTTGGCTCCACGACAGACATGGCAGGCATCGCCCATCGTGGCGCCCGGGCATTGTTCGGGCCGGGCGACGCAGGGGCGGCCCGGGTTTTGATGCAGGGCGACCGGCTCAGCCCGGCTGGTGCCGCGATGGCCGGTGCATTCACCGTCGACAGCATTGATGCACATGACGGGACCTCCCCCTGCAAGGGTCACGCCGGATCCGCAGTCTTCCCGGCACTGCTGGCCGCCGCGGACATCGGGAATAATCTGCAGGGCGCTGACTTTGCTGTACTTCTTGCGATTGCCTATGAGGTCAGCTACCGCGCAGGTCTGGCGCAGCATCACCTCTGCGAGGACTATCACACCTCCGGCGCCTGGACCGCAGTCGGCGTTGCGACGGCCTGCGCGCGCGCGCTGAATGGAACGCCCGAACAGATCCGGCAAGCCGCCGGGATCGGAGAATATCACGGTCCCAGAAGCCAGATGATGCGCTGCATCGACCACCCCACCATGCTGCGCGATGGGGTTGGTTGGGGCGCGCCGTCCGGGGTGACCGCAGCCTGGCTGGCCCTTGAGGGTTTTACCGGCGCCCCCGCTCTGACCTGCGAGGCCGCACCCGCATTCTGGGACGACCTCGGCAATGCCTGGAAACTGGTCACTGATACGCATTACAAGCCCTATCCCTGCTGCCGGTGGGCACATCCGGCAATCGATGCTGCCGCAGACCTGATGCAAACCAACGGGCTGCACCACAGCGACATTGCCGCCGTGGAAATCCGTACTTTTCACAACGCGACGCGACTTGCCGGGCACCGTCCGGCCACGCCGGATGAGTTTGCCTATGCCATCGCTTTCCCCGTCGCGGCCATGATCGTCCGGGGGCAGATCGGCCTGCCCGAACTGGCCATGGAAACGCTGTCAGACCCGGATATTCTTCGGATCAGCACCGCCACACAACTCATTGATGATGAACACTTTACCCGGATCAGCGTTGGGAAACGCTGGGCGCAGGTCACGATTGAGCTGAACAACGGAACGCGTTTTGAAGCCGCCCCCCGCACGCCGCGCGGCGATACGGATCAGCCGCTGTCAGACAGCGCCATATCGGAAAAATTTCATCTCTTTGCTGACCCTGTGCTCGGTGAGGCGCGCGCACAGGAAATCGAAGACCTCTGCGCAGGTTTTGACGGACTTGATGCACGCGGTTTCGGCCGGCTGAAGGACCTTTGCCTTTCCGCACCGGGCACCTGACACCAAAGAGGATTGCACGCAGCTACTCCGCAGCGACCTTCCCGCGTGGGTGCAGCATGGGCCCGAGGTATTTGCCGGTATAGCTTTCGGCGACGTCCGCAACCTCTTCCGGCGTGCCGGTGGCAACGATGGTGCCGCCGCCGTCGCCCCCCTCCGGGCCGATATCAATGATGTAGTCGGCTGTTTTCACGACATCCAGATTGTGTTCGATCACGATGACCGAATTGCCCTGATCGACCAGCTCGTGCAGCACCTCAAGCAGCTTGCGCACGTCCTCGAAATGCAGACCCGTGGTCGGTTCGTCGAGAATATAGAGCGTCCGTCCGGTGGACCGTTTGCTCAGTTCTTTGGACAGTTTGACCCGCTGCGCCTCGCCGCCCGAAAGCGTCGTAGCCTGCTGACCCACTTTGATATAGCCCAGCCCCACCCGCATCAGCGCATCCATCTTTTCGCGGATAGACGGGACTGCCTGGAAAAACGCCTGCGCATCCTCGACGGTCATGTCGAGCACGTCAGCGATGCTCTTGCCCTTGAATTTGATCTCAAGCGTTTCGCGGTTGTACCGCTTGCCCTTGCAGGTCTCGCATTCAACGTAGACGTCCGGCAGAAAGTGCATCTCGATCTTGATGACACCATCGCCCTGGCAGGCCTCACAGCGCCCGCCTTTGACGTTGAAGCTGAAGCGGCCAGGTTTGTACCCGCGCGCCTTGGCCTCGGGCAGCCCGGCAAACCAGTCGCGGATCGGTGTGAACGCACCGGTATAGGTCGCTGGATTTGACCGGGGCGTACGACCGATGGGTCGCTGGTCAATGTCGATGACCTTGTCCAGATGCTCCAGCCCCTTGATCGTTTCGCAGGGCGCAGGCGTCTGGCGCGCGCCATTCAGCCGCATCGAAGCGGTCTTGAACAGCGTCTCAATGGTGAGCGTGGATTTGCCGCCACCAGAGACACCGGTCACACAGACGAACTGACCCAGCGGGTAGTCGACCGTGACGTTCTTGAGGTTGTTGCCAGTGGCTTTCACGATCTGCAGCTTCTTTTTGCCGCGTTTGCGCCGCTCTGCCGGAACGGCGATTTCGCGCGTGCCGGTCAGATATTGCCCGGTGATCGACGTCTCGTCCGCCGCAATGGTCGCAGGCGGGCCGTGGCTGACAACCTGACCGCCGTGCACCCCCGCGCCCGGGCCGATATCGAACACATAATCCGCCTCGCGGATCGCTTCCTCGTCGTGCTCCACAACGATGACCGTATTGCCCTGATCCCGCAGGTTTTTAAGCGTCAGCAGCAGGCGGTCATTGTCGCGCTGATGCAGACCAATCGAGGGTTCATCAAGCACATAGAGCACCCCGGTCAGACCGGAACCAATCTGGCTGGCCAGGCGGATCCGCTGGCTTTCACCGCCCGACAGCGTCCCGGCATTCCGGCTCAGCGTCAGATATTCAAGGCCCACATTGTTCAGAAAACCCAGACGTTCGCGGATTTCCTTGAGGATCGCGCGCGCAATCTCGTTTTTCTGCTGGGTCAGGTGCTCCGGCACCGTTTCGCACCATTCAAATGCCTCACGGATCGACATCTGAACGACCTGGCCCACATGCAGCAGGTTTTCCGCGTCATCAGACGGGCCGATCCGTACTGCCAGCGCCTCTTCGCGCAGACGGTAGCCACCGCAGGTGCCGCAGGAGCGGTTGTTCTGGTAGCGCTCAAATTCTTCGCGGATCCAGTTGCTGTCTGTTTCGCGGTAGCGGCGTTCCATGTTGGGGATCACACCCTCAAAAACGCGGGTCACCTGGTAAACGCGACCACCCTCGTCATAGCGAAAGGCGATTTCTTCTTTGCCGGAGCCGTAGAGAAACACCTGTTTCACCTTTTCGGGCAGGTCTTTCCATTTCGTCGACTGTTTGAACCCATAGTGTTTGGCCAGGGCCTCGATGGTCTGCAGGAAATATGGGCTCTTACCTTTGCGCCAGGGGGCGAGCGCACCATCCGCGATCTTCAGGTTCTGGTCCGGCACCACAAGGCGTTCGTCGAAAAACAGCTCGACGCCCAGCCCGTCGCAATCCGGGCAGGCCCCAAAGGGCGCGTTAAACGAAAAAAGCCGCGGCTCAATTTCGGGGATTGTGAACCCACTGACCGGACAAGCAAATTTCTCTGAGAATGTCGTACGTTCCGGCTCGCCTTCAGATGGTGCTGTCTCCAGAATGGAGATACCGTCGGCAAGGTCGAGCGCTGTACGCAGGCTGTCGGCAAGCCGAGTTTCCAGCCCCTCGCGGATCACGATGCGATCCACAACGACATCAATGTCATGGCGGAACTTTTTGTCGAGTGTGGGCGGTTCGTCCAGTTCATAGAACTGGCCATCCACTTTCACCCGCTGGAACCCCTGCTTGCGCAGTTCCAGAAATTCCTTGCGGTATTCGCCCTTGCGGTCGCGGATGATCGGCGCGAGCAGATAGGCGCGCGTCCCCTCTTCCATCGCCATGATCCGGTCGACCATGTCCTGCACCTGCTGCGCCTCAATCGGTTTGCCGGTGGCGGGGCTGTATGGTGTCCCGACGCGCGCAAACAGGAGACGCATGTAGTCATAGATTTCTGTGACGGTACCCACGGTCGACCGCGGGTTCTTGGAGGTGGTTTTCTGCTCAATCGAAATGGCCGGGCTGAGACCGGAAATGTGATCCACATCCGGTTTCTGCATCATATCAAGGAACTGGCGTGCATAGGCCGAGAGCGATTCCACATACCGGCGCTGGCCTTCCGCATAGATCGTGTCAAACGCCAGCGAAGACTTGCCCGATCCGGACAGCCCGGTAATCACAACGAGCTGGTCACGCGGAATATCCACGTCAATGCTCTTGAGATTATGCTCGCGCGCGCCGCGCACTTCGATGTTTTTCAGCTCTGCCATTACCGCCCCCAGGGTGCACCACCCTCATTTAGGTGGAATGTCATCGATAGCCAATCAGAAAATGAGAACATAAAAAGAACATCCTGCGTGCGCAAGCAACTCTTTTCTGTGAAAGGCCGCCGCCTGGCCGGGTCCCGCTTCCCCGCTGCGCGCAGATGCTCAGACGGAGCGGCGCCGCGCTGCCAGCCAGAGATGCACAACGCCCCCGATCACAAAGGCAAGCCCGGCCAGCAGGGTCAATCCGGCGTAGCCGATGGCACCGGTTGTGATCGCCATTACTGGCGTGCCCAGCGTGTTGCCCACGTTGCCCATCTGCGCCATTGCACCGTTGGCCTGTGCCTGCGACGCCGGAGCATCATTCAGCTGAGGCACGGCGGCGAAACTGGCCCCCTGGATCAACCCCATGCAGCCCGCAAGCGCGATGCACGCCAAAGCCCCGCCCGGTTCCACCCAAAGCCAGAGCATACAGAGCGCACTGCCGGCAAACCCCACAAGAACCACGCCGACTGCCGGCATGAACCGCAGCAGAACCACCCCGATGGTCATGGAGGCCCCGATACTTGTCAGCGGCATGGCCCCCATCACAAGCGCCCGCGTCCCATCCGGTATGTAGGGTGGCAATACCGTGAGCACCGACACGAAACAGAATGTATAGAACAGCCAGCCCAGCCCCGGCGCAGACACCCGTGGCGATGAATATATGACCAGATGTTCGCGCAGGACAGAGCCCAGCGAGAATGACCGGGTGTCCGGTGGGGTATCCAGCGCCCGCAGACGCATGCCCAGCCACAGCGCAAAAACCGCCATGTAAATTGCATGCGCGATCAGCAGCGCGGACAGACCACCGGTTTTCACCAACGGCAGACCCGCCCAGGCCAGAACGGCAAAGGCCACCCCAAAAAAGGTCCCCCAGAGGGTGAGCGCAAAACCCCGATCCGAGGGTGCGCAGAGTTGCGCAATCAGGGTCGGCGCGGCGACCACAAGGGCCAGGTGCGACAATCCCTCAAGCGCGCGACTGGCCAGCATCCATGGCAACGCGGGCAAAAAGGCCTGAAACGCCGAGAGCGCCGCGCCTGCCCACAACCCCCACAGCAAAGCGCGCCGGTACCGGATGCGCGCAACAAGCAACCCTGCTGCCACACCACAGAAAATGCCCAGTATGCCAACGGATGAAACGATCAGACCCAGCGCGTTTCCGGCCTGCGGGTAGTGCTCCGGCAACCGGTCAAATGTAACGCTGAACTTGCCGTACTGCGCCGCCGCGCCAAGGCCTGCGCCCCAAAGCGCCAGAACCAGTCCCCAGGGTGTCTTCTGCATCGGGTATCCTTTGACTGGTGTGATGTCAGAAGTCCCCGCCAGTGACAATCTGCATCCGCTGCGGTTGCTCTGTTTTCCACTCCGACGCGAAGGATTCACCAAAATATTTATGCGACTTTTAACTTCCCGGAAACGCTGGTAGCCGTAAGGGCAACAGGTAAACGGTTCCGGAGTATGTGGGGTACACAGGACGCTTCCGGGAAGTAAGGAGTTCAGACAAATGACAGCCAAATCCTTGTTTTTCAGTGCAGTAACAGCATCCGTCCTGATGGGCGGCTCGGCCAGTGCGGCCGTGGTCGGAATCGATTCGGACTGTGGTGGCTCGGGCAGCGCCCTGACGCAGGCCGGGTTCATCAGCTGCAGCGGCAGCGCAGACCGCAACGATACCGGCAATATCGAAATCTTTGAGAATGGCACCGGTGGCGGCGACGATGACTTCTTCTCGCTGGGCCTGAACGGCTCGCTGGTTCTGGAATTTGATCCGGTCATCGAAGGCGCCGCAACCGTGATCGAAATCACGAATAACGGCGGGTCATCCTCGCACCGTGAAGCTGTCCGTATCTTCGGCTCAAACGACGGGATCAACTTTGATATTCTCGGCACCGCTGACAATCAGGGCGGCATCGATGATGGCGACCGCGGCACAACATCGACGGTAAGCTTCTCCGGAACCTACTCCTTCCTTGGATTTGTCGACATCTCCAAGTCCGTGTTCGCCAACACACGCTCAACCGACGGCTTTGACATTGATGCGATCGTCGTATCTTCGGTTTCCGCAGTTCCGCTGCCGGCATCCGCACTGCTTTTGCTGGGTGGCGTTGCCGGCCTCGGCGCAATGCGGTCACGCCGCAAGAGCTGATCTTTGTGCGAAAGCAACAAAAAAAGCGGAGCTTCGGCTCCGCTTTTTTCGTTCCGGCATATAGGATCGGATTACATATGGATCACCCGGTCATACGCGTCGAGTACACTTTCGTGCATCATCTCTGACAGCGTCGGGTGCGGGAAGACGGTATTCATCAGATCTTCCTCCGTGGTCTCCAGCTGCCGGCCCACGACATAGCCCTGAATAAGCTCCGTCACCTCGGCACCGACCATATGCGCGCCCAGCAGTTCACCTGTCTTGGCGTCAAAGATCGTTTTGATCATACCCTCCGGTTCCCCCAGAGCGATTGCCTTGCCGTTACCGATGAACGGGAAACGGCCCACTTTGATGTCAAACCCAAGTTCTTTCGCCTTCGCTTCGGTGTATCCGACGCTGGCCACCTGCGGGTGGCAATAAGTGCATCCCGCGATCGTTTCGGGTTTGACCGGGTGCGCGTGTTTACCTGCAATCAGATCCGCGACCATGACACCCTCGTGCGATGCTTTGTGCGCCAGCCAGGGTGCACCGGCAATATCGCCAATGGCATACAGACCTTCGACGCCCGTGCGGCAGAATTCATCTGTGACCACATGGGTCCGGTCAATCTTGACACCAAGCGCTTCGAGACCGAGCCCTTCCACGTTGCCGACAATCCCGACAGCAGAGATCACCGTGTCGAATTCCTGCTTTTCGACTTTGCCGCCTACTTCGATATGCGCGGTCACTTTACCTTTCGCCCGGTCCAGCTGTTTGACCATGGCCTTCTGCATGATCTTCATACCCTGCTTTTCAAAAGACTTCTTGGCGAATGCAGAAATCTCGGCGTCCTCAACCGGCAGGACGCGGTCCATCACCTCAACAACGGTCGTGTCAGCACCCAGCGTGTTGTAGAAGCTCGCGAACTCGATGCCGATCGCACCGGAGCCGATCACCAGCAGCTTTTTGGGCATGCGTTTGGGCTGCAGCGCGTGTTTGTATGTCCAGACCAGATCGCCGTCCGCCTCAAGACCCGGGAGTTCACGCGCGCGCGCACCGGTTGCCAGCACGATGTTCTTCGCACTCAGCGCTTCGGTGCCCTTGTCGGTTTTAACCGAGACCTGCCCTTTGGCAGGGATGGTCGCTTCGCCCATAAAGACGGTGACCTTATTCTTTTTCATCAGGTGGCCAATACCGCCGGAAAGCTGTCCGGCCACTTTACGGGAGCGCTTCACCACCGCGTCGAGATCATAGCCGACGTTGTCGGCTTTCAGACCAAATTCCTTGGCCCGGTGCATCAGATGGAACACCTCTGACGAGCGCAGCATCGCCTTGGTCGGGATGCAGCCCCAGTTCAGGCAGATGCCTCCCAGATGTTCGCGTTCCACAATGGCGACGGACATGCCCAGCTGCGCACCGCGGATCGCAGCAACATAGCCGCCCGGCCCTGCTCCTATCACAACCAGATCAAAGGATTTCGCCGCCATGAGATGTCCTCGCACGTTGAGTGTCAAAAATATAGTTTACCATTAAACTATATCTGAGCGTGCTTCAACACAGGGAGGGCCGCGACATAAGCGCGCCCTCGTTCATGAGCGGTCAGCAGCCTGAAATCAGGCTGCTGCTGTTTCTTCCTGCAGGGCGCGGACGGTGTTACCGTAACCGCCCTTTGCCACATATTCCGCCTCCAGCGCCGTATCCGGACGTGCCAGCGCAGCATTGCGGGTCGGAAAGCGTCCGAACTGCCGGATGACAGCGCGATGCGCTCTGGCATGCAGCAGATTGCTGCGGCCATACTCAGGCATACGCTCGCACATCAACCGCACGCAACGGTCCTGGTCACAGAGGTTTTCGGAGTGCATCAGCGGAAGATAAAAGAACTGGCGGGCCGGTTCATCAATCCGCATGTCCCAGTCCTTGTTGATCGCGGATTTCGCCGCGGCCAGGGCCACCCGGTCGGTCGAGAATGCACCGGCTGTATCGCGGAACATATTGCGCGGGAACTGATCTGTCAGAATGATGTAGGCCAGCGCGCCGGAAGGGTATGTCAGCCAGAGAGAGAACCTCCCCTCGCAGGCACCTTCCCACGTCTTTTCAAATTTCTGACGGATCTGCGCATCCAGTTCAGGCGTCGCGTTGTACCACCCATCCGGGCCGATATCATCAAGCCAGAATTTTAGAATGTCCTGAGGATCAACCATAATAACTCCATCGTTCACCACATCCCCACCCGGAGTGTAGCTTTGTTGTGCTGCTCTGACCTATTCACAAATTGCGTCATTGCGACATAATCAGCTCTCGTTTTCCGACTTTTCAGCCTCAAGATCCGCCTCGATGGCGTATTCCTGGGCATATTCAACCGCAAGTGATGTAGAAGAAGGCGCAACCGGAACATACGTACCCGTCTCGTCGACCGGCACCGGCTTGGCGACGGTGGACCGGTAGCCGGCGTAGGCGACCAGCATCGCAAAGAGCGCGCCGGTAAAGACATAGAATCCGCCCGGGCCTGTTGCATCAATCAGGTAGCCCGTGATCAGCGGCCCCGCAATCGCGCCCAACCCGTTGATGAAGATCAGCCCGCCCGAGGCCGCCGCCATGTCGTCGTGCTCCAGAAAGTCGTTCGTGTGCGCGATCAGAAGCGAATAAAGCGGGTTCGACATGCCCCCCACGACAAGCGCAGAGACCAGCAGCAGCACGAACACGCTGCCCAGCACCAGCCCGATCACTGAGCCTGCGACACCGATGGCGGAGACAATCAGGATCAGATAGCGACGGTCCATACGGTCGGAAATCCAGCCGATCGGGTATTGCAGCAGCACAGCCCCCACAAAGAACATCGCCACGAAGGTCGAAATCTGCCCCACCGACAGCCCTGCTTTGGCGCCATAAACCGGGGCCATGCCGAATTGCGCGGAAAAGACACCGCCCAGCAAAAACATGCCAACACAGCCCAGCGGAGAGTAGCCGTAAAGCTCACGCAGGCTCATCGGCTTGGTGGCTTCAAAGGCTGGCGTCGGGCTGATCGACAGCAGAATGGGCGTGACCGCGATGGAAACCAGCACGGACGGAATGACGAAAAGCACGTATCCAGACGGATCCGCGGCCAGCAGCAGCGCCTGACTGACCACGATACCCGCCGTCTGTACGATCATATAGAGCGACAGCGCCTGCCCGCGGTTGGCATTCGTGGCCGCATTGTTCAGCCAGCTTTCTGCGGTCACATAAACGGCAGAAAAGCAGAACCCGATCAGCACGCGGCCCAGTGTCCAGACCCAGACTTCGGTCAGCGTGGGATAGATGATCATGACTGCTGAAATCAGTGAGGCCAGGGCGGCAAAAACCCGCACATGCCCCACGCGCCGGATCATGCCCGGTGCCATGCGTGAGCCGCCCAGGAAGCCCACGAAATAGGCGGACATGACGATCGACATCTCGAAGGTAGAGAAGCCCTCGATTTCGCCCCGGATGCCCAGCAGCGTGCCCTGCATGCCGTTGCCGACCATCAGCAGGCACATCCCCAGAAGCAGGGCCCAAGCGCTCGATAAAACCTGCAGCATGCGCGGTCTCCATGGTCCGTCGCGGTGGTACGACTCAGTAGGTTGTGCCGTTTTTCCCGCCCTATTTCAGGCCAGTACGCGACGCAATGGGTCGTATTGGTGCTTCAGGTTTTTTCGGGGATCAGCAGCGAAGAATCGCCGTAGGAAAAGAAACGATATTTCCGATCGATGGCATGCGCATAAATCTCGCGCATCCTGTGCTGCCCCATGAGGGCAGAGACCAGCATCATCAGCGTGGATTTCGGCAGATGGAAATTGGTCATCAGGGCATCTGTTACGCGGAACGTGAAACCGGGGTAGATGAAGATGTCCGTTTCGCCTTCCCAGGCGCGGATGCTGCCGGTCTGTGCGGCGGTCTCAATCAGGCGCAGCGCTGTGGTGCCCACGGGGATTACCCTGCCGCCTGACGCTTTGGTCTGTGCGATCTCATGCGCAGCCTCAGCGCTGACGCGTCCCCATTCGGCATGCATTCTGTGCGTGGTGACGTCGTCCACCTTGACCGGCAGGAAAGTCCCCGCCCCAACATGCAGCGTGACATAACTGAAACGCACACCGCGTGCGCCGATTTCCCGGAGCAGTGCGTCATCAAAATGAAGGGACGCCGTGGGTGCAGCCACAGCGCCTTTGTTACGCGCAAAGACGGTCTGGTAATCTTCGTTGTCCTGCGCATCGGCCGGGCGGCGGGCGGCAATGTAGGGGGGCAGCGGCATGGCACCGGCTGCATTCAGCGCTGCATCAAAATCATCGCCCGACAGGTTAAACCGCAACAGACCCTGGCCTTCTGCGGTACCTTCCAGGGTCGCCCTGAGGTCTGCGCTGAAAACGATCTCCTCGCCCGCTTTCACCTTTTTGAGCGGCTTGATCAGTGCAGTCCAGGTGCCGTCCGCCCGCGGCTCCAGAAGGGTCACGCCGATGGTGGCTGCGGTGTTACCCTGCGCACTGCTGCGATGGCGCTGTCCGCTCAGACGCGCGGGGATCACACGGGTATCATTCAGCACCAGCCGGTCCCCCGCCTGCAGCCAGTCAGGCAACGCGGAGACAACACTGTCGGTGATGCCCGAACCCTCCGCGACAAGCAGTTTCGCAGAGGTACGCGGCACCGCCGGTCGCGTCGCGATCAGCTCTTCGGGAAGATCAAAATCAAAATCGGTCAGTTTCACGTGTCGCGGATGTCCCTGGTGGATAGGGGCCGACGGGGCCGGTGTCTGCACATGCCCAAAAGTGCTGCAAAGTTCAACGCCCCGCGGGCTCTATCTGTCGCTGCCGCTCACATTGGGGGGCGGGCGCCGCACCGGTTCGGGGGGTGGTGGTTCTTCTCCCTCGGCCAGTGGCACCTCGGGTTTGGGCGCACGGAACAGATCCCGGATCCCGCCGGGCACCAGCGCGGTCAGCGGATTCACGAAAACGTCCGGATCCTGCGTTGTTCCACTGATCGAATAATTGAACCCGAACAGGCCCTCCCCCCGGCGCGAGATGACCCTGCCGATGGCGTTGAGCAGATAGACCGGCGAAATCACCCCCTGCATCTGCAGCTGCCCCGTCCCCGGGAAAAACACGCCATCCATCGACAGCCCGATAGAAGAGCCCACGGCACTTGCCTCGCGCAGCGTGATCCGGTCAGGCGTCAGGCGGAAGTCGGCGAGCACCTCCGAGAAGTAAATCCCGTCACCGCCAAGCTCATTCACCAGCCCCACAATGCTGATGGCATTGAGAAGTGCTGCGATGGCCGGCGCATCCACGACACTGATGTCGGTGACGCGGAGTTTGCCGTCAAGCGCCCCTGCGGTACCGACCGGGCGGAGGCCAAGTTCCAGCTGCCCTCCCCGGCCCTGCTTCAGCACACCGGCGGCGGCGACAACAGCGCCGGCGTCATCCGCGGCAATCCGGATTGCGGACCGGCCCCCTTCAGGCACCACCTGCCCGGCGATCCGCGCCTGGCCGTTCACAAGCCCGGTGAAGTTGCCCAGCAGCCCGCCACCCCCTGTCGTGAATTCGCCCCGCAGGTTGCGCAGCGCGATGGAATCGCTGACCTGCAGCGTATCGAGCGCCAGTGTCAGCGGCCCACTGGCCTGCCCGGAGCCGCCTGCACTGCCGAAATCCGCCCGCCGCAGATCCACGCGGCCACCCGGGATATTTACCGCCGGCGGCGCTCCTTCGCCCCGCCCGATCAGTTCCGCAGGCACATCCAGCCAGCCCCCGACCCGCAACCGTGACAGGCGCACCCGGTCCAGCGTACCCCCCTCATTCAGCAGCACGTCACCCTCAGCCCGCAGCCCCGGCGCTTCAAGCCGCAGGCTGTCGACCTGTGGCACAGGCCCCAGCGTAAGCGCGACCTCCAGCTCGCCCGGGGTTGCAGCAGCTTTGGCCCAGCCAACCGGGGCAAAGGCCAGCCTGAGCCCTCTCAGATCAGAGGTCAGCCGCAGCGCTGGCGGGGTGTCGCGCGTCAGCGTAATGTCGATGTCCGCGGTGCTGCTGCCACGGACGCTGCCCGGGGGCAGATCCACCCGGAACGTGTCAAGCGCTTCCTGGCTGATCACGGCGGTTCCGGTAACCCTGCCGGGCGGTTGTGGCCCCTCGCCTACGGACTGGCGCCAGACGATATCAAACGGCACACCGTCCAGATCGCCTTCGCCGCGCAGGCTTACCTCTTCGTCGGAGGCAACCAGATCGAGCGCGGGTGCCTGCACCACCCGGTCCGGCACCAGCACATCCGAACGTACATCTGTGATTGTACCGGTCAGGTTGTAATTCACCAGCTCCAGCGGCACGCCTTTTTCAAGTGGCAGGGAAATCGTGCCCATGACCTCCGCCCGGCCCGATGCAATGTCCGGGGCCCGCCCGGCCTTTTTCATGACCTCCAGCGGCTTACGGTCCAGCAGGGACAGCGCTGCCTCGATCCCACCACTGGCCCGCAGGCGCACGACGCCAGGCGTGAAATCCTTGATTTTGACGTCCGGAATGATGAATGCCGTGCCGGTCACATCGACCTCGCCTCCCTGATCGGCCGTCACGACACCTTCGTCCGCGACAACAACGAACCGGTTGCGCACCAGCGTCGCATGCCCCCGCGCGCCCGTCAGATGCGGCATCGTCCGCAGAAACCGGACTTCGCCGTCACTGAAATCAAAGCTCAGGAAAGTCTCCGGCTCTTCACCGGCGCGCAGACGCACAGCACCGGAAATGTCCCGCATGGTCCCGGCTTTGACGTTCTCTGCAATCCACTTACGCGACTTCGGTTTGACAGCCATCGGCCAGAGCTCCAGCAGCCGCGCAGGCCTCAGTGCGTTCATCTGGCCGTCCAGCGCGATCTCCCAGCCGCGGGCATCTGCCCGGATTGTGCCGTTGCCGGTTGCTACATTCCCGTCGTCCTCGACCTGCAGGCGCCCGATCTCCAGCAGGAACGGGCTGGTACTGAGCTGAAAATCCAGTTCCGCAACCGCAACCGATACCGGTTCGGGATAGAAATCTGCCGGGTTCACCGTCAGCCCGCTCAGACGGAGCTGACCGACCATGTCGCCGATGCGGCCGTTCACGGGCAGCCCGATTTCGGCCTGACCCTCAAGCGTCCCGCGCCCCCATTTACTCTCAACAGAGAGCTCATCAAACCGCAGTGTGCGGCTGTCAGGCAGATAGGTGAAATAGCTGCGTGCGCTGTCAATCGGGATCGCCTGTGCCTCGGGCGTGGGCTGGATCACACCGGCACCAATCTGAAAAGTGGCGTTCAGCGGCCGGATGCTGCCATCTTCCTCCAGACCACCGCGCAACGCACCGGAAATGGGTGCGCGCAGGGCCCCGAGCCAGTTGAACGCGGCCCCCTGGCTGGCCACATCCACCGCATCCAGATCACGGAAGGTGACACCGAATTCGGAGGCCCGCGCGCCGATTTCACCCGCATAGCTGGCCGCCAGGGTCGCAACCTGCGCGCCGCCGCCAAGCACGGCAAGATCGACAAAAATCTGCAGGGCCTCCGCCTCTCGGGTGAGCTGCAGCCTGCCCCCGTCAATGGTCCAGGCACGGTTCGCGCGCTGATCCTCATAGCGCAGGGTCAGTGTCTGCACGCTCACACGCTCCAGACCCGTCAGCCCGGGACGCAACAGGAAGTCGTCCAGCTCTGTGACCAGTTCCGCGAGGTTGGGCGCCTCGCGCGCGACCTGTGCCGGGCCTTGGGTGCCGGATATGGAAATGCGCCCCTCAGGCCCTCGCCGGAGCGTCAGAAACACACCGCTTACGTCAAGTGACGTCGGTTCCAGCTGGCCCCGCAGCAGCGCATCAAGAGATGCTCCTGCCCGCATCTCGGAAAAACCGACGACATCCACGCCATCAGGGGTTGTGACCTGCACATTCCGGACGGACGCACGCGGACGCCATTCCTCATCAAGCAGCAGCACAAGCTCGCCAAAGGAAACCTCAGCTTCGGGTACCGCCGTCTGCAGGCGGTCGCTGATCTGCGCGCGCAACCATTCCGGTGCGGCAACTTCCCTCCCCTTAAGCCACCAGACGCTCCCTGCGGCCCCCCCGGCGATAAGCACCAGACACAACAGACACCACACCAGTGCACGCCGAGCGCGCCGGCGGGTCGGTTTCTTGTCCTGATCGGGTGGCGCGCTGGTCAAATCTGTACTGGCCTGTGCGATAGGGTGTGCTAGAACGCTGTTTCTGACGGTCCGGGGCTTGGCTCATTCCGACCCTGACCTAGTATGTCACCTGACATCATTCCTGAAAACCCAAGAGACCGTTATGACAGAGATTTCACAGCCCGCACCTGACTTTACCCTGCCCGCCACCGGCGGCGAAGAGATCACGCTTTCCACCCTGAAGGGTCAGCCGGTGGTGCTCTTTTTCTACCCGCGCGATGACACGCCGGGCTGCACCAAGGAAAGCATCGCCTTTTCCGAAAGCCGCGAGGCCTTTGAGGCAGCCGGGGCGAAGGTCTTTGGCATTTCCAAAGACAGCATCGCCAGCCATGAGAAATTTGCGACGAAACGTGACCTCAGTATCCCGCTGCTGTCCGACGAAAACGGCACCGTCTGCGAGGATTATGGCGTGTGGAAGGAAAAGAACATGTACGGCAAGAAATACATGGGGATCGAACGCACGACATACCTGATTGCTGCTGACGGTACGGTCGCGCAGGTCTGGAACAAGGTGAAAGTCCCCGGTCATGCCGAGGCCGTGCTGGAAGCGGTGCGCGCGCTGTGAAACCCCTGGCGCAGATGGCCGAAGACGTGCTGCGCACGGCCGATGGCCGCGCCAAAACAGCCCTGTCGCGCGAATACGCCGCCGCCTGGCAGGCCGCACGCGCGACGGGTGAAAAGCCTGAAATCGGTCACGCTGACCCTCCTTTGCACCCCGCACGGCCGGAAAAGCCTGAGCTGCTCAGCCCGCGGGATGTGCCGCGCCGCCGCCCCGGCACGCCCGAGGGGCGCATCGCGCTGCTGCATGCTGTGGCCCATATCGAGCTGAATGCGGTGGACTTGCACTGGGACGTTATCGCCCGGTTTTCGCATGTGCCGATGCCGATGGGGTTTTACGACGACTGGGTCAAAGCTGCGGACGAAGAATCCAAGCATTTCAACCTGATGTGCGACTGTCTTGAAGAGCTTGGCAGCCACTATGGCGCACTTCCCGCCCATGCAGGGATGTGGCGAGCCGCCGAGGATACAGCCGAGGATTTCATGGGCCGGCTCGCGGTTGTGCCAATGGTGCTCGAAGCCCGCGGCCTCGATGTAACGCCCGGTATGATCGAAGTGTTCCGCAAAGCTGATGCCGCATCAGCCGTCGCAGCGCTTGAAGTCATATACGCCGAGGAAGTGGCCCATGTGGCCTACGGATCAAAGTGGTTTCATTTCCTCTGCGGCCGCCACGAGGAAGACCCCAAGGAACGCTTTCACGCGCTGGTCCGCACCTATTTCCACGGCCCGCTCAAACCACCTTTCAACGAAGAAAAAAGGGCGGAAGCGGGCATCCCGCCCGACTTTTACTGGCCGCTGACCGAAGACGCCTGACCTTCCAGACCAACGATTCTCGGCAGTTTTTTGCCCATTTTGCAACATTCAACGACAGGTTGATGCCGGATCGTTAATGCTGCTTGCCCGACGCCCGATGGCTGGTTAATCACTTTCCGGGGATACGTGACCGGCCCGCAGAAGGCCCGTCCGGAGCAGAAACGGAATAAGGATTTCCTTGTGCGCACACGGCTGGCTATCAGAACTCACGCTCTGCTGGAACGGATTTTTCCTGAACGCAGGGTCTTTCTGAAATCCGACGCCGATACCCGTTTTATCCGCCTGCGCCCCGGCACACAGCTGATCGCCTTTGCGGGCGGTGCCGCGCTGGTTGCATGGGCCATCGTCGCGACAGCTATTATCCTGATGGACAGCATCGAGTCCGGCAATTTTCGCGAACAGGCGAAACGGGACCAGACGACTTACCTTGCAAGGCTCAATGATCTGTCCGCGCAGCGTGACAGCCGCGCCGCCGAAGCGCTGGCCGCACAGGAACGCTTCAACGCAGCACTGGCGCAGATTTCGGTGATGCAGTCTGAACTGCTGGCCTCAGAAACACGCCGCCACGAGCTGGAAACCGGGATCGACGTGATCCAGACGACCCTGCGGGAAACCATGCGCGAGCGCGAAACAGCGCGCCGTGAAGTCGCCGCTCTGCGCGACGAAGCCGACAGTGAGAACCAGCCCACTGCACTGGCCGCTGCCGTTGGCGGCGCACCGGTTGATTTCCTGGCCGACGCCCTGGCACGGACCGCTGAAGAACGCGATCAGGTTGTGGCCGATGCACAGGATGCGCTGCGCCACGCCGATGAACTGGCGCTGGAGATCGCGCTCATGAAGGAAGACAATGACCAGATCTTCCGCCAGCTCGAAGAAGCCATGACCATTTCGGTGGAACCGCTCGACAAGATGTTCCGTCAGGCTGGTCTGCCGACAGACCGCATTATGAACGAAGTCCGCCGCGGGTATTCCGGCGAGGGCGGCCCGCTGACCCCCCTCTCCTTTTCCTCCAGCGGCTCCGAGCCGACCGCCGACATGATCCGCGCCAACCGCCTGCTCGGTCAGATGGATCAGCTGAACATGTACCGCATCGCCGCTGAGAAGATTCCGTTTGCGATGCCCGTCAAACAGGCGTTCCGGTTTACCAGCGGGTATGGCTTCCGGCGTGACCCCAAAACAGGCGGCCGCCGGATGCACAAGGGCGTGGATTTCGCGGCCCCGCTTGGCACAGATCTGCACGCAACTGCGGACGGTGTCGTAACAGAAGCGGGCTGGTCATCAGGTTATGGTCGGCTGGTGAAAATCCGCCACGCCTTCGGGATCGAGACACGTTACGCGCATCTGTCAAAAATACGCGTTAAAGTTGGGCAAAAGGTCTCGCGCGGGGACCATATTGGTGATATGGGAGCATCCGGACGGGTGACCGGCGTGCATCTTCACTACGAAGTCCGCGTCGGCGGTAAATCTGTAAACCCAATGACCTATATCAAGGCTGCAAGAGATGTTTTCTAAGAGCAAAATCAACGAACCAGGCCCCAAGCAGGGCGAGACTGACACGCCGGCACCAGCGGCTTCCTCTGCGCCTGCGACGCCCAAACCAACGGAATACAAGGCTTCGGCGCCCAAGCCCAAGCCCCCTGCCTCGGTGCTGTCATCTGATCTGCACGTGACCGGCAACATGAAAACCAGTGGTGACATTCAGGTCGAGGGCACCGTAGAAGGCGATATCCGCGCCCATCTTCTGACCATCGGCGAAAGTGCCACCATCAAGGGCGAGGTTGTCGCTGACGATGTGGTGATCAACGGCCGTATCGTCGGCCGCGTGCGTGGCCTCAAGGTCCGTCTGACATCAACCGCACGTGTTGAGGGTGACATCATTCACAAGACAATCGCGATCGAAAGCGGCGCGCATTTCGAAGGCTCTGTGCAGCGTCAGGACGATCCGCTGAACCCCGGCGCAAAAACCGCACCGGCGGCCAAGCCGAACCCGGCATCCTGACCGGCCTGCAAGCGAACAACACAAGGCGCTGCATCCGTTGCAGCGCCTTTTTTCATGGTGCCAGCATCCAGTCGCCCGCGGGCCAGAAGGCATGGAAAGCAAAGGCGAACATCACGTCATGCGGCACATCCTGACCTGCGCTGTCCCGCACGCGGATTGAGCCCACATCGCGTCCCAGCGCAATCTCTTCTGTGTCCAGTGCCGAGGCCTGACCCGCCCGCCAGCTGATGGTCACACCGGCCTCTGTCACCTCACCTTCCGCCGCAATGCGGGTCATCGGCCAGGCGCGCCCGCCGACGCGCACCACCCGGGCCAGCGGATCAATCCCGTGCGGCGGATTTTCCCCGGAGTAAAGGAACGGCTGCTTCAGACTGTCATAGCCGCGATACGGGTTGCGCCCATAATCGCGGTTGAACCCGGGTTCGGCCATTACCAGACCGCTCGGATGCGCCGCGCGAAAGCTCCCGAAGTCCTCCATCCAGGTGGGAAGCTGGCGCAGTTCCTGACCCGCCATCAACCCCACAATGCCCTGCCCTGTCGCCTGCTGCCACCAGCTCTCCGTTTCGCGGTCATACATCACCATATCGGACGCCCGCAGTTTTCCCGACACGCCGAAGCTGAGCAAGTCTTCTCCGACGCGCCGGTCAAAGGTCAGGCCGGAATTGCACAGCGGGCAAAAAGTCACCGCGACGGGAACACCGCCAATCCTGTCGTTCACGATCTCATGCCAGGTCAGGTACCGCAGCGGGTAAGCCCGCGCAGCCTGACCGTCCAGCAGGACGGTGATCACCGGTTCCCGGTCGGGTATGTCCGCCACCTCCGCAACCGGGCGGAAATCCGGGTTGTCCAGTGCGGGAATGCCATCTTTGGGCGGGCCGCCGGACCGGATCTCTGACCAGTCGTCAATCAGGGTCACACCGAACTCAGTCCGGGGCCATTCGGATTTCCACCGTCCCGGATCGGCCTCTGCTGCGACCCCAATCACCGCACAGAATCCAGCTGCTGCAAACAAACGTATCATCGCTCACCCCCGCGCAGGATCATGCCACAGGCTGGCCCATACGGCACAGCCACGCACGCAGATGTGACCATATGTCAGTGGGATCAGAGACCTTCCTGAGTGATCCAGTGAGCAATCGCCTGCCCGATTTCAGCGCCGCTGTCTTCCTGGATGAAATGACTGCCGGCGACCTGAACCTCCCGCTGATTTGGCCAGGCGCGGCAGAACTCGCGCTGCTGCCCGATCAGGATCGCACCGGGATCGGCATCAATGAACAGCTTTGGCAGATCGCTGCGTTTGAGCCAGGATGCATAGGCACCTATGCGCGCCACAACTTCCGCAGGCTCCCCACCGATGGGAATCTGGCGCGGCCAGGTCAGGGTCGGGTAACGGTCTTCGCGCTGCAGAAACGGTCGCCGGTATTCGGTCATTTCTGCCTCTGTCAGATCACGCAACACCGATCCCGGCAGAATGCGTTCGATAAAGACGTTCCTGTCTAGGATCATCTCCTCGCCCGCCTCTGAGCGCAGGGCCTGAAAAACCGGCGTTGCGGCTTCTGAAAAATCGCCCCAGCCCGGCAACGGCATTACGATCCCTTCCATATAGGCGATGCCGCGCACGGCCCTCTGGTTGTGAAAGGCCCAGTCAAATCCCAGAGCAGATCCCCAGTCATGGACCACCATCAGCACGTCCTCTTCGAGCCCCATCGCCTGCATGAAACCCGCCAGATACCGGCTGTGCAGGTCAAAGGTATAGGTGCCCGCGTCGGCGCCCGGCAGTTTAGCACTGTCGCCCATACCAATGAGGTCCGGCGCGATGCACCGCCCCAGATGCGCAACTCCGGGCATCACATCCCGCCACAGGTACGACGACGTCGGATTACCGTGCAGAAACACGATGGGCCGCCCCTCGCCCATCCCGGTCCAGGCCATGTCCTGACCCATGACGTTCACGAAATTCTTCTGCATGTGCACCTCCCGCCCGCTGTGCGCATGCAACACCACGATGCAGGGACCGGGCAACAAAAAACGGCAGGCCCCGCCGGAGTCTGCCGTCAGAAAACCGCGATGAACGCGCGGTTATTCGGTTACAACAACCGTCTGCATCACATCGGGCTGACCGATGATCGCACCGTTCGGGCCGTCACCACGTTTGATGGCATCCAGCACATTGAGACCCTCTGTCACCTGACCCACGACCGTGTACTGGCCGTTCAGGAAATAGCCCTCGTTGAACATGATAAAAAACTGGCTGTTCGCACTGTTGGGGTTCTGGGCCCGCGCCATGCCAACGATACCGCGATCATAGGGCACATCGGAAAACTCAGCGTCCAGGTTGGGCATATCAGACGCCCCGGTGCCCGCGCGGCGCATGTCGCCGCCCAGTCTGCCGTGCTGGACATCGCCGGTTTGTGCCATGAACCCGTCAATCACCCGGTGAAAGACGATCCCGTCATAGGAACCACCGGCTGCGAGCGTGGTGATCCGCTCCACGTGGTTAGGTGCCACATCCTCAAAAAGGTCGATGACAATCACACCGTTGGCCTCACCGGCCACAGTGATTTCGATCCCGTCTGCCAGCGCAGGTCCTGCAGCCAGCAGAAGAGCAGCGGCTGCGGCCTTACGCATCTGCTGCTACCTTCACCGAAATCATCCGGTCGGGTTCCGCTGGCGGCTCGCCGCGGGTGATGGCGTCCACATGCTCCATGCCTTCTATGACCTGGCCGTAGACGGTGTACTGACCGTTCAGGAAATCGTTGTCCTTGAAGTTGATAAAGAACTGGCTGTTGGCACTGTCCGGGTTCGCGGACCGTGCGGCCCCCAGCGAGCCGCGGGCATGCGGGATCTTGGAGAACTCAGCCGGCACATTCGGCAGATCCGATCCGCCGGTACCTGCCATACGCAGGTTGAAACCGTCTTCCATATCGCCGTGCTGAACATCGCCTGTCTGCGCCATGAACCCTTCGATCACCCGGTGGAACGCGACGTTGTCGTACTGGCCCGACCGTGCAAGCTCCTTCATCCGCTCCACATGTTTGGGGGCCACATCCGGCAGCAGCTGAATGGTCACGGTACCGCCCTTCAGTTCCATCAGGATTGTGTTTTCGGGGTCTTTGATCTCGGCCATAAGGCGCTCCTTGTCTGAATACTTGGGCATCTACCTAAGCTTTGGCGCCCCGATTGCCAAGCAGGTCCATTGACCTCGCCTGTGATAAGCGCAAAACAGGACGCATCACAGAAAAGGAGTGGTCTGATGGGCTGGAAAACGCTGGATGACATGGATCTGAGCGGAAAACGGGTTCTGGTACGCGTCGATATCAACGTACCCGTAGAAGACGGCCGCGTCACCGACACCACCCGGATTGACCGGATTGTCCCGACCATCAAAGACATCCTTGCCGCAGGCGGACTGCCCATTCTGCTGGCCCACTTCGGACGCCCGAAGGGACAGTACGTGCCGGAGATGTCGCTGCGTGTCACGCTGCCCGCGCTGGAGGCTGCTCTGGGCCAGCAGGTCACCTTTGTGGAACGTCCGGATCCTGACGCGCTGGCCGCTCTGCCCACCGGATCGGTGGTGCTTGTAGAGAACACCCGCTTTGCGCCAGGCGAAGAGGCAAATGACCCCGGCATGGCACAGTTCCTCGCGACGCTGGGCGATGTATTCTGCAATGATGCCTTTTCCGCCGCCCACCGGGCGCATGCTTCCACCACGGGTGTGGCCCATCTGCTGCCCTCCTGCGCCGGACGGCTGATGCAGGCAGAACTCTCTGCGCTGGAAGCGGCACTTTCTACTCCCGAGCGCCCCGTTGGTGCCGTGGTCGGCGGTGCGAAGGTGTCGACCAAAATCGCGCTGCTTGAAAACCTGGTTGGCCGCCTCGATCTGCTCGTGATCGGCGGCGGTATGGCCAACACCTTCCTCGCCGCACAGGGCGCACAGCTCGGCGCCTCCCTCCAGGAGCCGGACTTCATTGACACGGCAAACACGATCATGGCGCAGGCCTCCGACAGCGGGTGCCGCGTTTTGCTGCCGACAGACGGGCTGGTCGCGCGCGAGTTTAAAACAGGCGCGGATCACGAGGTGATTGCTCTTGGACCCGACACAGTTCTTGAGGCCGATCAGATGGTTCTGGATGCAGGACCGGACAGCGTACGCGCCGTTTCCGGGGCCTTCGCTGACCTGAAAACACTGATCTGGAACGGGCCGATGGGTGCCTTTGAAATTCCGCCCTTTGACATGGCCACCAACGCAGCAGCCGCCGACGCGGCCCGCCAGACCCGCGCCGGGTCACTGATCTCGGTGGCCGGCGGCGGGGACACGGTCGCTGCACTCAATCAGGCAGGGGCGGCCGGAGATTTCACTTATATCTCCACCGCTGGCGGCGCGTTCCTGGAATGGATGGAAGGCAAGACACTGCCCGGCGTCGCGGCACTTGAAACCGCCTGAACCGCTCTGAAACCGCGGTTTTTCTGCGGTTTTAGGCCTTTGGGGGATTCACAGGAGTCCGCATCTGTGGCATAGTCTGCGCATGCCCGCAAAGAGGCAGTGACACAGGCAACGCGCAGATGAACAGGCAGAACCGCCCCGCATTCGGAACCTTTGTGTTCTTCACGCTGGCCCTCGGGCTTGCGACCTATTTCACCTTTGCTGCCGTGCAGGGTGACTTCGGGTTGTTCCGCCGGGCAGAGATCAATGCGGACGCACAGGTGCTGAGAACGCAGCTGGCTGATCTTGAAGCTGAAGTTTCCCGTATGGAAAATCTGACCCTGCGCCTGTCGGATGATTACCTCGATCTTGACCTGCTTGATGAACAGGCGCGGCGTGTTCTGGGCCGTATCCGCGCGGACGAAATCGTCATCAGATAACGCCTTCTCCGGTGATTTCCGGCCCGTTCTGACGCCGCGTCAGAATGACACTCGCAAATCCTCTCCGAATCCGATAATAGATAGTTTAACGCTAAACTATCTCTCCGGAAGCCCCGGAACAGAAGACGGAGGACCGCCATATGGCAACCCGCAAAGCGGCCAAGAAGCCCAATGTGTCAGCGGAAGAGCTGAAAGCCTACTACAAGGACATGCTGCTGATACGGCGGTTCGAGGAAAAAGCCGGCCAGCTTTACGGCATGGGTCTGATCGGCGGTTTCTGCCACCTCTATATCGGGCAGGAAGCCGTTGTTGTGGGTCTTGAGGCCGCAGCCGAGGAAGGCGACAAGCGCATTACCTCCTACCGCGATCACGGCCACATGCTGGCCTGCGGGATGGACCCCAACGGTGTGATGGCCGAGCTGACGGGCCGCGAGGGTGGGTATTCCAAAGGTAAAGGTGGCTCCATGCACATGTTCTCGAAAGAGAAGCATTTCTACGGCGGCCACGGCATCGTCGCAGCACAGGTACCGCTTGGCGCGGGTCTGGCCTTTGCCGACAAATACCAGGAAAACGGTCGCGTCACCTTTACCTATTTCGGGGACGGTGCCGCCAACCAGGGCCAGGTCTACGAGGCCTTCAACATGGCCGCTCTGTGGAAACTGCCCTGTGTCTTCGTGATTGAAAATAACCAGTATGCCATGGGCACGTCCCAGCAGCGCTCGACTTCTTCTGCGGAAATCTACGAGCGCGGGAAGTCGTTTGGCATTCCGGGCGAGGCCGTCGATGGCATGGATGTCCTGGCCGTCAAAGCCGCCGGCGAAAAGGCTGTCGCACACTGCCGCTCCGGTGAAGGCCCCTACATCCTGGAGATCAAAACATACCGCTACCGTGGTCACTCCATGTCCGACCCGGCCAAGTACCGGACCCGCGAGGAAGTGCAGAAAATGCGCGATGAACGCGATCCGATCGAAGCGGTGCGCTCGCTGCTGCTGACCGGCAAACACGCAACCGAGGACGATCTCAAAGCGATCGACAAAGAGATTAAGGCGGTCGTGAACGAAAGCGCCGAGTTCGCCAAAACCTCACCGGAGCCCGCGCTCGAAGAGCTCTGGACCGATATCTACGCCACAGAAGTACCGCAGGAGGCCTGAACCATGGCAACAGAAATTCTTATGCCCGCGCTCAGCCCGACGATGGAAGAGGGCACGCTTGCCAAATGGCTTGTCAAGGAAGGCGATACCGTCTCTTCCGGTGACATCATGGCCGAGATTGAAACAGACAAGGCCACGATGGAATTCGAGGCCGTCGACGAGGGCGTCATCGGCAAAATTCTCGTCGCCGAAGGCACTGAAGGCGTGAAGGTGAACACGGCCATCGCTGTTCTGCTCGAAGAAGGCGAGGACGCTTCCGCTGCGGACAGTGTTTCGGCACCGGCCCCGGAGGCAGCCCCCGCTGCCGACGCGGTCGCTGAGGCGTCCGCGCCAGTGGCCGCCGAGGCGACCGCCCCTGCCGCGCCCCGGACGGACACGACACCGGACTGGCCCGAAGGCACCACACTGAAACAGCAGACCGTGCGCGAAGCACTGCGTGACGGCATGTCCGAAGAAATGCGTCTGGATGACACTGTCTTCCTGATGGGGGAAGAAGTCGCCGAATATCAGGGCGCGTACAAAATCAGCCAGGGCATGCTGGACGAGTTCGGTGCAAAACGGGTGATCGACACGCCCATCACCGAACATGGTTTTGCCGGCATCGCCACAGGGGCAGCCTTTGGTGGCCTGCGCCCGATTGTCGAGTTCATGACCTTCAACTTCGCCATGCAGGCGATTGACCACATCATCAACTCGGCGGCCAAAACGCTTTATATGTCCGGCGGCCAGATGGGCGCACCCATGGTGTTCCGCGGACCGAACGGTGCTGCGGCCCGCGTTGGCGCTCAGCATAGCCAGGACTACGCCGCCTGGTACATGCAGATCCCCGGCCTGAAGGTCGTCATGCCCTACTCGGCATCCGACTACAAAGGCCTGATGAAAACCGCGATCCGCGACCCCAACCCGGTCATTTTCCTTGAAAACGAAATTCTCTATGGCCGCACCTTCGACGTGCCCGAGATCGACGACTACACGGTGCCCTTCGGCAAAGCGCGCATCTGGCGCGAGGGTTCTGACGTGACCATCGTCAGCTTCGGCATCGGCATGCAGTACGCGCTCGAAGCCGCGGACAAACTGGCAGAGGACGGCATTTCAGCCGAGGTCCTCGACCTGCGCACACTGCGCCCGATGGACACCGCCAGTATCCTGAAATCTGTCATGAAAACAAATCGTTGCGTCACAGTCGAGGAAGGCTGGCCGCAGGGTTCAGTTGGTAATTACATCAGCTCGGTGATCATGCAGGAAGCTTTCGACTATCTCGATGCGCCTGTGATCAACTGCACCGGCAAGGACGTGCCCATGCCCTATGCCGCCAACCTTGAAAAACATGCGCTGGTGACCACGGAAGAAGTCATCGCCGCTGTGAAACAAGTCACCTACAAATAAGGAGCGCGCATTATGCCTACCGAAATTCTCATGCCCGCCCTGAGCCCGACCATGGAAGAAGGCACGCTCGCCAAATGGCACGTCAAAGAGGGCGATACTGTCTCCTCCGGTGACATCATGGCCGAGATCGAAACCGACAAAGCCACGATGGAGTTCGAGGCCGTTGACGAAGGCACGATCGGTAAGATCCTGATTGCTGAAGGCACTGAAGGCGTGAAAGTGAACACCGCCATCGCGATCCTGCTGGAAGACGGTGAAAGCGCGGATGACATCAGTGCCACCGCTCCTGCTGCAGCCCCGGAAGCCGCACCAGCGGCTGACGCGGCCGCCGAGGCGGCTCCGGCAGTGAGCCCCGAGAAGGCCGCCCCTGCCCCGGCCGCAACGACGGGTGCAGACGGGTCACGTATCTTCGCATCCCCCCTGGCGCGCCGCATCGCCGCAGACAAGGGCGTCGATCTGGCGACGGTCAAGGGTTCCGGCCCGCACGGCCGCATCGTCAAGGCAGATGTCGAAGGTCTCAGCGCATCCACGGCACCGCAGCCCGCCGCGGCTCCGGCAGCCGCCTCTGCTGCCCCTGCAGCGGCTCCGGCGGCAGGTCCCGCCGCCGACGCAGTCATGGCAATGTATGACGGTCGCGAATACGAGGAAATCAGCCTCAACGGCATGCGCAAAACCATCGCCGCCCGCCTGACGGAAGCCAAACAGTCGATCCCGCATTTCTACCTGCGCCGGGACATCGAACTGGATGCGCTGCTGGCATTCCGCGGTCAGCTGAACAAACAGCTCGAAGCGCGTGGTGTAAAACTCTCGGTCAATGACTTCATCATCAAGGCCTGCGCACTGGCACTGCAGACCGTACCCGACGCCAACGCCGTCTGGGCCGGCGACCGGATGCTGAAACTCAGACCCTCTGACGTGGCTGTTGCCGTCGCGATTGAAGGCGGGCTTTTCACCCCGGTGCTCAAGGATGCGGAAATGAAATCCCTGTCCGCGCTGTCCGCAGAAATGAAGGACCTTGCAGGCCGGGCACGCGACCGCAAACTCGCGCCGCATGAATATCAGGGCGGCAGCTTTGCAATCTCAAACCTGGGCATGTTCGGCATCGACAACTTCGACGCGGTCATCAACCCACCGCACGGTGCGATACTTGCCGTGGGCGCCGGTGTGAAAAAACCGGTTGTGGGCAAAGACGGTGAACTCGCCGTGGCTACGGTTATGTCCGTCACTCTCTCCGTGGACCACCGCGTGATTGACGGCGCCCTGGGGGCACAGCTCCTCACCGCGATCAAGGACAACCTCGAAAATCCGATGACCATGCTCGCCTGACGCGCCATCGGGACCTGCACCACAGGTCAGAACACAAAAAACCCCGGAGACCGCATGGCCTCCGGGGTTTTCTTTTTCAGCGGCAGTGAAGGTCAGACAGCGTCCGGCCCCAGCATGTGGTTCATCGATACTGATGGCTGATCACAGCCCGCCTCGCCCACAATACGCGCCGGAATGCCTGCGACTGTCTTGCAAGGCGGCACTTCTTCCAGCACCACCGAACCTGCGGCAATGCGGCTGCAATTGCCCACCTTGATATTGCCCAGCACTTTCGCGCCGGCACCGATCAGAACACCGTCACCGATTTTAGGATGCCGGTCTTCTTCTTCCTTGCCTGTCCCGCCCAGCGTAACCGAATGCAGCATGGAGACATTGTCACCCACCACTGCCGTTTCGCCGATCACGATGGAATGGGCATGGTCGATCATGATGCCGCGCCCGATCCGCGCCGCCGGATGGATATCCACGCCGAAAATCTCCGAAACCCGCATCTGCACGAAATAGGCAAGATCACGTTTGCCCTGTTCCCACAGGTGATGGCCCACCCGGTACGCCTGCATCGCCTGATATCCTTTGAAATAAAGGATCGGCTGCAACAACCGGTGGCAGGCAGGATCACGTTCATAGATCGCCACAAGATCGGCACGCGCCGCCCGGACCAGTTCAGGGTCGGACGCATAGGCTTCCTCGACCATCTCGCGGACCACAACCATCGACATCTCATTGGATGCCAGTTTGGCGGCAATCCTGTAAGACAGCGCCTTCTCAATGCTTCTGTGATGCAGGATACAGGCGTGCAGGAAACCGCCCATCAGCGGCTCGTCCAGCGCAGCCTGACGCGCCTCGGCACAGATCTGATCCCATGCAGGGTCTACAGCAGCAATGTTTGTATTGAGTTCAGCCATGGCGAAGTTCCTTTCAGAGGAACATTTAACCCCTCGCCCCGGAAAATCCAAACGCAAAGCCGTGATGGATCCCATTCCGGGCCGGAATGCATGCCCGTAGGACCGCTCAGGACGGGCGGTTCCGGAACCGACGAATCCCGTCCAGTACAATCATCAGACATTCGCAGAACTCCGGATCCGTCAGGTCGCCGGGGTCGCGGGCGGGATGCAGCCTTGCCGCGCTGCCCAGCGCACCATTGCCCCATCGGGGATGTGCATACCCGAGTTTTTTGAAAAACACGTCGGCGTAGTGCGCCTGCGTCACCAGGCGACCGAGCAGGTCAGCCCGGTCATCCGGCGGCACCGCTCGCAAAACGCGCGCGGTGCTCACCAGATCGGAAAGAACGAATGCCCGCATTACGCCTGCACCTCCAGCGATGCAGACGGACCCGGTCCATATGCCGCTGATATCTGCGCAACTTCGACGGTATAGGTCCCCGCCACGTTGTCTTCATTCTGCTCGGCAAGGCTGTAGGTCCAGGCAGGCTGATCAACAGTCACTTCCCGGCGCAGTGCACCATCTTTCAGGACCCGGACAGCATAACTTTCGGTCTCTTCGGCCAGCGGGACCTCCGGAATGTCCCAGCTGTCTCCGTCCAGACGGGTCCGCCGGATCCATTCAAAGAATGCCGCACCACCTGCCTGATCCTGAACCGTCAGATGTACAGGAGAATAAGGCCGCAGGCCGTTGCCGTCGAAAGCAACGATATCCTCGACATAGGACGGATCATCCACCGGTCGCCTCGCTGCACCAATGCGATAGGTCTGCGACACGCGCCGAAGGTTACGGCTCAGATCAAGCTGGTTCGGTATGCCGTTCAACAGCACAAACCATGACTGTTCCGGCCAGACATCGGGCATCACGCCGTCGCTGCCGAGCTGCCCCCTCAGCCGCCGTGTCAGTTCCCATGTGCTCTGATCGACCAGACGCGCCTCAGCAAACTGGAAAATCTCCCAGTTGCCGGGCGTACCGTCGCCGATCGCGGCAAGGTTCGCCCCGCTCAGCAAAGCGTTTTCCTGAACAGAACTGAGCGCGCCGCTGGTCAGCCTGACACGCAGTGGTGACCCGTCGTCAAACCGCCCCGGCCGTGCCTTCTGCAATTGCGTTTCGGTCACCCCGATGACAGACCGGGCCGAGACGACATCCGTCAACCTGAAATCGCTGTCCCCTGGGGATCTGTAGACGGAAACCGTGCCGGGCCATGGCTGAGCTGTCACAGCAATATGCGGCGCATGCGGCACCTCATCGCCCGTCATCAATGGCAGGTCCAGAAAAAGCGGCAGGACGGGCACCGGTGGCACAAAGGAGCGCGGCCTTGCCACTTCGTCAGACAGTTCCGCCGGCTGGTAGACATCCGGCTCAATCCGGACCGCCTCGACAATCTGCAATGCGCCCTGCTCAACACGGTCGATGCGGTACAGCGCCTGGCTGTCACCCGGACTGCCACTCAGTGACACAACATCTCCCGCTCCCATACTCAGACAGGAAGGAGGCAACGCAAAGCGAACGGCCTCACGGGCAACCCGCGCTTCTGTCAGCCAGCGTTCCGCGGTCTGGCGGCCTTCTGTCCTTGTCAGTGCAATAGGTATTTCCGATGTGGAAACAGTATGCGCTTTCTCATCCTCAAGGACCGCCTCTTCAGACAGAACCTCGAACCCAGCGTCCGCCTGCACAAACCGCAGACGAACCCGTCCTGCCATCTCTGCTTCGGGCGAACGTGTCTGTTCGATTGCACCATCCAGTTCCGTGCTCAGCGCTACCTGCTCCCGGTCCAGTGTCAGTGGGTTCAGACCATTGCGCATACGGAACACAAGCTGCCCGTCTCGTTCCACCGCATCAAAAGCATAGCGCAGCATCAGTGGTTGCAGCGTCTTCCGGGCATCACCGACTTCGCTGACCATATACCCGCGCACAGTTCCGTAGAGGCCGCTGGTGTCAAAATTGACGAGCCCGGCGCGCGTGCACACCTCTTCAACGACAGAAGACAACGACCGTGCTGATGTCCGCCCGTTGACCCAGTGGCCGCGCGCGTAATTCGCCGCATCGCTCCATTGATCCGCGTTGTTTGGGAAATAAGGATAAGGTCTCGCATCCCATGCCCAGACGAACGCCCGGTCCATGTCCACCATGCTACCCGCATAAAGCGATGCATCGGGATTGTTTGCCGGATTGTCCCAATAGGACACCATCGCCCGCAGATACTGCATCTGCATCAGATCGTCCCGCGCTCCTGTCGAAAAATGCGGAATACTGCTTTCGGATGATTTGGGGTCCAGAAACTTGTTCGGCTGGTTCGTTCCCTTGTCGATGGAGGCGCAGCCGTATTCGGTAAACCAGAAAGGCTTCGAGCCGGGCACCCAGTCCGTGGGCGCAGCCGCCCGGACACCCCCAATGCGTTCATAATGCTCGTTGGACCACCAGTTGCGCAGGTCCTTGTAGCGGAAAACCCAGGGTTCGCTGTGCGCACCGTCTTCAATTGGTGAACGTATCTGTGCCGCACGGTCTTCATCCGAGGCGTAAAACCAGTCGTAGCCCTCGCCGCCCGCAATATTGCTGCGCAGATAGTCGAGGTCGTAAACTGACCCGGCACTGACATCGAGATGCGTGTCTCCGTCCCGCCAGTCTGACAACGGCATGTAGTTGTCGATCCCGATAAAATCGATCTCCGGGTCTGCCCAAAGCGGGTCAAGATGGAAATAGCGGTCATTGCTGCCATCCTGCGGCTGGTAGCCGAAATACTCAGACCAGTCAGATGCATAGCTGATTTTGGTGTCCGGCCCCACAATCGCGCGCACTTCGGCGGCGAGCTGGCGCAGGCGCTCTACTGCAACAAAAGTGTTGCCAGCGCCCCGGATCCACGTCAGGCCGCGCATTTCTGAACTGATACAAAAAGCCTCTACGCCGCCAGCGGCTTTGCAGAGCGCCGCGTAGTGCAGAACAAACCGCGACAACGTCCATTCATCCGGTCCGCTGTAAGAAACCGCGCCACCGGAAACAGAGAAATCTGACGCCGTGACGTTTCCGAAAAAAGCATCAACTTCTGTCTCTGCCGCGGCGGTGCCATCCGGCGAGCCATCCACCCCCGGCGCAACAGACAACGTTATCCGTCCGCGCCATGGCAGACGCGGCTGAAAGCCGTCCGGGTCATAGGGGTTCGGCAGTGTGTTACCCTCCAGCTGATCCATCAGGATAAACGGATAGAACATCACCTTTTTACCTGCCGCGTTCATGGCCTGAATGGCCTGGATCACCGACTGGTCCGCCGGTGTACCACCATAAACAGGCCGTCCGTTCTCATCCAGAACCATAGACTCCGCTGTGCCGCGGTTCAGACCCGCGACACGCCAGGGCATGTTCTCGCCGTCGTAGTCTTTTTTCTCAACCTTGGGCCTGACGGCACAACTGCCACAGCGCAGGTCATTTCCGAACCACGAAACGATCAGCGAGGCCGCCTGACAGTTCGGCAGCTCCTCTTCCAGCGCTTCCAGGGACACCCGGAAATCGGCCTTTTCGGTGGGGGTGTTCACGTTCGCGGTCCAGCGACTGCCCGGGCCGTCCGAGTAATAGACCGGCGTCGTTGCCAGAGCATACTCGCCGGTTCCAGGCATCAGCGCAACGGACCGGATGCCATACGTTGGCGCAAAAGCAGCATCGGCTTCGTTTATCTGTTCCGGGCGGGACACCTCGAAGGAAAACTGTGGCACACGGTTTCCGAAGGGTTCAAGACTGAGGTTTTCAAAGACGACGTAGGCGGTTCCGCGATAAGCGGGCACCATACCTGTGCCTTCGATGGCCTCCATCACCGGGTCAGGCAGCTGATCGCCGCTGCCTTTGTAGATGCGCAGGTTCAGATCGTCGGGCGCAATTTCCTCGCCATCTGCCCAGATCCTGCCAACCCGGGTTATTTCCCCCTCGCAGATCGCAACGGCCAGATTGACGGTATAGCTATAGCTTCGGGTCTGTGGCTGCCGGGGTGCACTGACACCTTTGCCGCCGCCGCCCGACACGCTGACGACCTCCGTGAAGTCAGAGGCCCAGATGACCTGCCCGCCAAGGCGCATGCGACCGTAGACCTGCGACAAAGGTTCACCTTCGCTGGCGCTGAAAAGACGGAACCGGTCAACACGCCCGGTCTCGATGGCATCCGATCCTTCTCCGATCAGTTTCTGGTCAATTACCTTGCCGAGCGTCGCGCCAACGGCACGACCGATAACGGCCGTGGAAATACCGGCAACCGTGCCACCCAGTGATGCGCCGAGCGCTGAACCGGCAGCAGAAAGAACAATCGTCGCCATCAGCTGGCCTCCTGTGGAAATGCGAAACGTGCCACGACGCGCCGGCGCCAGGGCCGGCTCAGCGGACTTTCGATGACGCCATATCGCGAGTATGCGTGTACGAAACTGGCATCTGCCCCGACGCGCCCGACGATGCCGAGATGTTTTGCCACTGCGCCCGCGCGCATGCGGAACAACAGCACATCGCCTGGTGCTTCATCGTTCAGCTCTTTCGGGCTCAGATGGCGCAGCGCGGCGGCCCAGAGCTGCTCATCCTGCCGGACTTCGGACCAGTCCAGCGAATAGGCAGGCACCCTTTCCGGCTCATCGCCATAACAGGCCCGCCAGACGCCTCTCAGCAGACCCAGACAGTCCGTCCCGGCTCCCCTGACCGAAGACTGATGGACATACGGTGTTCCGATCCAGGCACGCGCCTCAGACAGAACAAGCTCGGCGCGGTCCGTCATCTCAGGCTCCCCCCGGTATTCGCTCCGGTGGATTTCGGAACGGCAAGCATCCAGTCTTCCCCGGGCACATCCGGAAAACCCTGAAAATTCATCAGGTTCAGAAACTTTGCCCGACAGGTTTCGCTGCGCTTGTCGCAGCCTGCCACCAGCCTGACCAACGTGCCCGGGCTCACCGTGGCCCGCAAAGGCTCCCAAAGCTCAATTGTCCTTGTTGTTCCTTCGGTACGGTCCTGTTTGACAATACCTTTCAGCCCGCCAGCCGGTCCGTCCAGCACTTCAAGACGTCCACGAGCGAACCAGCCCTCTGCAAACGCATCTACGTTCTCCCACCGGAAAAGCCGCGCATTGCTTACGTCTTCCACCGGGATTTCCAGCGAGAAACCGGGCGTTGTCAGATCAAAACCACAGACGCTGTCGCCCAGAACTGCCGTGCAGGGCTTCTGATACACCCGACCCAGGGGCCGGTTCAGCGTTTCTGTCAATCCGCGCAGTTCCGCCTGAAAACCACCATCAGCGCGGCGGAATTCTCCGATGGATCCGCGAAACTGCATCCAGCGCTGCGAGACGTCCTGCCAGTTGACCAGCCATGCCTCGACCGTCGCATCATCAAACCGGCCCTGCTCGATGTCGTCCTCGCGGATCGACAGATCACTCAGCGCGCCGAGTGCTTCCGTGTTGTCCACTGACAGACCAGTGGACTGGGCCAGTGTCATAGCACTCATGCCTGTGTCCGCGCGGAACGTGATCCCGTCAAAGGAAAGTTCCCGGTCATGATCCGTAAAGCCCAGAACAACGCCATCTTTTCGCGTGATGGCCCAGGCGTGGGCGATCGTCGTCAATCCGCTCTCAAGGTGGGCCTTAAGCCCTGCGTTCATGCCACTCATCAGATCCGTACCTCGACAATCGGCACGTTCGGGACTTCGCCGGCCTGAAAGCTCGCGACACTGGTCAGAATGCTGTCCGTGTCAAACCGCACCGGCACATCGAACTCGAAACCAGCGGTGACCGTTGCACCGGATGCCGGCGCAGCGACAAAGGTGATCACACCGGACGTGGTATCAACCGTGTACTCTGACCCTTCCGCCAACTCTGTACCGTCAACCGCAACACGCACTGTCCCGGCGACCGGTTTGGTGATCGGCCGCACGTAACTGTGCGCCCCGGACTGATACGTTTTCGTAAGTGAAAACGCCGTGACCGCACCATCTCCGGTTCCGATTTGCTGGTCCGCGGCTGTGATGTCTTCCGAAGGTTTGCGGGACCGGTAATCGGACCAGTCTTTCCACCGGAACGCGTAAAGTTGCCCGAAGCGTGCCTCGAAAAACGCGATCATCGTCTCAACATCATCAAGCGAACGCATCCCGACGCCAGCGTCATAGCGCCTGCGGGAATGGGCCCAGGGCGCATTGCGCTCTTCAAATCCGTTGCTGATCGTCACCACATCGGTACGGCGTTCCGGACCACCTACCGAGCCAAAGCTCAGGGTGACCGGAAATCTGACTTCGTGAAACTGCATGGGTCTGCTCCCCTGACTGAATTAACGGTTACGCTGCCCACGGCTGAGCGCACGCGTCATCTGCGCCGCGATCTGCCCCTGGCTGCGCTGAAACCCCTGAACGTCCGGGGTCGAAATGTTCATGACGATTGTGTTGCCCGCACCACCGGCGCCACGCACC
Organism: Roseobacter phycocola; assembly: GCF_042055075.2. Lineage (GTDB taxonomy): Bacteria > Pseudomonadota > Alphaproteobacteria > Rhodobacterales > Rhodobacteraceae > Roseobacter. The sequence goes on along the minus strand of NZ_CP194010.1, from coordinate 1,091,273 downwards.
CCAAGCTTGCCATCAGGACCGCGCGCAAGCGGCATGATCGCTTCGGGACCAGCCTCGCCCATGATCCCCATGCCACCACGCATACCGAAGGGAGTGGCACCGCTGACGATACCGCCCGTGGCAAAGGGCATGACACGGCCCTGACTGAACGGCGCGCCATCTGCGAAGGGCAGAATGTTGTCCACCAGTCCGGACACGCCCGTTGCGAGGATACCCCCCAACTGGTTGGTGACCGGCTTGATGGCCGCGTTGTATGTCGCGTTGATCATGCTGTTGGCCACTGTGTTCAGCGCCTCCGACAGGCTGATACCGTCAAATATCAGGCCATCAAATGCACTCTTGAGGCCCCGGCTCAGGCTGCGCTCCAGAATGGCGACATCCCGTCCGGTGGCCTGCAGTGAAGCTTTCATGCGCTGCAGTTCAGCGTCAAAACCGGTGACCAGCGTGCTGGTCTGCCCCAGCGTTTCGTTCAGACCATCGGCCCGTGCCTCAAGGTCCTCAAAGCCGCGTTCATCCGTCATCTGTTCCGTCCTTTTTCTCTTCGTCCGGCCAGGCATCCATCAGCGCCTGCAGACCACTGCTCAGAAGCGGACCGGAGGTCCCGGGCTCGCCCAGCATCAGACGCAGCTCGGCCGGTGTCAGCTTCCAGAACTCGTCAGGCTTCAGCCCGAGGCCCCTGACACCCGCACGCAGCAGCGCCGGCCAGTCCAGGCTCTCGCTCATGCGTCCGGCACCACAAACGCGCGCGCCAGAAGCTCCGCCGCAGCGCGTGCCGCAGCCATTGGCCCGCCACCGATGTCGGCATGCAGCAGGTCCTCAGCCGTCACACCGCATTGGCCGCCCTCAAGCCCGGCACCCAGCAGATCCAGCACGTCGCGGCTGGAAAAACTGTTGCTCTCGAACCGCTGTACGAGCTCCAGCAGTGACCCCGCGCCGAGACTGTCTTCAAGTCCAGCAAGCGCGCCCAGCGTCAGGCGCATCACATGGGTCTCATCGTTGATGACCAGGGCCACATCGCCCCTCCAGGGATTTGCCATGGTCAGATCGCAGTGAATGTCAGGCTGCCGGCACTGGCCAGCGACAACTCATAGGTCGCTTCACCATTGTGACTGCCGCCGTATTCGATCGATGTCACCTGGAACGGCCCTTCGACAATACCAAAATCCGGGATCACAACCTGGAATGCCGGTGCTTCGCCGTCAAAGAACAGCTGACGCGCCCGCTCGTCCGTATCCGCATCGCGGAACACGCCGGATCCGCTGATGGACACAGACCGCACACCTGCGCCGGAGAGCAGCTCACGCCAGCCTCCCTGGCTTTCAAGGCTGGTCACGTCGATTGTTTCGGCATTGAAGCTCACGCGCGTGGCGCGCAGCCCGGCCAGCGTTGAAAACTGGCCTGTGTTGTCCATATCGACCTTGATCAGCAGGTCTTTACCGTTCTGAGCACCCATGGGTTCTCTCCTCGTGCATTGTGTTGGTGGCGTTATTCATCTGAGACGCGGGCGCGGAACCGCATCAGGATCTCGCGCCCGGCGTTGTCATCAATCTTGCGTGCCTGGGCGCGGTCAAAGCGCATGAAAACAAGGTGCCCGCGGGTCAGGGAAAGGTCTGCATCATGCAGCACGTCCGAAACGGCGGCGGCGACCGCCTTGGCACCTGCAAAGCCAGGCTGGGTTGTAAAGATCGAAATCTCAATCGTGTGCAGCGCGCCGGCGCCGGTCTGATCCGAGGCATCCAGCGCGCGCTCGCGGCCCAGCCCGACCCAGGTTTCCGGCACCGTTCCTGTCGGAACCGCGTCATAAATGTCCGACCCGACCAGCGCTGCCAGCGCGGCGTCGGTCGAGAGCGCCTCATAGATGGCGGCCTGCAGCGCGCCTGACATGGCATAACTCATACCGCCGTCTCCTCTGTGGCAAAGCAGGTGATGTATCGGCCATCAGAATCTTCTTCTGCCACCGCCTGTATGACGAACACCCGCTGGCCCTCGCGAAACCGTTGTTCCGGGCGCGGCCTGTCGGGTGCACCAAATGGCGCTCCGCGGACAATGATCCGGTAACTCATGGCCGAAATAGGCGCGCCAGACTGCGCGGTTTCCCGACCAGTGCGTGCGGTGATCTGTGCCCAGAGCGTGCCAAGCACCTGCCACTGAGTCACAAAACCACCTGCACCATCAGGAACACGCTGCGGCTCTTCGAGCTCGAGGCGGCGGTTGAGCCGCGGGGACTTCACCGCAGACCTCCGGTGCCGATCCGCATGATGCGGTAGCGCTCAATAAGGCTGGTCACGCCGAACGGCATGCAACCATCGCTCAGCGAGGTCTCGTTGCGATACTCATAGTAGTGTGCCGCAAGCAGCATCACCGCCTGGCGCAGGTCCGGGGGGACATCGTCCCAGGCAGGTCCATAACCGGCATCAAACCGTATCACCACGGAACCACTGGTCGGAATGACCGGCAGACTGGCACCGGTGGAGCGCAGACGCGGTCGCTGGCTGTCTTTTTCCAGCCAGTAGGTTTCCGGCCCGGCAAGTGTCTCACTGCCGTCCCGCGCCACAACAGTGACACTGTTAATGGTGCTCACAGGCGCCATCGGCAGCCCCTGCGCGGACAGATCCCGCCAGAAGGACAGCGTCCAGCCAAAGCTGCGCGTGATCAGGACTTTTCCGGTCCGGGCTTCCACTGCGCCGATGGCCGCGCGCAGAAAGCCTGTCAGCACCTCATCCTGGGACGTTTCCTGACCGAAGCCAGTACCAAGACGCAGATGCGCCCTGAAATCCTCGACCGGCAGTGCGCTGTCGGGCACCGTCGTTTCTTCGATCAACATCATCGAAATTCTCCAGTTCTCCTGCTCCCCGGTCGTGGAAACCGGATGCGCGCCTGTCCGTGTTGCTCGGTCGGAGGGGAGCAGCTAGACAACACGGAACCTGCCGGAGCGCACCCGGCCCGGTGACACGGCCAGAGCCGCCTCACCGGTATCGTCACTTCACAGTTCAGGAGGTGGCGAATTTCAGCAGCTTGATCGCTGCAAAGTCGCTTACATCACCGCCAACGCGCTTGGTCGCGTAGAACAGGACGTTGGGTTTGGCGCTGAAGGGATCACGCAGAACACGCAGGTCAGGACGCTCGGCAATCGTGTAACCCGCATCAAAGTCACCAAAGGCAATCGCATCAGCACCCGCAGTGGCGTCCGGCATGTCTTCGGCAATCAGAACAGGATAGCCCATCAGACGCGCGGGCTCACCTGCAGACAGGCCATCAGACCAGAGGAAGCGGCCATCGTTGTCCTTGAGCTTGCGGATCAGACCCGCGGTTTTGGAGTTCATGACAAATGTCGCGTTGGCGCGGTACTGCGCCCCGAGAGCGTAAACGAGGTCAACGACAGCATCTGCTGTCACGTCGCCGTCAAGACCCGTCGGCACATACCCAAGGTTGCCCCAGGTCCAGACATCATTGTCGACATTCGTGTGGTTCAGGAAACCACGCGGCTTGTCGACGCCGTCACCGTTCACAAAGGCCGCCGCTTCTGCACGGGCGAAACGGTCCGCGATACGCTCGGCCAGCCAGCCTTCAATGTCAAAGGCACTGTCGTCGAGCAGACGCTGCGATGTTTTGGGCAGTGCGCTCAGCTCATGCAGCGGGATCACGATGCGGTCGATCTGCGGCGTACCTGTTTCAGTGGTATCCGCAGTCTCCGAGGCCCAGCCAGCGCCCAGATCCGTGTGGTCAACAAGAACGTCGTAGGACGTCGCCTCGACATTCACGACAGACGCCACCGAGCGGATTGAAGACGTTGCACGCAGCACCGAATTCACCGTGTCTGATGTCTGCGGATCAACCAGGTAACCGCCATCCGCATTCAGCGCTGTAGACATGGATTTCACGTCCATCTCAAGGCCGCGCAGACCATCATCGTCGCCCGAACGCAGATAATCATTGAACGCTTTCTGATGCGGTGCGCCGGCATCAACAGCGCCTCCGAGAGGTGTGCGTTGGGGGATGTTCGATTTACGGTCCAGCATGGTCAGTCGCTCTTCTGTTTGTTGCATTTTCATGTCAATTTCGTTCTGGAAGTTCTTGAAATCAGTGACAAAGCCGGTCACGGCCTGTCTGACGTCCTCGGCAGGAGACAAACCCGTCCCGCCTGCCGCCTTTGCTTCGGTCTTGCTCATTCGCAGTTTCCTCAATGTGATGGTTGCAGCCGCAGACGCTGCGGCCGGTACAACAGGTGCGCGTCAGCGGCGCGCCAGATCAGCGCGCGCACCTTCAAAGGCGGCGGCCATGTCGCGCAGGGTGTCTTCCAGACCGGTCTCATCCGATTTGGCGGCAACCCGCGCACTGGGCAGCATCGGAAAGGTCACCAGCGACACTTCCCAGAGCTCCAGTTCCGTCAGAAGGCGCTGGCCTTCCGTATTCTTTGTGGCTTTGCGTGTGCGGTAGCCGATGGACAGCCCGTCAATGGCACCGGCAGCAATCAGCGCTGCGGCCTCACGGCCCTTCTCGACGCTGTCGAGCAGGCGTCCTTTGACCCACAGGCCCCGCGCATCCTCGCGGACTTCGTCCCAGATGCCGATGGGCTGAGCCGGGTCATGCTGCCACAGCATTTTGACCGTGCCGCCCCGCGCCTCCAGAGCCTCAAGCGATGCCTTATAGGCGCCTGGTGCCACGACATCGTTGCCCTGATCCACGGCGCCGAACAGGCTGGCGTATCCACTGATGATACGTCCGTCTTTGATATCAACAGCGTCGCCAAAACGGGCAAACTTGTGCTCAAGCCCGGTATCATACTCCATGGCGTTTCTCCTTGAATAATTGATGTGACCGGTCAGCTGACCGGCTCAGGGTGCTGCGGCCAGCAAGGATTGCAGACCCTGACCGAGGATCATCGCAACGATCCCGTAAACCGTTAGCCACAAACGTTTTTCCAGCCGCTCCATCATCTCCTCGATCCGCTCCAGGCGGCGGGTCAGATTGGCGTGCTGTATCTCCGCAATGCGCTCATGCGCCTGCAGCCTCAGTCCCGGCGCGCACTCGAATTTGTCCATGACGGGTCACTCCCCGGCCTCTGCCGCAGGCAGCCCCAGCAGGGCGCGCTTTTCGGCCTGAGTGAGGAAATCCGCCCCCGCCACGCGGTTCCACTGAGCGTCCCGCTCAGCCGCCAGGGCCGGGACCTGATCAAGGTCCGGTTTCAGCGTCAGCGCCTCTCCGGTGTACCCCGCGATCCAGTGCGCCAGCGCAGCCGTGACCCGTGTCGCAAGCGGCAGAACGGTCAGGCGGTAAAACGCACGGTGCGCTTCCTGATAGTTCGAATAGGTCGCGTCGCCCTGGATACCCAGCAGCATCGGCGGCACGCCAAAGGCCAGGGCGATCTCGCGCGCGGCGGCTTCCTTGGTTTTCTGGAATTCCATATCAGACGGCGAAAAGCCCATCGGCTTCCAGTCCAGGCCACCTTCCAGCAACATGGGCCGGCCTGCATTCCGTGCCCCCTGGTGGTGGCTTTCCATTTCGGCCACAAGACGCTCGTACTGATCGTTCGCCATCGTGCCCTGACCTTCGGCGCCGCGGTACACAATCGCACCCGAGGGGCGCGCCGCATTGTCGAGCAGCGCCTTGGACCAGCGGCTTGCAGAATTATGCACGTCCACCGCCATCGCCGCCGCCTGCATCGGGCTGAACCCGTAGTGGTCGTCCTGCGGGTGGAAGCTGCGGATGTGGCAAACCGGCTGAACGGCGCCGGAGGCATCAAACCGGTGTTTGCGCCCGCCCACGGCGTATTCATAGGCAACCGGCCAGCCATCGGCGCCGGGCACCACGCTCATCCGGTCAGACCGCAGCACATGCAGTTCAACCGGCGGGCCGGCCTCGCCTGCCACGGCTTCGACGTAACCATTCCCGGTCAGCAGCAGTTGCGCATAGAGCGCTTCCAGCAGTTCCGCACGGCCCTGCATCGGGTTCGGCCGCGAAACAAGCGTCATCAGCGGGTGCGTTTCATAACGCTGCTCACTGTCCTGCAGGACCAGCGGCAGCGCTGCCGCAGCCTCGGCAATCAGTTTGACAGAACGGAAACCAACCGGGTTTCCGGAAAATCCCGTGCGGGTCAGCGATACGGCGTCCCGCGGGCTCCAGGCGACGCGGCCGGACGACTGCCAGGCAACGACAGGACCTGTCGCACTCGCCTTCTGTTCCGGTACGTTCACCGGCGCAGTCTTTTTCAGAAAGTCAAAAACCATAAGTCGCTCCTCAGGATTGGTCGCAGCGCGGGCTCAGACACCGCGCGTCACGGCAGCCGGCACCGGGCTCGCCAGACCGTTGCTGCAGTGTTCATCAAATTTCAGGATTTCCGGTTACCAGAGCGTACGCACCCTCGGTGCGCGCCATTTTGCAACCGGTTCAATCATCAGCGCATGCAGCGCCCAGACCAGCGCATCCACCCTGTCGGGGGATCCGCGGCCCTCATATCCCTGCACCGTCATCCGGCACATCTGGTCTTCCAGCGCCTCAAGGCCCGGCATGTGCCGGACACGCCCCTGCTCATAGAGGGCTGCAATCGGTTCAGCCCGGGCAGATTTGCCACGGCTTGCGTGCACGGCCGTGATCGGCACCAGCGGATCAACCTGCCGCAACACTTCCTCAACCATCTGACCGCCCTGGTTCACCTCGGCAACCAGACGATCCGCACCATAAAGCTCCATGGCCTCAATCGCAGCCCGCGCCCATGCGGACGGGCTGGCGCCTGCTACCGTGCAATCGGCAAGGACCACGGCGCGCCAGTCCTGCGGTGGCCCCTGCATGGTCACACCGGCCACAACGATCCCGCATTCATCTGACGACGCGCTGCCCGTTGTCGACGGATCAAGCGCCACGACAATCCGGTCCAGCGCCTGGGTGTCTCTGACCCGGCAGGCTTCAATGCCCGCGGTTGTCCAGAGCGCCCCTTCCGCGTCCTCCAGCAGCACACCGTCCAGTTCCTGGCGGCCAAGCCGTGTCCCGGCATAGCGGGTCCGGACCTCTTCGAGGAAGGAAGACGCCAGATTGGCTGCATTCGCTTCTGTCGGTGCATGGGTCACAACCGTAGAAGGTGCCTTCAGCAAGTCTTTCAGAACACCAACATTCCGCGGTGTGGTTGTCACGCAGACCTGCGGTTTATCTCCAAGCCGCAGCGCAAACTGCAGCATATCCCAGGTGTCTTCGGCCTTTTTCCACTTGGCCAGCTCATCAACCCAGGCCGCATCAAACTGCGGGCCCCTCAGCCCCTCCGGGTCAAAGGCAGAATGAACCGTGGCAATGGCCCCATTGGGCCAGACCAGACGTTTGCGCCCGGCTTCCCAGACGGGCCGTCTGTCGGGCGGCGAGCAGGCAAGGATGCCGCTGTCGCCAAAAATCATCACTTCGCGCACCTGGTCCACGGTCTCCCCAACCAGGGCCACACGGCGCGCGCGCCCCTCATCGAGCGGCATCGCTCCCTCAACCTGTGACCGGACCCATTCGGACCCTGCACGGGTTTTACCCGCACCACGTCCGCCCATGATCACCCAGGACCGCCAGTCCCCTTCGGGCGGCAGCTGATGCGGCATGGCCCAGAACTCAAAAAGATAAGGGAGAGCCAGAAGCTCTCCCTCACTCAGTTCATTCAGGAAGCTCTCCTGCACCTCGCGTGCAGCGGAGCCGATCCAGCTTGCACCCGATGTCAGCCCGTGCTTTTTCAAGGTCGAGGGCATAGCCCCCGCGGGCGATACCGGCGGTTTTGGTTCGGCATTCGACAAGGCGGTTCTCCACTTCCTGGCAGGTTCTCAGCAGCGACGTCGCCGACGCCACCGTTTTACTGCCCTGCGTCGTCTGAAAATCGTCACCTGCGCGGACCTTTTCTTTGAGGTCTTCAAGTTCTTTACGCAGATCTTTGATGGATCCGATCACGGATTTCAGCAAATCTTCAGATTGCGACGCTACGTGCTCCGGGGTCATTAAGGTCATTCAGGTTCTACCTCTCATGCGCGTAGGTCTCCGCACGAGAAAAACGAAAAAACGACCCGTCGGGATCACTCCCGGGGTCGTTTGCCCATTTCTTCCAGCATGTCACAAGTTATACGGGAGACCGTTCGCAAAGTCAAGAAAAATCACGTCAAGTCAAATAGTTGACCGTACGGTGCCATTAACCTTTTCCAGCAGCAGCACCGAAAAAACCGCTTTGAGCCCAGCGTTTCAAGGGCATTCAACTGTCCCGCAGGAACCCCGTCTCCGGGTCAGTTGCTGCTCTGCTGCTCGCGCCGTTCCGCTTCGATTTTACGCCACTCGGCCACGTTGCGGTTATGCTCCTGAAGCGTTTCGGCAAAGGCGTGACCGCCGGTTCCGTCCGCCACAAAGAAGATATAGGGCGTCTCCAGCGGCTGTGCGGCTGCCTCGAGACTGGCAAGCCCCGGATTGGCAATCGGTGTCGGTGGCAACCCTTCGATCACATAGGTGTTCCAGGGCGTCGCGGCCCGCAGTTCGCTCTGCCGCAGACCCCGGCCCAGCGTGCCGCGTCCTTCGGTCACGCCATAGATCACCGTGGGGTCCGTCTGCAGCCGCATACCGCGGTTCAGGCGGTTCACAAAAACGCTGGCCACCTGCCCGCGCTCCTCAGCCACGCCTGTTTCCTTTTCGATGATCGACGCCAGAACCAGCAGTTCTTCGGGCGTTTCCACCGGCAGGTCATCCGCCCGCGCTTCCCAGACCGCTGCAACGCGACCGGCCTGCGCATCCGACATGCGCGCAATCACCTCTGAGCGGGTATCACCGGGGCGTACTTCATAGCTGTCGGGGGCCAGCGCACCTTCGGGCGGCAGTTCGGCAACTTCACCCTCCAGCACATCCATCGCCTTGAGGCTCTCCACCACCTGCCAGCTGGTGACACCTTCGGCCAGCGCAATCCGGAAGCGGGTACCAGCGTTGTTCTTGCGGTCCAGATAGACCTCCGGAGCGGCATCCTCGGCCGGGTTAAACGATGCTTTCTCCTCGAACCGGCCGGACACCGGGTCCAGCTCCCGCAGTTGGACATTCACGCGGCTCACACCCACACGGTACACCACCTCGGTGCCACAGGTGCTGGCCCCGCCACGGGTCACCACATCCACGATATTGGACATCGACGCACCGGGTTCGACCAGATAGCTGCCCGCTTTCAGCTGCGATGACTTGTCCGCATAATCCGCGCCGATGCGGAACAATGTGGCGGAACTGACGGCACCCTGCGCTTCGAGCTGTTCGCTCACACGCCGCATGTTCGTGCCGCGGTTCACCTGGACACAGACCGCCTCAGCCAGCGGCCCAGCGCCCTGATACTGTCTCTGTCCCCAGAGGATCACGCCGCCCATCAGAAAGAGCAGCACAATAAGTGCCGTCACCGCATTGGATGCGATATGTCGCCACATCAGCTGACTTTCCCGAAGACAACACTCGCGTTGGTGCCGCCGAAACCAAAGGAGTTGGACAGGGCGACATTGATCTCGCGTTCGCGTTTCGCATTGGGCGCCAGGTCAATCGGTGTCTCAACCGCAGGGTTGTCCAGGTTGATGGTGGGCGGTGCCACCTGGTCGCGGATCGCCAGGATCGAGAAAATCGCCTCAATCGCGCCCGCTGCACCCAGCAGGTGGCCGGTTGCGGATTTGGTCGACGACATGGTCACATTGCCCGCGTGATCGCCCATCAGGCGCTCCACAGCGCCCAGCTCGATGGTGTCCGCCATGGTCGATGTGCCATGCGCGTTGATGTAATCCACTTCAGAGGGCTCAACACCGGCGTTGCGCAGCGCATTGCGCATGGAACGCTCGCCGCCCTCGCCGTCCTCAGACGGCGCTGTAATGTGATAGGCATCGCCCGAGAGGCCATAGCCCAGCACTTCGGCGTAGATCTTCGCGCCGCGCGCTTTGGCATGTTCGTATTCTTCCAGCACCACGATGCCTGCGCCCTCGCCCATAACGAAACCGTCGCGGTCCGCATCATAGGGGCGGCTGGCTTTCTGCGGGTCGTCCCCGCGTTTGGTGCTCAGGGCCTTGCAAGCGTTGAACCCGGCAATGCCGATCTCGCAGATCGCGGCTTCCGCACCGCCTGCGATCATCACATCCGCATCACCGTGCTGGATCAGACGCGAGGCATCCCCGATGGCATGTGCGCCAGTGGAACAGGCCGTAACCACCGAATGGTTCGGTCCTTTGAAGCCGTAACGGATCGACACCTGACCCGAGATAAGGTTGATCAGCGCGCCCGGCACAAAGAACGGCGACACGCGGCGCGGGCCTTTTTCGTGCATCATCACTGCCGTGTTGGCGATGGAATTCAGACCACCAATACCGGAGCCGATCAGCACGCCGGTGCGCTCTAGGCTCTCTGCGTCATCGGGTGTCCAGCCTGCATCCTCAACCGCCTGCTGTGCCGCGGCCATGCCGAACAGGATAAAGGTATCGACCTTACGCTGTTCTTTGGGCTCCATGTATTTACCGGCATCAAACGTACCGTCGCTGCCGTCGCCCAATGGCACTTCACAGGCGTATTGTGTGACCAGCTTGCTGGCGTCAAAGCCTGTGATCGGCCCGGCACCGGACTGTCCGTCCAGAATACGCGACCAGCTTTCCTCGACGCCATCGGCCAAAGGTGTGACCAGACCAAGCCCGGTGATGACTACTCTGCGCATCGTGATGCCCCCTTCAATTTGGTGCTCCCCATATAGCGAGGAGGCTCTGCTGTGCAAGTCCCGGCGCACGCTGCCCCGCAGCGACCGTCTATTGCGGCGGCCCTTTGCGCACCAGCAGCGTGACCGGATCCCCGTCCAGCTCTGCATCCCGCATATGGCGATAGCCCATCGCCTCCGCAATACGGAAGGATCCGGTATTCTCCGGTGAAATCATGCATACGAGCTGCCCGGTGATCACACGGTCAAACCAGTCATGGGCAGCACGGACCGCCTCCATTCCGAACCCCTCACCATGCGCATCGGGTGCCAGAACCCAGCCCGCCTCGGGAAAACTGTCGAAATCTTCGCCCAGATCACGTTTGGCGTAAAAGAATCCGGCCTGGCCCGACATGTCGGTCGCGCGGTGGCGGTGGATCGCCCACTGCCCAAAACCGGTGATCTGCCAGTGCCCGGCATTGCGCAGAAACGCAGCCCAGGCTTTGCTGCGCGGCCAGGGTTCACCGCCGATATACTCCACTACCTCCGGCATGGACCATATCTCAGCAAACCGGCTGAAATCCTCTGCGCGCATACCGCGCAGGGTCAGGCGCTGTGTATTTATCGTGGGAATCGTGCGCGACATGTCCCGAGCCTCAGAAATACCGGAGCTTTTCGCTCTCTGGGCGTGATGATGGCGCAGGTCGGGGGCCTCTTTCAAGCCCCCCGGAACACCGCGCACAAAAAAGGCGCCTCTCCGCGGGGGAAGGCGCCTTTTGTGCTCACAGACCGGGCGGACCCGGCCCGGACTCAGGATGCTCCGGAGATAAACTTCACCGCATCGCCGAATGTCTGGATGGTTTCGGCCGCGTCATCGGGGATCTCGATGCCGAACTCTTCTTCGAAGGCCATCACCAGTTCAACCGTGTCGAGGCTGTCTGCGCCCAGATCGTCGATGAACGACGCGTTCTCGGCTACTTTGTCTTCTTCAACACCAAGGTGCTCAACAACGATTTTCTTTACGCGATCTGCGATGTCGCTCATATCAATCCCTCATTCTTTCGGGCCATGTCTCAGGCCCCCTTTGGTTGCGACCGCCCCCGCTCTGCAGGATGGTGGCCGCGTATGCCCCAAAAGGGGCGGCTCTTGCCCGGTCCGTCATGACACCTGTCAGAACACCGGGACGGTGACGCCTGCAATTACCGGGGCGTCGATTCCGTTACGCGCTCCCTCTAGCATAAGCTGAAAGGATGGCAAACAGATTGTGCAGGCCCGGTGCGCCCGGACCGGCATGGCTTACAACATGGCCATGCCGCCGTTCACATGCAAGGTTGTGCCGGTGACATAAGACGCCTCTGGGCTCGCCAGATAAAGCACACCGGCGGCAATTTCACCCGGTGTGCCCATGCGGCCCGCCGGGATCTGGCCCATGATACCTGCCTTCTGGTCGTCGGTCAGCTTGTCCGTCATCGCGGTTTCAATAAAGCCGGGTGCCACCGCATTCACCGTGATACCGCGGCTTGCGACCTCATAGGCCAGGCTCTTGGACATGCCGACCATCCCGGCCTTTGAGGCCGCATAATTCGCCTGACCGGGGTTGCCGGTGGCGCCAACCACGGACGAGATGTTCACAATCCGGCCCCAGCGCGCCTTCATCATGCCGCGCATCACGCCTTTGCACAGGCGGAAGGTCGCCGTCAGGTTCACGTTCAGCACCGACTGCCATTCTTCATCTGACATGCGCATGAACAGGTTATCGCGGGTAATGCCCGCATTGTTCACCAGAATATCAACCGATCCCATCGCCTCTGTGGCCTGTTTCGGCAGCGCGTCCACCGCGTCCATATCGCTGAGGTTACAGGGCAGCACATGTGCGCGCTCGCCCAGCTCGGCCGCCAGCGCCTCAAGCGGCTCTGTGCGGGTCCCGGACAGACCGACGGTGGCCCCGGCGGCATGCAGGCTGCGCGCAATCTCGGCACCGATACCGCCTGAAGCACCGGTCACCAGCGCATTTTTTCCTGTCAGATCAAACATTTTTCTCTCCCGCTCAGGCCTCAAGGGCCGCTTTGATGTCATCCGGCGCGCCGATATTCCGTGTACCCGCTTCTTTTGCAATCCGGCGGATCATGCCGCTCAGCGCCTTGCCTGCGCCGATTTCCCAGAATGCTGTCACACCATTCTGCGCCATCCAGGACACCGAAGAACTCCAGCGCACCTGACCGGTCACCTGTTCAATCAGCAACCTGCGGATTTCCGCCGGATCGGTCACCGCTTCGGCGGTCACATTCGCCACCAGCGGCACAGCGGGCGCATTCATCGTGACCGTCTCCAGCGCTTCGGCCATCTTTTCGGCGGCAGGTGCCATCAGTTCGCAGTGGAACGGTGCCGACACCGGCAGCATCAGCGCGCGTTTCGCTCCCGCCTCCTTGGCCAGCACACAGGCGCGCTCAACAGCCGCTTTGGTGCCAGAGACCACGTTCTGCGCGGGATCATTCTGGTTCGCGACCTGACAGACCCCGTCTTCGGCTGCATCAGCCGCAACCTGCGTGACCGTATCGAAATCGAGCCCCAGCACGGCGGCCATCGCGCCCTCACCCACCGGCACCGCCTGTTGCATGGCCAGCCCGCGTGTACGCAGCAGGCGTGCCGCATCCGCCACCGAAAAGGTGCCCGCCGCCGCCAGCGCGGAATATTCGCCCAGCGAGTGACCGGCCACGTGGCTCACCTTGTCCAGCCCCAGACCTTCGGCCTCCAGTGCGCGCAAAGCGGCCATGGAGGTGGCCATCAGCGCGGGCTGCGCATTCTCGGTCAGCGTCAGCGTCTCAATATCGCCTTCCCAGATCAGAGCACTCAGCTTTTCCCCCAGCGCCTCATCAACCTCGTCAAAAACAGCCTGTGCCGCGGGCCAGGCCTCGGCCAGCGCACGGCCCATGCCGATGGTCTGGGCACCCTGCCCGGGAAAAACAAATGCGATGCTCATATCTCACGCCCCTTATTTTCTGTTACTGCATGGATTAGCCTGCCCGCACGTCAAGGGCAACGCTGCCGCGCGCATTCTCTGTGCGTGAGGGCAGATTGTGGTGACAGCATCAATGCTTACCCTATGTTCACCAATGACCCGACCGGAGAGCTGAAATGCCCCTGACCAATACTGCCACGCACTATGGTGGCGTGACCAAAACCTTTCACTGGCTGACCGCCCTGCTGATCATCACGCTGATCCCGCTGGGTATTTATGCAAACGGTCTGCCCTACGACACATCCGAAGAACTGGCGCGCAAGGCGTGGCTGTTCTCGCTGCACAAAACGCTGGGGGTGACGGTGTTCTTTGTGGCCCTCGCGCGCATCGCCTGGGCGCTGAGCCAGCCGAAACCCGCGCTGCTGCACCCGGACCGCAAACTCGAAAGCCTTGCGGCAGAAACCGTGCACTGGCTTCTTTATGGCTCGCTTCTGCTGGTGCCGCTGTCAGGCTGGATCCACCACGCGGCAACCGCCGGGTTCGCGCCGATCTGGTGGCCTTTTGGTCAGAACCTGCCGCTGGTGCCCAAATCGGAAAGCCTGGCCGCCACAACCGCCGGTCTGCACATCGTGTTTGAGCGGGTGCTTGCGGCCTCCATCCTGCTGCATGCGGCAGGTGCACTGAAGCACCACCTGATTGACCGCGACAGCACCCTGCGCCGCATGCTGCCAGGACGCCCGGTGGTGCCGGATGTGACCGGAGCGCACCGCGTGGTCCTGCCCGTTCTGGCCGCCCTCGTGATCTGGGCGGGTGCCCTCGCCACCGGTTCAGCGCTTAGCGTTTATGATCAGCACGGCGACACCGTTCAGGCCGCCGCACTGGAGGATGTGCAGTCCGACTGGGCCGTTGAGGACGGCACCCTCTCGATTGTCGTGAAACAGCTCGGCTCTGATGTCACAGGCAGCTTCGCTGACTGGACCGCAGCCATCAGCTTTGACGAGACAGTGACCGAAGGGCCCGCAGGCAGCGTCGATGTGACCATCTCGGTGGGCTCCCTGACCCTCGGCTCTGTGACATCGCAAGCCCTGGGCGCGGATTTCTTCAATGCAACCGCTTTCCCGACCGCGCAGTTCACCGCCGATATCCTGCGCACGGATGGCGGTTACGTGGCAGAGGGCACCCTGACCATCAAAGAGGCCAGCGCCCCGGTTACCCTGCCCTTTACACTGGACGTGGCGGATGGTGTCGCGGTCATGCAGGGTGAAACGACGCTCGACCGCCGCGACTTCGCCATCGGCGACAGCCAGAAAGACGAAAGCTCGCTGGGGTTCAGCGTCGGCGTCACTGTGAACCTGACCGCTACAGAAGGCTGACCGCCCCGACCCTGCACGGGCCGCAACAAAAAACCCCGCCGGTCCGGACCGGCGGGGTTTTTCTTTTCAGTGAGGTGGCGGATCAGCCTGCCTTCATCGCCTCGATGGAGATGATGACCTCAACTTCGTCGCTCACAAACGGTGCGAAAGCGCCCAGACCAAAGTCAGACCGCAGCACGGTTGTGGTTGCGTCAAACCCGGCCCAGGGCTTGCCTGCCTGCGGGTGATCGCCTGTCTGGTTGAGCTTTGCGTCCAGAACGACGGACTTTGTCGTGTCGTTCATGGTCAGATCGCCGGTGATTTTCGCGGTATTGTCGCCGGTCACTTCGATACCGGTCGATGTGAAGGTGATCATGTCGCCTTCTTCAGCGCCAAAAAAGTCATCGGACATGAAATGCCCTTCGCGCTTTTCCCAGCCGGTGAACATGCTCATCACGGGCATGGCAACGGTTACGGACGATGCTGCGGGGTTGTCCTGGTCGAACATGATCTCGCCCTCAAAGCCCGAGAACATGCCGTAGGTTGTGGAAAAGCCAAGGTGGTTATAGCTGAAGACGACCTGGCTGTGGCTGGCGTCCAACACATACTTCTCAGCAGCGGTTGCCATGGATGCAGCAGCCGTCAGTGCGGTCGCAAGGATAAGGGATTTCATAGTATATCTCCGGGTTGGGTCACTGTGGTGCAAACATGGCACCGCATTACCCGAAGACAATCAGTCAGAATTCAACAGAACGTGCGCGCAGGTGAACAACCGGCGGTGATCCGCTCAGAGCTTGCCTGCCACGCGCAGGGCTGTCACCAGCGAACGGTGCGCAACACGATCAGTCGCGGCCACCTCGGCCAGCAGCGTGTCATTGCGGCCCCAGAGCTGCACATGCGCCCCACAGTTTTCCACGCGGGTCAGATCCTGAAAGCTGCAGCGGTCCAGCACCCAGCGATCACGGCCACGGGTCCGGACCAGACGCACCTCGTGGCGGATCGTGTCGATCTCAACGCGCGGTGCATTCGGGCGTACAGCGCTTTGCAGAAAGGCAATGCCCGCCATGCCGCCCACAACGGATGCCAGCAGCTTGATCAGCATCAGATCCTGGCTCCAGTCGGCGCCCGGTGCCACCCAGAGGCCTACGGCTGTGAGAACAAGAGCGGCTCCGACCAGACCCAGCGCGCCGCGCAGGACCATACGCCCTCCATCGAGCATACGTGCGGGTTGTGGGGCAATGGCTTTGAAGCCGGCAGCATTCGTGGCACTGATCATGTCGGTCATCCTCATCCTGGTTAACAAAGAGTTAACGGGCCAAAAAAGACCGGAATATGACGCGAAACGGGCTGTGCCGGGGCGATTTCCCGGCACGCGTGCATGGTATCAGCCGTGTCCGCAACGGTACTTGCGCTGTGGCACAGACCGTGTATATGCAGCACTTCCTTCTGCAACTATCTGAACCGCGCAGTCTCTCGTGGCCGGGCCGCAGAAGGGTAATGGCCCTGCCTTTGAAATGCGCCCTGATATAAATGAGGAGTTCGCATGCCACTCTATGAGCATGTCATGATCGCGCGTCAGGATCTGTCCAACACGCAGGCCGAAGGGCTGATCGAACATTTTGGTGCTGTCCTGTCCGACAACGGCGGGTCGCTCGTGGATCACGAGTACTGGGGCGTCAAAACGATGGCCTACAAGATCAACAAAAACCGCAAGGGCCACTACGCCTTCCTGCGCTCGGATGCTCCGGCACCGGCCGTTCAGGAGATGGAACGCCTGATGCGTCTGCATGACGATGTCATGCGTGTTCTGACCATCAAGGTCGACGAACACGCAGAGCTGCCGTCGGTGCAGATGCAGAAACGTGACGACCGCGACGGTCGCCGCGAGCGCCGTTGATCAACCTGAGCAAGAGGACATAACCCATGGCCGCAAAACCATTTTTCCGCCGTCGCAAGGTCTGCCCCTTCTCGGGCGACAATGCGCCGAAGATCGACTACAAGGACACACGTCTGCTGCAGCGCTACATCTCTGAGCGCGGCAAGATCGTCCCGTCCCGTATCACCGCAGTCTCTGCCAAGAAGCAGCGCGAACTGGCCCGTGCCATCAAGCGCGCCCGTTTCCTGGCCCTGCTGCCCTACGCTGTGAAGTAAGGAGAACATCATGCAGGTTATCCTTCTCGAACGCGTCGCCAAACTTGGCCAGATGGGCGAAGTCGTGGACGTCAAGCCGGGCTACGCCCGTAACTTCCTGCTGCCCCAGGGCAAAGCGCTGTCCGCTTCCAAAGCCAACATCGAAGCCTTTGAAGCGCAGAAAGCACAGCTTGAGGCCCGCAACCTTGAGACCCGCAAAGAAGCCGAGTCTCTGGCCGAGAAACTGAACGGTCAGCAGTTCATCGTGATTCGCTCCGCATCGGACTCCGGCTCGCTTTATGGCTCCGTCACCACCCGTGACGCAGCAGAAGCCGCCACCGAGGCCGGTTTCTCCGTGGACCGCAAGCAGGTTGTTCTGGCACCGATCAAAGACCTCGGTCTGCATTCGGTTCAGATCGTTCTGCACCCCGAAGTTGACGCCACCATCGAGCTGAACGTTGCCCGTTCGCCCGAAGAGGCAGAGCTTCAGGCCTCCGGCAAATCCATTCAGGAACTGGCCGCTGAGGAAGAAGCAGCAGCAGACTTCGAAATCCAGGAACTCTTCGACGACATCGGCGCCGCGGCGTCTGACGACGAAGACCTGGCAGAAGCTGCCGGCGTTGCAACCGAGGACGCAGGCGAAGACGCCGCCTCCGGCGATCAGGAAGACACAGCTGGCAAGGCGTGACCCCCCTGACAGTCTGAATATTGGAAACGCCGCTCCTTTCGGGGGCGGCGTTTTTCTTTTGCGTGCAGGGTTCCCGGAGTGCGCGAATTGACGCAAGTTCTTGTCCCGGCCGCGCGGCACCCCAGATACCTGACTGAAAGGGAAAGGTATCCATGACTGACATTACTCCGAACGACGACCAGGCTCTGTTCCAGCACACTGAGCCAAAGGATTTCAAAGACCGTTTCGCGCTGAAGCTGGTGAAATTCATGCGCGTTTTCGCCGACCGTTTTTTCGCAAAGCGTTACGGGCACCGCGCCGTGGTTCTGGAAACAGTGGCGGCCGTGCCCGGTATGGTGGGCGGCCTGCTGCAGCACCTCAAGGCGCTGCGCACCATCCGCGATGATGAAGGCTGGGTGCGTGAGCTGCTCGACGAGGCCGAGAACGAGCGTATGCACCTGATGACCTTCATTGAGGTGGCACAGCCCAGCCGCATGGAGCGCTATCTGATCATGGGCGGTCAGGCGGTGTTTTTTAACCTCTACTTCTTCCTCTATCTCTTTGCGCCACGCACCGCTCACCGCGTCGTGGGCTATCTCGAGGAAGAGGCGGTGATCAGCTACACGCAGTATCTGGCAGAGGTCGACGCGGGATCGGTCGAAAACGTGCCTGCCCCGCAGCTGGCCATCGACTACTGGAAACTGGGCGACGCCGCGACCCTGCGCGATGTGATTATTGCCGTGCGCGCCGACGAGGCAGGCCACCGTGACCGGAACCACGAAATGGCCGACGAACTGGCGGCCTGACGGGTCTGCCCCGGAAACAAAGAAGCGCCGCGACCTTGCACGGGACGCGGCGCTTTCCGCTGGCGATCGTCGCCAGCCCCTCCCCAAGGGTTCGGAGTTGTCAGTCGCGGGTCGTCATCAACTTCCAGATCAGTGCGCCAATGACAGCACCCGCCAGCGGTGCCAGCCAGAAAAGCCACAGCTGCTCCATCGCCGGTCCTTCGGCGAAGAGAGCCACGCCAGTGGACCGCGCAGGGTTCACAGAGGTGTTGGAGACCGGAATGGAGATCAGGTGGATCAGTGTGAGGCCCAGACCGATGGCTACCGGCGCTGTTCCTGCAGGTGTACCCGCGGATGTGGCGCCAAGGATGATCACCAGAAAGAATGCAGTCATCACCACTTCGGTCAGCAGGACGGCCATCATGGAATAGCCCTGAGGCGATGCCGCCCCATAGCCGTTGGAGGCAAACCCGCCCGGCCCTTCATAGCCTGCACCACCCGATACAATGATATAGAGCACCAGAGCCGCCGCAAACGCACCCACAGTCTGGGCAACCCAGTAGGACAGCAGATCGCGAGCCGGAAACCGCCCGCCGATCATCAGGCCCAGCGACACGGCCGGATTGAAGTGACCGCCCGAGATGTGGCCCACAGCATAGGCCATCGTCAGGACCGTCAGGCCAAAGGCGAAGCTGACGCCCAGCCAGCCGATCCCCACATCCGCGACGCCCGCCGCCAGTACCGCGCTGCCGCAGCCCCCCAGCACAAGCCAGAAGGTGCCGAAGAACTCGGCCATCAGTTTCTTTGTCATGTCCACGCCCTGTCTGATTTTTTGTTTGGACGGACGTTACCCGGACGAAACCTGAAATTTGCGGGGAAAAGAAAAGGGCCGGCGTCACAATGAACGCCGGCCCCCGATCGGAAAACGGTGATTCCGTTTATTCGTCGTCGAGCGCCTCAACGGCTTTCTGCAGGTCGTCCTTGCTAACTTCCTTGTCGGTCACGGAGGCACCCTCAAAGATGTGGTCCACGACCTTGTCCTCAAAGAGCGGCGCGCGCAGCTGCTGCTGCATCTGCTGGTTCTGCTGCACAAACTCAAAGAACTGGCGTTCCTGGCCCGGGTACTGGCGCGCCTGCGCCATGATCGCCTGGGTCATCTCGGCGTCAGTGACCTCAACCTCGGCCTTCTGACCGATCTCGGCCAGCAGAAGACCCAGACGCACGCGGCGCGATGCCAGCTTTTTGTGCTCATCTGTAGCTTCGATTTCCGGGTGGTCGTGGCCTTCCACATCCGGATTTTCCTCGTGCCAGAGCTGGTGCGCGATCTGGCCAGCTTCGGCATCAACCAGCGCGGGCGGCAGGTCGAAATCAACCATGTCGTCCAGCGCGTCCAGCAGCGAACGCTTCATCACCGCACGTGCGGCTCCGGCGTATTCGGCTTCCAGGCGCTCGGAAATCTGACCCTTGAGCGCGTCCAGATCCTCGGCACCGAACTTGGTGGCCAGTTCGTCGTTGATCTCGGCGGCAACCGGCTGTTTGACCTCTTTGATGGTGCAGTCAAACACCGCCTCTTTGCCTTTGAGGTTCTCGGCCTGGTAATCTTCGGGGAAGGTCACCGTCACGGCTTTTTCCTCGCCCGCTTTCACGCCGGTCAGCTGATCTTCGAAACCCGGAATGAAAGAGTTGGAGCCCAGCACCAGCGGGTAATCTTCGGCGGAACCGCCGTCAAAGGCCTCACCGTCGACCTTGCCGACGAAATCCATAACGACCTGGTCGCCGTCTTTGGCTTTGGAGCCTTTCTTGCGGGCTTTGAAGTCCTGCGCGGTTTCGGCCAGGTTGCCCAGCGCCTCATCGATGGCTTCCTGCTCAGCCTTCACGACCATTTTCTCAAGCTTCACAGCAGAGAAATCAACTTCCGGGATCTCCGGCAGCGCCTCATAGGACATCTCAACTTCGACGTCGTCGCCTTCTTTCCAGTCCTCGTTGGTCATCTTGACCTGCGGCTGCATCGCCGGACGGTCACCGGATTTCTCAAAGTGCTCGTTCATCGCGCCGTCGATGCTTTCCTGCATCGCTTCGCCCATGACACGCTGGCCGAACTGCTTTTTCAGCAGCGCCATCGGTACCTTGCCTTTGCGAAAGCCCTTCATCTCAACTTCGGGCTGTGCCTCGGCCAGCTTTTCGTTGACCTTCTCCTCCAGCTCGGCCGCGGTGACCTTGATGGCATAGCCGCGTTTCAGACCTTCGTTCAGCGTCTCTGTGACCTGCATGTGTGCTCCATAAGAATAGGGCGCGCCGCCCGGGGCGCGCGTCGGTTTGCGCCCTTCTAAGTGGGACGGGCACAAGGTGCAAGAGGCGCTTTGCGTGCATGCGGATCGGGGGGCGCCGGGCGGTCAGCGGCCGGCCGGGCCAGGGGCGCTGCGGCCCTGTATCGCGGCGGCTGTGGTGCGGGCGGGGAGACTCGAACTCCCACACCTTGCGGCGCCAGAACCTAAATCTGGTGCGTCTACCAATTCCGCCACGCCCGCACATCGGACCAGCCGGTCCGCGTCCGTCTCCTAGCAAACCAGTCGCACGCTGGCGAGAGCAAAAAATTTCGTGGCTGTTAAGCAGTTGTTATCCAGTCCGCGTACAGACTGATTATAGTTAATGGCAAGGACGGGTTATGTCTGCACAGGAACATCCGGAGCATACACGAGGCAACACAGCAACCGCCACCTGCGCACTCGCAGAAAACACTGCATCAGGCCTCGTTCATGGCGCGCGTGTCCTGACACTGCGTGGCGAGGTTCCGGTACAGTCTCTGGTGCCGGGCGACCGCCTCGTCAGCCCCGGTGCCGTGATGGCCGAAGTCCGGCGCATCGAGATGAACAGCGTGATCGCCCGTGGTGTCTATGTCATTGCCGGATCGCTGGGTCATGCCAGGCGCTCGTCTGATACTCTGCTGGCCGCCGGACAGCCGGTGCGCATCCGTGACTGGCGTGCGATGGCCTTCACCGGACTGCGGTCTGCATGGATGCCGGCGCTCAGTCTGGTTGACGGTGAATATGTGCGCGACATCGGGCTGGCGCCAATGACGCTTTACCGGATCTATTGCAATGGCGCGAAGGTTCTCTGTGCCGATGGCATGGAAGTGGGTTCCGGCGAAGTTTATGCCGAGGCGCCTTTTGCCAGCGCCCGCTAAGCCTGAAGACCCCGCAGAACACCGGGCAGCGCCTCCGGCAGATCTTCCGCAATAAGCCCCGGGCCAAACGCGCGCGCGGCCTCGGTATGCAGCCAGACGGCGGCTTCGGCCGACGGGAGCAGATCAGGCGACAGCGGTGAGGACGCCACACCGGCAATCGCACCGGCCAGCACATCCCCCGCCCCTGCGGTGGCAAGCCAGGGGACCGCACGATCGTAACAGGCCGCATGCAGACAGGCTGCGCCATCGGGTGATGCAACCACCGTATCCGCCCCTTTGAGCAGCACAACACAGCCTGCCCGCGCAGCGGCCGCGCGCACCGCATCCACTTTGGACATGCTGCCCCGTTCCGACTGGCCCAGGTCCGGGAACAATCGCGCAAATTCCCCCTCATGCGGGGTCAGAATGGTGCGCGCGTGCACGGTCTCAAAAAGGGCATCGGGGTCCTCCGCAAAGCTGGTCAGCGCATCCGCATCCAGAACAACGCAAGGATTGCGCCCGCCGTGTGCGCCTGTCCCGCGGCGCAGCACCGCGCGCACCATGTCGCGGGTCCGCGCGCCGACCCCCATAGCAGGGCCAACGCAGAACCCGCTGACCCGGTCGTCAGCAACCTGCGCAAGCGACGCCGGATCATCCAGCCCCCGCAGCATCACCGCATCCAGCCGCATGGCGTTTTCCTGCAGCGCGGCCCTGGGGCAGACCAGCGTAACCAGCCCCGCACCAATCCGCAGTGCCGCCCGCGCCGCCAGTCGCCCTGCACCACCACGCCCGACACCGCCCGCAAACACCATGACGTGACCGTAATCGTACTTGTGGGCGCCCCCCCGCATTTTCGGCAGTTGCGACAGTGGCCAGTCCGGATCGGGTGCACCGGGGGAAGCTGTGCGGGCAGACAGGCGCAGGGTACCCGGTGCGGTGACAGATGCACCGTCCCTGCCAACACCGATGTCCACAACGACAACCTCGCGGCAGACTGCCGGGCCCATCGCCAGGTAATGCCCCGGCTTGGGTGTCTGAAAAGTGACGGTCAGGTCGGCCACGTTTACACCGGTCACGCCCGCTGCCTCCTGCGGAACGTCGCCGGTGTCGAGGTTCAGCCCCGACGGACAGTCCACTGCCACTTTTCGCACTTCCGGCGCTCCGGGCCACGCCGCACACATATCGTGATCCAGCACCTCCGCCACCGCGCGCGGCAGGGCCCGCGTCAGTCCGATGCCAAACACCGCGTCAATCATCAGATCCGGCGCGGGACCGGCTGCGACCTCTGCGCGCTGCATGGGCCGCACGTCCCCCATGGCTGACCATCGGTCAAAATTCGTGCGCGCATCCGGCGGCAGGCGGTCTGCCTCACCAAAGAGGTTCACAGCACACGCCCAGCCCCGCTCCGCCAGCAGGCGCGCAATCACAAACCCGTCGCCACCGTTGTTGCCCGGACCGCAGAGAACCACCGCCCTGCCCGGCGTTTCGGCCATGTCGGGCCACCTGGCGAATACCGCGTCGACAACGCCCTGCCCGGCCCGTTCCATCAGTTCCAGACCGCTCACCACACCGGAATCGATGGCCTGCTTTTCGAGGTTGCGCATCTGTTCTGCCGTCAGCAATTCGGTCATTTCAGTCCCGGCGATTCAGTTTCGATTAAAAAATGTGCAATATGCCCAAAATTCGCGCGCGCCTGCGCCAAAATTATCCGCACTCCCCCCGATGATACGGCAATCCATGGACGCTGCCAGAGCTAAATGATCTGAGCGACGTGGACTGCGGCAAGGGAGGCCAGGATGAAGAAAATCGAAGCTGTCATCAAACCATTCAAGCTCGACGAGGTGAAGGAAGCCCTTCAGGACGTCGGCGTCCAGGGCCTGTCTGTGATCGAGGTCAAGGGGTTTGGCCGCCAGAAGGGGCACACTGAACTGTACCGCGGCGCTGAATACGTTGTCGATTTCCTGCCCAAGGTCAAAATTGAGATCGTGCTGGACGACGACATGGTCGACGCCGCCATTGACGCCATCGTATCGGCCGCGAAAACCGAGAAAATCGGCGATGGCAAGATTTTCGTGACACCCGTCGAACAGACGATCCGGATCCGCACAGGCGAGACCGGGTCTGACGCTCTGTAAGACCTTGCGCGCAAACACATTCATTCCAACCAGGAGGGATATCCGAGAATGAGCAAAGAACTGATCAAGATGATTGCCGATGAGGACGTGGCCTACGTCGACATCCGCTTTACCGACCCGCGCGGCAAACTGCAGCACGTCACCGTGATCGCAGACCAGGTCGATGAGGACTTCCTTGAGGAAGGTTTCATGTTTGACGGCTCCTCCATCGCTGGCTGGAAGTCCATCGAAGCCTCCGACATGAAGCTGATGCCCGACGTGGACAGCGCTTATATCGACCCGTTCTATGCTGAAAAAACCGTTTGTCTGCACTGCTCCATTGTTGAGCCGGACACCGGTGAAGCCTATGAGCGTGACCCGCGTTCGACCGCCCAGAAAGCGGAAGCCTACCTGAAATCCTCCGGCATCGGCGATGTGGCCTACTTCGGTCCCGAGGCGGAATTCTTCCTGTTTGACGACGTAAAATTCTCCAACACCATCAACAAAGTATCCTACGAAGTTGATGCTGTGGACGCGTCCTGGAACACAGATACCGACTACGAGATGGGCAACATGGGCCACCGTCCGGGCGTCAAGGGCGGCTATTTCCCGGTCAACCCGACAGACGAATCCCAGGACCTGCGCTCCGAGATGCTCTCGACCATGAAGCGTCTGGGCATGAAGGTCGACAAACACCACCACGAGGTTGCGTCCTGTCAGCACGAGCTTGGTCTGATCTTTGACAGCCTGACAAAACAGGCCGACGAGCTGCAGAAATACAAATACGTGATCCACAACGTGGCCCACGCCTACGGCAAATCCGCCACCTTCATGCCCAAGCCGATCTATGGCGACAACGGCACCGGCATGCACTGCAACATGTCGATCTGGAAAGACGGCAAGCCGCTCTTTGCAGGCGACAAATACGCGGATCTGTCCGATGAGGCCCTGTGGTTCATCGGTGGTATCCTCAAGCACGCCAAAGCACTGAACGCTTTCACCAACCCGTCCACAAACTCCTACAAGCGTCTGATCCCGGGCTTCGAAGCGCCGGTGCTGCGCGCCTATTCCGCACGTAACCGCTCTGGTTGTGTACGTATTCCGTGGACCGAAAGCCCGAAAGCCAAGCGCGTCGAGGCCCGTTTCCCCGATCCGGCGGCAAACCCCTACCTGTGCTTTGCTGCGCTCCTGATGGCCGGCCTTGACGGCATCAAGAACAAGACCGATCCGGGCGAAGCCATGGACAAGAACCTCTATGATCTGCCCGCCGAAGAGCTGGCCGGTATCCCCACTGTCTGCGGCAGCCTGCGCGAAGCGGTTGAGGAGCTGGAAGCCGACATGGACTTCCTGCTGGCCGGTGATGTCTTCACCAAAGACCAGATCGAAGGCTACATCGAGCTCAAGATGGAAGAGATCGAGACATACGAACACACACCCCACCCGGTTGAGTTCGGCATGTACTACAGCTGCTGATCTGACGATCAGCGGGGGTGTTCAGAAAGCACCTGCATCAGATAAAGGCGTCCCTCCGGGGGCGCCTTTTTCATACGTACGACCTGCAGTTGATTAAAGCGGCCCGGCTGGTGCATCATTAACCTTATTTAATGATGATTTTTCAGGAGCCCGGTTATGACACTGTTTTTCACCCGCCGTGCGTATAACGCATCCACAAAAAAATTTACGCGCAACACCGCGACGCTGACCCGGTATGTGCAGCTGACCAGCGGGCCCGACAGCCGGGGGCGCTGGAGCGGTGGGACCATCAGTCAGTCGGACTGGCTGGCGCAGGTGCGCGCCGAGGGCGATACCAATGAGATCACGATCTATGTGCATGGCTTCAACACCAACCAGTCGGATATGCTGCGCCGTCTCGCAAAAATACGTAAAGGTCTGAAAGATAACGGGTATCGGGGCGCACTTATTGCCTGGGACTGGCCCAGTGATGGTGGCATTTTCTCCTATGACCACGACAGAAACCGCGTCAAGGAAACCGCGCATTTCATGTTCTCGGACGGCATTCTGCCGCTGCTGAAAACGTCGCCCCGGCCGAAGATCAACCTGATCGCCCATTCCATGGGGGCCTATGCTGTGCTGCGGGGGCTGTCGGTGTTTGACGATGCGGCGGGTCCGGGCTCCGGTGCCTGGAAGGTTAACGAGATCACCTTTGCCTCGGCCGATGTCGCGCGCAAATGGCTGGGCCGGGGGGCCTGGGCCGCCCTGCTGCTCAGGCACCGCTGCAAGCGTTTCACCAATTACTACAGCGGCGAGGATGGCGTTCTGCCCATCTCTGCCTTCACGGACGGGTTCCGCAAACGTGCGGGGCGCGATGGCCTTCCTGTGGCCACGGAATCCAACCAGTTCGATGTGAACTGCACCGCCCAGTTCCTGCGCGACGTGCCCTCCGGCAAGCGGACCAAAGCGCGGTCGCACCGCTGGTGGTTTGAGAACGATGCCTTTTACCGCGATCTCTGTCTGACCATCGGCGGCACCGCCGCAGATGCCATGCCGACGCGTGATGATGGCCCGCACGGTGACTTTATCCTCGACGACTGACCGGGCACCGGCCCCGACGGCGTCAAAACACTTGCAGAACCGACCTGCCCGCATTATCTGCGCGTTCAGGGCCCATGGCGCCCGCCGTCCGCAACTCCGGTGAAGCCATGATCTGACATTCGGTTTCTGATCCCTCAGGGTCGCACATGATACCGGCAATGCGGACACCTGGTGTTCTTCTGCGACTTACAGAGGACAGAAAAATGGATATCTCTCTCCCCTCACGGGATGCGCTCAAAGCGCAGGCAAAACGGTTGCGGCAAAAGCTCGCCGCCGACGGCACCAATGTATCGCATTCTCAGGCGCTCGAAGCTGTGGCCCATCAGTGGGGCGCACGCGACTGGAACACGCTCTCCGCCCGGGCCGGAACGGCCCCCACAAAGGGGTACAGCCCCGGTCAGCGGGTGTCCGGGCGTTACCTCGGTCACCGGTTTACCGGCGTTGTCAAAGCGGCCGAGCGCCGCTCCCAGGGCTACTGGCGTCTGGTGCTGCGCTTCGATGCGCCTGTCGATGTGGTCAGTTCAGAGCGGTTCTCTGCCCTGCGCCGGCAGGTCACGGCGGTCATTGATGCGACCGGGCGCAGTCCGCAGAAAACCTCGGATGGTGTGCCCCATGTCGTTCTGGCCGACCACTGGTCGGCCGGATGACGATGGCCGTCAGGGCTCTGCCGGAGCCCGCCCGCCCCTTGCAGCCCACCGGCCCGGCAGATAGCACGGGCCGGTGATCACACTGGACAACATCATCAAAGACCGCGGGTCAAAATACGCGGTATCGGGTGCGCCCTGCACCTGCGCCGCTGACGCTCGCGCGCTGGTCAGTGATCTCTCCCGGAAAAAGAAATTCGCAAAGGCCACGCATAACACCTGGGCGCTGCTGACGGATGACGGCCCGCTCAAAAATGACGATGGCGAGAGCGGAGCCGGCATGGTCATTCTGCGCATGCTGGAGCGCGAAGACCTGCGCAATCATCTGATCATTGTCACCCGCTGGTTCGGCGGCAAACATCTTGGCGGTGACCGGTTCCGGCATGTTCAGGACGCGGTGCGCATCTATCTCGATCAGCTCTGAGCGGCAGCCGCCGCAGGTACCACCCAGGTGTGGATCGAAAAGATGACCGCCCGGCTGGTGGCCAGGCGCAGGATGCACTGCCGTTCAGCCCGCACATACGGTGCCGTATCCGGATTGACCGGGGCGCGTGGCGGATCGGTCTCGCTGAAGGGCTGGAAAAGCTCCGCGCTGTCATAGCGCAGCCAGTTGTTGCGCCAGAGCGGCCGGCCCGGCTGCACCCCGTCAAAGAGGCGCTGAACCCGTGCCGCAATGCCTGCGTCATAAGAGGCGACCGGCACATGTATCCTGGTCAGTGGCTTGCCCGCTTTCTCCGCCAGCGTCCAGCCTGCCGGAAAACACAGCACCGCACCGGTCAGCACATGCTCGTCGCCCTCTTTCTGCAGAACGCAGATGTCTTCCTGGACAATCTGGCCCAGCACGGCCAGCGGACTGTCCGCGCCCGTGTCCACCACGACCCCGTCCGGACAGGTCACCCGGCTGCCCTCAACGCGGAACCCCAGCCCCGGCAGAACCGCCAGCGCCTCGCGCAGCACTTCGCGGGCCGCCTCACCGGCGCGCGCGCTTTCAAACAGCACATCGTCCCGCCACTCCGCCAGACGCGCCCGCTTCTGCGCCATCTGCCCCGCATAGGCCTCATCCACACGCAGCCAGTCTGCCGCCCCCAGCGGGGCCACACCGGGCAACCGCCCGTCCGCACGCATCTCTGCAGGCAGCGCTTTCTGAAGCACAGAATCCATGCACACACCCTGCCAATCCGCCCCCGCCCTGACAATCCGCCGCCCGCAGTGCCTGCGAAAAACGACACCCCCCCTGGTCGGTAACAGAAAAACGCCCCCGGTTTTTTTCACTCAGACTGACCGCAGAAGGAGCGCACCATGAACACGCATTACCGCGACACGCGCAAAATCGACCCGAACCGCGGGGCCACGCTGGGCGACGGCAGCCCCAATGATATGGACCGCGTGGAAATCGGACCCACGCAGCTGGCGTTCCGTGAATGGGAAGCCGCCGGCCTCGAGCTGCCGAACCTCGAACGCATGCGCGCCTTCCGCCACCGCCGCCTGACCGACCACATCGTTGCCCGCGGCTACGCCGGTCTGCTGATGACCGACCCGCTCAACATCCGCTACGCCACCGACAGCACCAATATGCAGCTTTGGAACACCCACAACCCCTTCCGTGCCGTGCTGCTCTGTGCCGACGGCTACATGGTCATGTGGGACTACAAGAACTCGCCTTTCTTAAGCAAATTCAACCCCCTGGTGCGCGAACAGCGCTCCGGCGCCGACCTCTTTTACTTCGACCGCGGTGACAAAGTGGATGTTGCCGCAGACAGCCTCTCCAACGAAATCCGCGTGCTGCTGGCCGAACACGCGCCCGGCCTGAAACGCCTCGCCTGCGACAAGATCATGCTGCACGGCCTGCGCGCGCTCGAGGCCCACGGCTTCGAGGTCATGGACGGCGAGGAGGTCACCGAAAAATCCCGCTCGGTCAAAGGCCCCGACGAGATCCGCGCCATGCGCTGCTCCAGCCACGCCTGTGAAACCGCCGTGCGCCTCATGGAGGACTTCACGCGGGAAAACGTCGGCGACGGCGTCACCTGCGAGGATGACATCTGGGCCATCCTGCACGCTGAAAACATCCGCCGCGGTGGTGAATGGATCGAAACCCGCCTGCTCGCCTCAGGCCCCCGCACCAACCCCTGGTTCCAGGAATGCGGCCCCCGCATCTGCCAGCCCAACGAAATCATCTCCTTCGACACCGACCTCGTGGGCCCCTACGGCATCTGCACCGACATCTCGCGCAGCTGGTGGATCGGCCCGGACAAACCGCGCCCCGACATGATCTACGCCATGCAGCACGGCGTCGAACACATCATGACCAACATGGAAATGCTGAAACCGGGCGTCATGATCCCCGAGCTTTCGGCGAACACCCACGTGCTCGACCCGCAGTTCCAGAAACTGAAATACGGCTGCCTGATGCACGGCGTCGGCCTCTGTGATGAATGGCCGCTCGTGGCCTACCCTGATATGGCGGTCGAGGGCGCCTACGACTACCCGCTGGAGCCGGGCATGTGCCTGTGTGTTGAAGCGCTGGTCGGCGAAGAAGGCGGCGATTTTTCGATCAAACTGGAGGATCAGGTGATCATCACCGAAACCGGCTACGAGCGCCTGACCACCTACCCGTTTGATGACGCGCTGATGGGTCGGTAGGAGGGTACCGTCCTGTGTCGTTCCCGGGTCATAGATTGCAATCAGCCCAAACTGGACATTCATGCAGTGACCTTTGACGATCGGGAAACGGACTTACCCGACTTCGATTCACTCTGTATCGCAAAGGTTAAGACAGTTCGTTCTTATCGCGCCAATTTTTCTAACATCTGACATGACACAGAGCCTGCTCGACAATTTGATGTCAGTTCTTCAAGTGCGGCCTCCAATGCTCTCAGCTCGGCGATTTTGGAACGAACCTCGTCCAGATGGCGGGTGCCGATACGCTGAACGGCAGCGCAGTCTTCGTTTTCGCCTTCTGACAATGACAAAAGATTTTTTGCCTCAGCAATTGTGAAGCCAAGATCACGGCATCGCCTGATAAAACGGAGCCGCCCAACGTCCTTTTCGGAGTACACACGCCTCCCGTTGGAAGCGCGGCGCGGCAAAGGCACGACACCTTCGCGCTCGTAATATCGGATTGTCTCTATAGATACGCCGCTCCGCCTTGCCGCCTCACCAATCGCGATCATGTGAACATTTTCCTTATTGATCCTGTAGTAGCTACAGGATGCATATTGGCTTTCATGGAAACAAGCATCGAAAATACGCCCGTCGAAGGCAAAAAGGGTCCGAGCCGCATCCTGATCGGCGCGGCAGGCATGCTGGCGCTATTGTCTGCCTCTTGCTGTGTTTTGCCCGTTGGGTTCTCGATCATTGGCCTTGGCGGTACATGGCTTTTATATCTTGGCCCATTTGTGGCTTATCGAGTGCCAATTGTAATCGCCGTGGGCTTGGCTCTTCTTTGGGCGTGGTACCGAGTTTGGAAAAGGTGGGCCTGTGTGTCCCGCCGGCGGTCTACACTCGCCATTTTGATTGCCACCAGTGCATTTTTCCTTGTGGCGGCCACAGCTCCACTTTGGGAAGCAGAAGTTACTCGCACTATGTTTACGTTATGGAAGGCATCCCGGTCATGAAGAACTCTCTGTGGGCAAGCTATGCAGGTTCAATAACTGCTTTAGGCGTTGCAACATGCTGTGTGCTTCCGATGACGATGATGTTGTTGGGGCTTGGCGGAAGCTGGTTGGCCGTGTTCGGAAAGATCGCTGCTACGAGCTATTACGTGCTCGCAGCAGCATCTGCCATGCTGCTCATCGCTTGGATCATAGCAGCCCGAAAAGGAACCCTCGCGCATCTGAAAGGGTGGCTGGCCGGAAGCACCATATTGACTGCCCTCGCTTGGATCATCGTATTCAACGAAGCCCGAATAAATGATTACCTGATAACCCTGATGTGACGATATGAATGATCTGAATGTAACCTTGGAAAGCAAAATTACTTGTCCTGAGTGCGGCCACGCAACGGCCGAAACGATGCCTACCGATGCCTGTCAGTGGTTCTATGAATGCACCGCCTGCAATACCGTTTTGAAGCCGTTGCCAGGGGATTGCTGTGTTTATTGCTCTTATGGCACCGTCGCTTGTCCGCCAATCCAAGAGGGAAATAGTTGTTGCGGATGATATCAGCGTTGGGCTCAGAGCGGTCATCAAAACGCATTTTTACAAGTCCCCTTCCTGCGCATACCGGGCCCAAAATCCTTACCAACCCCCTGCCCTACCGTGCGCCGCGCACCGACGTAATACCGACGTGACACCGACGTCATACCGACAGCCCATTTCCCTTGTTTTTATGGCGCAGCGGCGCACATCACCGTAACCCGTTCCGGGGTCGGTGCGGACGCTCTCTTCACCTTTGGGTATCTGCCCGTCCGGCAACCCCGGGGCCCCATCCGGCACCGCCCCGCGTCACAACCTTTTCGCAGCGCCGCCATATTCCGGACATGCTCAGCGGCTATCCAAACATGGTTAATTCCGCCCTCCGTTAACTCCGGCGCAGGGAAACCCGTGTACGATTAAAGAAAAGGATAACCCCTTGTTAAGATCGCTCATTATCGCTGCTGCGGCAGTGTTCATCTCCACCGGCGCCTCTGCCAGCACCGTTGACGCGTTCGACCTCGATGTGACGACCGCCGCGGGCACCGATTCCAATATCGTTCTCGAACTGGGTCAGCAGTACCGCGTCACGGTCTCCGGGACTTTTTCCATCGGCCGGAATGCCTCCCGCCACGTGGCCGACGCCGAGTTTTTCAATCTCGGTTCTGACCCGCTCGTCCCGCTCACTGGCGTAGGGTCCCGTGAAATCGGCGTTGGCATCGACGGCGCTGATGTTGACTTCGGCGCGTTCCGTTCCGACAACGTTTACTCCACGCTGATCACCGGCACGGGCAGCGCGATCAACGTGTTTTTTGCCGACAGTAATTACAGGGATAACCGCGGTGCGCTGAGTGTGGAAATCTCGGCCATCCCGCTGCCGGCCAGCATGCTGCTGCTGGCGTCTGGTCTCGCCGGTATCGGCCTGATGCGCCGTCGCTCCAGGTAATTCAGAACGCTTTAAAAAAAGGGGCCTGCGCTGCAATGGCTGCGCGGGCCCTTCATATTTTGCCCGACACTTTTCATGACTTGCACCTGACTTTCGGGACCTGCACCTGGCGTCGCTGACCGCCCACATAACGGGCACCCTGAGACACCGCCCCCACCATGATCTTTTAGATGTGGCTCACATCCGCCGCCCGCTGTATGCAACGGGTGAATAAATGGCCGTACGCCGGCCAGACCGTGGAAGCCCCCGTGACCCAGACCAGCAACAGCCACGCCAATCTGACCGGCAGTCTCTGGATGATTGCCGCGATGGCTGCATTCGCCGCAGAGGATGCTCTGCTCAAGGGAGCGGCCAGGACGCTCCCTGTCTGGGAAATCCTGGTACTGTTCGGCCTCGGCGGCGCGCTGGTGTTTGCAGGCCTGGCCAGGCGAAACGGCGCAGCACTCTGGTCGCCCGACGTTGTGTCAAAGCCAATGCGGATCCGCATGCTGTTCGAGATCACGGGCCGCCTGTTTTATGTCCTGGCAATTGCGCTGACCCCCCTGTCGTCGGCCACGGTTATCCTGCAGGCCACACCCATTGTGGTTGTCGCGGGCGCCGCACTGTTTTTTGGCGAAACTGTCGGATGGCGGCGCTGGGTCGCCATTTTTCTGGGCCTCGGAGGCGTTATGGTGATCATACAGCCCGGCGCTGACAGCTTCTCGATGCTGTCGATGCTTGCTGTACTTGGCATGCTCGGCTTCGCCGGACGCGACCTTGCAAGCCGGGCCGCACCTGCCCGTCTCAGCACCGACATTCTGGGCGTCTACGGCTTCCTCGCCATCGTGATTGCCGGCGCCCTCTACGCCGCCTGGGAAGGCCGAACCTTTCAGGTGCCGGGCGCGGAGGCTGCGGCCTGCCTGTTTCTCGCAGTACTCTGCGGCGTTCTGGCCTATACGGCGCTGATGAAAGCCATGCGCACCGGCGAAGTTTCTGCGGTGACCCCGTTCCGTTACACCCGCTTGCTTTTTGGCATTGCGCTGGGGGTGGTTTTCTTCGGCGAAAGCCTGTCTGCCGCAATGATCGCAGGGTCCGCACTGATTGTACTGGCAGGGCTTTTCATCATGTGGCGCGGCGGATCAGCACGCGCCTGACAGGGGATCAGGACGGTGGCCGGTCCGGCTCCAGCGCGGTGAAAATAGCTTCGCAGATATTGTCCATTTCCAGCTGCAGCGTGTTGCGGGCACCCTTTTTGTTCGGGTGGTAGGGGTCTTTGACCCGCCCGTCTTTGTGGCGGCGGAAGAACGTTTTGTTGCTCTGGTTCGCTTTGATCGTCGCAGGGGTCGAACCTTCGACAAAAGTGCAGCGGTTGCCCGTTTCTGCAAAGGCACGTTTGATATTGGCCTGGGCTGCAAGTCTTTGCTTTTCAACCTTTTTGGTATGCGCAGGAGCGGTCGTCATAAAAACGCAGGGCAGATCGTTGGGCAGGTGCTTCTCAAGCTGACGCACATCCCGCAGCGCCAGATCAGGGTTCTCTGCCCAGCGTTTCGCCGAATTGCCCAGGAATGTCAGGATCAGCAGACTGGGGTCATAGTAATCCGGCCCGAACATCGCCTCAAAGGCAGATTTGCCGGGTTCACAGACCTGATAATTCCGCCCCTGCCCCATCTGGACGAACTGGTTTTTCGTTGTGTTCAGAACACCGTAGCTGCCAGCGTTCACTTTCCATTTCTTGTCGACCTCACAAATCGAATCCTTGGCGGCACCACCACGCGCCACCCAGGAATGGATCGAGGTTGAGCGCACGCCGATCACACCGACCTGCATGGCGCCAAGCTTCTTCAGCGCTTTCTTTTCGCGCCGGTCCGGTGTGCAGCTGGCCATGATATCAGAGAAAAATTCCAGAAACGCATGACCGGCACCAAACGAGATCTGGCTGTCGCCCAGGATCAGAACATCGGGAGATGTGAACTCATCTGCCCCGGCGCTCTGCGCCCCTGTCGTCATCAGCGCACCTGCCAGTACAGCCGCCGCCAGCCTGCGACGGACGATCCTGCCCGAACCCTGCATTCACTGCCCTCCTGCCCCGTACCCCGGATGCACCGGACGGATACCCGGTGCGGGGTGCTTCGTCTGCATTCTGTCCAGTTCGCGCGATGACACAAGCCCCCACACAGGCCTGTGATCCCGCGCGAGGCATTCAGGTGACGCCGCCCGGGGCCATGGAGTCAGCACGAGCGCGTGAGAATATTGTCACAAGTCTTGCCAGATGCAGGCACACAGCCCACTCTGGGGGTCCATACAGGAGCTGCCAGATGCCAACGGAACGAATTACTTTTGCCGGCCACGACGGGTCGGCCCTTGCTGCACGGCTTGATCTGCCCGACGGCCCGCATGTGGCGACAGCGGTCTTTGCGCATTGCTTCACCTGCGGCAAGGATATCCCTGCGGCACGCCGCATCTCTGCCCGTCTGGCGGCCATCGGCATCGCAGTCCTGCGTTTTGATTTTACCGGGCTCGGCCACTCCGAAGGCGAATTCGCCAATACCTCTTTCACCTCAAACGTGCAGGACCTGCTGGCGGCCAGCCAGTGGCTGACAGACAAAGGCATGGCGCCGTCGCTGATCATCGGGCATTCGCTCGGTGGTGCTGCGGTGATCAAAGCGGCGGCGGCACTGGACAACATCCGTGCCGTGGCAACCATCGGCGCGCCCTTCGATCCCGGACATGTGACCCACAATTTCGCCGATGCTGTGCCCGAGATCGAGGCTCAGGGTTCTGCGGAGGTGTCTCTGGGAGGCCGGCCTTTCCGGATCGGACGCGCCTTCCTGGAGGATGTGGCCGGCAGCGCGCTGACAGATGCCCTGCCCGCGCTGAATGCGGCCCTTCTTGTGCTGCACGCCCCGCGCGACAGCATCGTCAGCATCGACAACGCCAGTCAGATTTTTCTGGGTGCAAAGCATCCCAAGAGCTTCGTGACGCTTGACACTGCAGACCACCTGGTAAGCCGCGCCGAAGACGCAGAATATGCCGCTGATCTGATCGCAACCTGGGCCGGACGCTATCTGGATTTGCGCCGCCCCGCGCCACCGCCCGGTGCGCCCGAAGGCGTGCTGCGGGTGACAGAGGCAGACGCTGACGGATTTCTGGCGGATATCACCTCGGGTGATGGCCATCATCTGGTCGCGGACGAGCCGCTTGCCTATGGCGGCACCAACAAGGGTCTGTCGCCCTACGGATTGCTCTCTGCGGGGCTTGGCGCCTGTACCACGATGACCCTGCGCATGTACGCCCGCCAGAAAGGCTGGCCGCTGGAGCGTGTTTCGGTCGATGTCACCCACGACAAGGTGCACGCACAGGACGCCCGCACCTCCGTTGGCGACAAGATCGACACCTGGCACCGGCGCATCACAGTGACCGGCCCGCTGGATGCGGCCCAGAAAGCAAGGCTGCTGGAGATCGCAGACAAATGCCCGGTGCACCGCACGCTGGAGCGGAGCTCCACAGTGATCACCGAAATGGCGGACTGAGCACGGGGCCTTCCGGCTCACGGTACAGCCGCCGCCCGGAAAAGAAATGAGGCGCGTCCCGTCAGGGGCGCGCCTCGCAATTTAACAGGTTGCCGGTGTCTTCAGCGGCGGGCGTCGCCCACCAGCTTCCAGACCGCAGGCAGAACCAGGGCGGCCAGCGCCAACTTGAGCGCGTCGCCGATCAGGAAGGGTGTCAGACCCCATTCCAGAATCGGCTTGTCCCAGCCGTAAAGCTGGCCCAGCCACAGCAGGCCCGGCACATAGATCATGGCGTTGCCGATCAGCATGGCCACAGCCATCAGAAGAACCGACCGGTCCCAGCCGCGCGCGGCCAGTGCGCCCAGCGTCACTGTGGCCAGAACGTAACCAAGCAGGTACCCACCGGTGCCGCCCATCATATAGGTCAGCCCCGCGGCTTCAGCGGAAGACCCGGCAAAAACATCATACCCAAGTGCGCCGATCAGCAGGTATCCGATGATCGTGGCCAGACCCAGACGGGCGCCGTAAGCCGCACCAATGGTCAGGACGGCAAATGTCCCCATCGTGATCGGGACGGGCGATGGCCACATCGGCACTTTGATTTTGGCGGCAATCGCCAGAAGGGTAATCCCCAGCACGACCAGCACGGCCTGCTTGACAAGGCGCGCAGCGCCCGAGCGCGGCCCGAAATTCTCTGCCAGTACGGAATGAGAGGCGGTGGTTTGCATGGAAGTCTGTCCCCTGTTGCGAAATCCTGTCCCTGAATGCCGCACCTGCATCACCAGTGCAAGGCCCGATCTGTCACGCGGGTTTGTAGAAACACGCCATGCTGTAGTCCTTGCGTGGACCTTTCACGACCCAGTGTGCGGAAAAAACCGGCCACGTCCCGAAGTCGTACGTGACCTCATACTGATCCGGATCGCACCAGTGTGCGGCGCGCCCGCCAAGCGGAGGCACACGGTGAAAAAAACGGCCATCGTCGAAAAAGACATCCAGCGCATCGGTCCACCGGTACTGCCGTTCGGCCGTCAGCGGTGCGGCAGCGGCAAGGTTCAGCGTGCCCCGCTCTGTGTAAACCGCCCCGTCAGGAGACGCGGTCCAGCTGGCGGTACCATCGAACGCGGCCGTTTGCCCACAGGCCTGGCGGATGGTCTTGCTCAGCAGCCAGTGGCCCAGAAAATCCTGCAGGGCCCGCGCTTCAGTCGGCATAGACCGCCTCTGTGATGTCATCGCCCCTGCCCACAAACCGCAGTTTATCGCCGCTGCGCTCCAGCGCATAGCAGGCCCACAGGTCGGATGGCGGCCACTGGCTGCAATAAAGATCGCCCTCAACCCGCCAGTAGCCCCAGCTGTCGGCACCGGCATTGTACAGCGTTCGGCCCGATGCCCGGAATTCCTGCCAGGCATTCGCGTATTGCAGTTTGCGATCGGTCAGCGCGGCACGGACGTCATCACCATTCAAAGGGGTCCATGCCTCCGCCAGCGCCGCACTGACTGCGGCAAAGCACAGCAGCACACCCCATATTGCCCGCATTTCACCGCTCCTGCCTTGTGATGCATGTCGCGTCAGTCTATGAGCCGCCTCAGCCCGGACGCAATCGCAAATGAAGGACGCTGCCCATGATCCCCCGCTATTCCCGCCCTGATATGGTCGCCATCTGGAGCCCGGAGACAAAGTTCCGGATCTGGTACGAGATTGAGGCGCACGCCTGCGATGCTATGGCCGATCTGGGCGTGATCCCGCGGGAAAACGCAGACGCGGTCTGGAAAGCGAAAGATGTGGAATTTGACGTGGCCCGCATCGATGAGATCGAGGCCGTCACCAAACACGACGTTATCGCCTTTCTGACCCACCTGGCCGAACATGTAGGCTCTGAAGAGGCGCGCTTTGTACATCAGGGCATGACATCATCGGATGTGCTGGACACCTGTTTCAATGTCCAGCTGACCCGTGCCGCAGACATTCTGATCGATGACATGAAGGGCCTGCTGGCCGCTCTGAAACGCCGCGCGATCGAGCACAAGGACACCGTTCGGATCGGCCGCAGCCACGGCATTCACGCCGAACCCACCACCATGGGCCTCACGTTCGCCCGCTTTTATGCGGAAATGGACCGTAATCTCAGCCGCCTGCAGGCCGCGCGTGACGAGATCGCCACGGGTGCCATTTCGGGGGCCGTCGGCACGTTTGCCAATATCGATCCTGCGGTCGAGGAACACGTCTGTGCGAAACTGGGCCTGTCGCCGGAGCCGATCAGCACCC
Organism: Roseobacter phycocola; assembly: GCF_042055075.2. Taxonomy (GTDB): domain Bacteria; phylum Pseudomonadota; class Alphaproteobacteria; order Rhodobacterales; family Rhodobacteraceae; genus Roseobacter. The sequence continues at coordinate 1,053,440 of NZ_CP194010.1, read as the reverse complement.
AGGTCATCCCCCGTGACCGGCATGCGGCCTTCTTTGCGGTTCTGGGCGTGGTCGCGAGCAGCATCGAAAACGTTGCGGTGGAAATCCGCCACATGCAACGCACCGAGGTGCTGGAAGGTGCGGAATTTTTCTCGATGGGCCAGAAAGGCTCCTCTGCGATGCCGCACAAGAAAAACCCGGTTCTGACAGAGAACCTGACCGGTCTGGCCCGTATGGTCCGCGCCGCTGTGATCCCCGCAATGGAGAACGTGGCGCTCTGGCATGAGCGCGATATCTCGCATTCCTCCGTCGAGCGCATGATCGGCCCGGATGCCACCATCACGCTTGATTTCGCGCTGGCACGTCTGACATCCGTTGTCGACAAGATGCTGATCTTCCCGGAAAACATGCTGGAGAACATGAACAAATTCCCCGGCCTTGTGATGAGCCAGCGGGTCCTTCTGGCGCTGACGCAGGCGGGTGTGAGCCGCGAGGACGCCTATACATACGTACAGCGCAATGCGCTGAAGGTCTGGGAACACCGCACCGATTTCAAGGAAGAGCTGCTGGCAGACCCGGACGTCACCAAAGCGCTCAGCCCTGCCGAAATCGAAGAGAAATTCGACCTCGGATACCACACCAAACACGTGGACACGATCTTTGCCCGGGTGTTCAAAGACTGAGCAAAGGGCGCGCAAAACACCGCCGTTAACCCAATTTTTGTTGACCGGTCGGGCATGCCTGCTACTTTTGGTGGTATTCATGTCCGAAAGGAGAACCGCAATGACGTTCAGAACTCTGGTCGCCGCCGCGGCCCTCGTCCTTACTCCGGCGGTCGCATTTGCGGCTGGTTGCAGTTATGGCAAGCAGGCTGTGTCCTGCGCAGAGGGCACAGTGTATGATCACGCATCAGGCACTTGTGTCGCCACGACGATAAACAGCTGATCCGGCCACCACGCGAAAATGTGAAGGCGCACCGCTGCGGTGCGCCTTTACTCATTAAGAAGCACTTCTAGATTGGTTAATACATGGTAACGAGGAGCGATTTAACATGAGAATTTTACTTGCAGTGGCACTGGCCCTTCCAACAGCCACATTTGCCGCCGGCGGTGGCAGCGAGCCGAAGCCGACAACGGTCTCCTGCAAGGGGACACAGGTCTATGACAAAGACAAAAAGAAATGCGTTGATGCGCAGGAAAGCAGCCTGGAGCGCGATGAACGCTATCAGACGGTCCGCCAGCTCGCCTATGCCGGCCGCTACATGGATGCTCAGGGCGTTCTTGACACGATGGATCCGGCCGATCCCGGTCGTCTGACCTATCTGGGGTTCACGAACCGCAAGCTGGGTAACCTTGACGTGGCGAACATGTTCTATGAAGAGGCCATCGCGGCCGATCCCGCGAACATTCTGGCGCGCTCTTACATGGGACAGGGGTTTGTGGAAGAAGGCCGTATTCCCGAAGCGGTCGCACAGCTGAAGCTGATCCGGGCCCACGGCGGCACCGGCAGCTGGGCCGAAACCTCCCTGCGGAACGCCATCGCGACAGGCAAGACTTACAGCTACTGATCTCAGTCATATATTTACCTTTGCCCGCCATAACGGTCTGCGACAGACAGAGGCGGGCAAAGATGACTGAAATGGTTCCCATGGCACAGTTCCCGGCCCTTGCGGGCGGAACTCCCACTGCATCCCCGGCGGGAATGAGCCGGAAAGCAAAAGCGGCAATCGTCGTACGGCTGCTGATCAACGAAGGCGCGGATATCCCGCTTGAGGATCTGCCCGAAGAGCTGCAGGCAGAACTGACCCAGCAGATGGGCTCACTCCGGCTTGTTGACCGGAATACCCTTTCGAACGTTGTGAATGAGTTCTCAGACGAACTCGAAAGCGTTGGCCTGTCGTTCAGCGGCGGTATTGCCGGTGCGCTCAACGCGCTCGACGGCAAAATTTCGAAACAGACGGCGGCCCGCCTGCGCAAAGAGGCCGGGGTGCGTGAATATGGTGACCCCTGGGAACGCCTGCGCCAGCTGGGCCCTGAAAAACTGCTGCCTGTGCTGCAAAACGAGAGCACTGAGGTTGCTGCAGTCATGTTGTCCAAGATTGATGTCAAACGTGCTGCCGAACTTCTGGGGCAGCTGCCCGGGCCCGAAGCACGGCGCATTACCTATGCCGTGTCACTCACCAGCGCCGTCACCCCGGATGCCGTGGACCGCATCGGGCTGTCGCTTGCTGCACAGCTGGACGCAGAACCGGTGAAGGCCTTTGACAGTGGCCCGGTAGAGCGTGTCGGAGCCATTCTTAATTCCACAACCTCTGTCACGCGCGATGACGTGCTTGAAGGGCTGGATGAAACCGATGCCGGTTTCGCAGAACAGGTCCGCAAGGCCATCTTTACTTTCGGCAACATCCCGCAACGGATTGCGGCCCGCGATATTCCGCGTGTTGTGCGTGGCATTGACCAGGATGTTCTGATCACAGCACTTGCGGGTGCAGAAGCTGCTGGTTTCCAGAAGTCCGCTGACTTCATCCTTGAGAACATGTCCGGCCGGATGGCGGACCAGTTGCGCGAATCCGTCGATGAGCGTGAAAAGGTCAAAGCATCTGATATGGAAGAAGCTGCAGCGATGATTGTGCAGTCGATCCGGGAGATGGAAGCCTCTGGCGAACTGTTGCTGATTGTCGATGATGAGGATGGTGACTGAGCCGGTTCAGATCACCGGACCGCACGGGCCCGCTGCGGCAATAATCCGGTCCGCCGGCACAGCTAAGAGGTCTCACAATCCGGAAAAGCGGCCTGCCCGGCAGACGCGGCATACCTTGTGATCCGGGCCTGAGCGCCCTATGTCTGGTGCCCGGGGGCGGTATGCAACGCCCGCCGCAAGCAGCCAGACGAGGCCCAGGACACAGGTATGTCCCCGCAGCAAACACCCTTCAGCCGACGCGCCGGACACTACCTGAGCAACCTCGCGATTGTTGCGCTGATCCGCCTTGCACTGCTCCTGCCCTACGACACCAGGGTGCGATTCGTGGGGTGGGTCGTACAGCATGTGATCGGCCCCGTTGCCGGGTACAGAGCACGCGCCCTGAGCAACCTGGCGTTGATCATGCCGGACACACCAGAAACCGAACGGCAACAGATTGCTGCCCGGTGCCTGAACAATGTCGGTCGTACCTTTATCGAGAATTACTCCAGCCGGGACTTTCCGGCCCGCCTTGCGGACAATGATCTGGATGGTCCGGGCGTCGACGCGCTGGAACAGGCGCACAAAGAAAACCGTCCCGTTGTTCTGGTGACCGGTCACTACGGGAACTATGAGGCTGTACGCGCGGCCCTGGTCGCACGCGGATACAGAATTGGCGGCCTCTACCGGAACATGGCCAATCCTTATTTCAACGCACATTACGTCCGCACAATGGAAGCTTTCGGCGGACCCGTGTTTCCCAAGGGGCGGCGCGGCACTGCGGGATTTGTGCGCCATCTCAAGGACGGCGGGCAGCTGGTCCTGCTGTTTGACCAGCACGTCTATGACGGAACCACCCTAGATTTCCTTGGCGAACCGGCGAAAACAGCGCTGTCAGCGGCGGAACTCAGCCTGCGCTACAACGCAGAGCTTATTCCGTTTTACGGTATCCGGCAGGAAGATGGGCTGACGTTCAGAACACTGCTTGAGGCACCGGTTGAGCATTCAACGCCGGAGCAGATGACGCAGCATCTCAACGACAGTCTGGCGGCACATATCCGCAAGGATCCCGCACAATGGTTCTGGGTTCACAGGCGGTGGCGCGTGGCCTGAGGCCCGGCAGATCAGCGGACGCGGGCAGCCCCGAGTATCGGGCCCATATTGCCCGCCTGAATCAGCACCACTACAGGCAGATCACCCGGCGCTTCAGCCTCCAGCTCCAGCGGCGCGCGGCCATCCCACTCTCCCAGCACTGTCCAGTCCTGCGTGACATTCGCGTAATCCAGCGTACGGCCCGCGTTTTCACCGCGGGTAATCCGCGCTTCGCGCCGCGGGACATAGCGCAGGATGTGAACAACCGACCGGCCCACCCTGCCCTCACGCGGGCGCGCATCGATGCGCACCGAATTGCCGTCCCGTTCGAGACTGACTGCAACGGGCGATGGGGTCTCGCGGTGCATCGCAATAGCGTCGGACAACTGCATCGGTTTGGCACCGACGATATCTGTTGTGCCGTTCACAATCATTTCGGGCGTGTAGATCGACCGGCGTCCCGCAACGGTGGCATAAGCCCGCTGCCGCTCTGCGTTCCGCGGATCCGCGAATTCGTCTTTCCAGCCGATATAGTCCCAGTAGTCTACATGCAGTGCCAGAGCGATAACGTCATCACGGTCCGACAGAGCGTGGAAAATTTCATCCGCAGGCGGACAGGACGAACATCCCTGCGAGGTATAGAGCTCAACAACAACCGGGCTGTCTTCCGCCTGAAGCGGTGCGGCCAGGATCATTGATGTGACAAATGCCTGTATAAATCGTTTCATCTGATTCCCCGATGCTGCGGTCCCGCCCCTGTGACCACACATATTGAGACCTCAGATGAAACGCCAATCAAGGTTTCTTGAGACTGGTGAAGGAATCCTTTCAGATTTCGGTACACAATGGTATACATTTTGACGCGGAAGCGCTGAATTGAGTTGAAATGCCCACACGCATGGGTCTATGCAGCAGCCAATCCAGTGATGACTTCATTCAAGCCAGAGGACGCATTTCATGCCCATTACCGTTGGTCACGACAGCTCAGCCACACGTAAGACCCTGACCGTCGGCGCACAGAGCGTTGACTATTACTCCATTCCAGCCGCCAGCGCCGCGGGACTGGGTGATTTTTCGAATCTGCCCGCCGCACTGAAGGTGGTGCTGGAAAACATGCTGCGGTTCGAGGACGGCAAGACTGTCACCACCGACGACATCAGGGCGTTTGCCGAATGGGGCGCCAAAGGCGGCAAAAACCCGCGCGAGATCGCATACCGCCCTGCCCGCGTGCTGCTGCAGGATTTCACCGGCGTCCCGGCCGTTGTTGATCTCGCCGCGATGCGTGACGCGATCATCAGCCTTGGCGGTGACGCGGAAAAGATCAACCCGCTGAACCCTGTTGATCTCGTGATCGACCACTCGGTGATGATCGATGAGTTCGGCAACCCGCGCGCGTTCCAGATGAACGTGGACCGCGAATACGAACGCAACATGGAGCGCTATACCTTCCTCAAGTGGGGTCAGAAGGCGTTCAACAACTTCCGCGTGGTGCCCCCCGGCACCGGTATCTGCCACCAGGTGAACCTGGAATATCTGGCCCAGACTGTCTGGACCGACAAAGATCAGAACGGCACCGAAGTCGCCTATCCCGATACGCTCGTTGGCACGGACAGCCACACCACGATGGTCAACGGTGCGGCGGTCCTCGGTTGGGGCGTTGGCGGGATCGAGGCGGAAGCCGCAATGCTCGGCCAGCCGATTTCTATGCTGATCCCGGAAGTGATCGGCTTTGAGCTGACCGGCACCATGATGGAAGGAACCACCGGTACTGACCTGGTGCTCAAGGTCGTCGAAATGCTGCGCGCCAAGGGAGTTGTCGGCAAATTCGTCGAGTTCTACGGCGAAGGCCTCGACCGTCTGCCGCTGGCCGACCGTGCCACCATCGCGAACATGGCACCGGAATATGGCGCGACCTGCGGCTTCTTCCCGATTGACAATGAGACACTGCGCTACCTGCGCAACACCGGCCGGGATGAGGACCGTGTGGCCCTCGTCGAAGCCTATGCCAAGGAAAACGGCTTCTGGCGCGGTGCGGATTATGCACCCGTCTACACGGACACGCTGCACCTCGACATGAACACAATCGTCCCCGCGATCTCTGGCCCCAAGCGCCCGCAGGACTACGTAGCACTCGACAATGCAAAGGCCGCATTCGCGCGCGAGATGGAAGAGACCTTCAAGCGCCCCATGGGCAAGGAAGTCGCTGTCGCAGGCGAAGACTACACCATGGAATCGGGCAAGGTTGTGATCGCCTCGATCACCTCCTGCACCAATACCTCGAACCCATACGTGATGATCGGCGCGGGCCTCGTGGCGCGCAAGGCTGCTGCCCTCGGCCTGAACCGCAAGCCCTGGGTCAAAACATCGCTGGCACCAGGATCCCAGGTGGTTTCCGCCTATCTTGAGGCCGCCGGTCTGCAGGATGATCTGGATGCGATCGGCTTCAACCTGGTGGGTTACGGCTGCACCACCTGTATCGGTAACTCCGGTCCGATCCAGAAAGAACTGTCCGAGGCCATTGCCGAAGGCGATCTGGTGGCGACATCCGTCCTGTCGGGCAACCGCAACTTTGAAGGCCGGATCAGCCCGGACGTACGTGCCAACTATCTGGCCTCCCCGCCGCTGGTCGTGGCCTATGCCCTGGCCGGCACGCTGAACATTGATCTGACAACGGAACCTCTGGGTCAGGACAAGGACGGCAATGACGTCTTCCTGAAAGACATCTGGCCCACAAGCCAGGAAGTTGCAGAGCTGGTCGAACAGACCGTCACGCGCGAGGCCTTCCTGACCAAATACGCCGACGTCTTCAAAGGCGACGACAAATGGCAGGGTGTCAGCACGACAGACAGCAAAGTCTATGACTGGCCGGTCTCCTCGACATATGTTCAGAACCCGCCCTATTTCCAGGGCATGGGCAAAGAGCCGGGCACGATCTCGAACATCGAGAACGCGAGCGTGCTGGCGATCCTGGGCGATATGATCACCACGGACCACATCTCGCCCGCCGGCTCCTTCAAGGACACCACGCCCGCCGGTCAGTACCTGATCGAACGTCAGGTGCCTGTGCGGGAGTTCAACTCCTATGGGTCGCGCCGCGGCAACCACGAGGTCATGATGCGCGGCACCTTCGCCAACATCCGTATCAAGAACGAGATGCTGGACGGCGTTGAGGGTGGCTATACCAAAGGCCCCGATGGCCACCAGTCGTCGATCTATGACGCAGCGATGGCCTATCAGGATGCGGGCACCCCGCTGGTGATCTTTGGCGGTGAACAGTATGGCGCTGGCTCCAGCCGCGACTGGGCGGCCAAGGGCACGGCACTGCTGGGCGTCAAGGCCGTGATCGCCGAGAGCTTTGAGCGCATCCACCGGTCCAACCTGGTGGGCATGGGCGTGATCCCGTTTGAGTTCACCGGCGGCGACACCCGCAAATCTCTGGGCCTGACCGGAGAGGAAACCGTTTCGATTGCCGGACTGGACACCATCCAGCCGCTGCAGGAAGTGCCCTGCACGATCACGATGGCCGATGGCAGCAGCAAAGAAATCATGCTGAAGTGCCGGATCGATACCGCCATTGAGATCGAATACATCGAACACGGTGGCGTGCTGCATTATGTGCTGCGCAACCTGGCGCAGGCCGCCTGATCAGGGTCTGCCCTGAACTGAATGGAAACCCGGTGCCGGTCTGGCGCCGGGTTTTTTTTGTGCCATGCCTCAGCCAGCGGGTGCAGAAATGCATCTTTTTTCCGCACCTGCTCCCGCTACGGATGCAAAGGTCGATGACGCTGGGTCACAACACTACCAAAGCGGGAATATGGCATTTTTGTGATTGGACCATGTCTTAAAAAAACGTAAAGCCTGCAGCATAACGCGTAACTTTTTGAACCAGTAGTGTGGGAGTACGAAGAATGAAGACACTGGGTATGGCTGCGGTTGCAGCAATTGGTTTCAGCGCTGCTGGCATGAGCCACGCAGCAACTGTGGATTTCGGCGGTTTCAGCGAAGGTCAGGTGCTTGGCGCAAACACCGAGCTGGCGGATGGCATCGTTGCTGACATTTCCGCAATCGGCGGCCAGGCGCAGGCTGTTGTGTTCAATACAGCGCCGGGGACAACCAGCACGGGCAACGATCCCGACCTGACATCTGACTTTACAAACGCCGAGGACGACAATGACGTGCGCGGGTTTGGCAATGCGCTGATCGTTCAGGAGAACGCAACCGGTGGACCGGATGACAACGGCAGCGGCGGCACGCTGACGTTCTCCTTCCTCTCGGAGGTGGCTCTTGGCGAACTGTTCCTGCTGGACTCCGAAGTCAGAACTTCGGCGACGCTGTTCTCCGGTGATGATGTCGTCCTGAGCTTCATTCTGAATGACGACAACGAATCCGACACCAACAACACTGCAAACAACAACGAATTCACCCTGCTTGATTTCGCTGGCGCGCGCGGCGACACGCTTGAAGTTGTGTTCTCGCGCTCTGGCGCGGTAGGCCAGATCGAAGTGTCTGCAGTGCCCGTTCCGGCAGGTCTGCCGCTTCTGGTTGGTGGTCTGGGTGCCTTCGCCTGGATGAGACGCCGCAAACAGGCCTGATCCTGACAGGATGAAACAGACAAGGCGCTCCCTGCGGGGGGCGCTTTTTTATTTGCCAAGCGCTTTGTTCAGTTCGGGCAGGAAACGTTGTTCATAATCGCTTCCGATCAGTGGCCCGGCAAAACGGAAGAGCACCGTGCCCTCAGCATCGAGGATGAACGTTTCCGGCGGCGCCGTGACACCCCAGTCAATTGCAGTGCGCGCCTCCGGATCGAAGGCAACCGCCAGGAACGGGTTCCCGTCCTCTGTGAGATATCCGGCCGCAGGGGCTTCCTGGTCGCGGAAATTCACACCGATGATGGGCATGCCCTCTTCGGCCATTTCAAGAAGGCGGGGATGTTCCGCGTGACAGGGCGGGCACCAGCTGGCCCAGAAGTTCACCAGCGTCACTTCGCCGGTCGCCATGGCATCGGCAGTGACGGGCTGGAAGTCACCCAGCTGAGCGTCTGTTATCGAGGGCGCCGGTTTGCCGATCAGCGTCGAGCGCAGTTCAGAGGAATCAGTCGTGAACATGCCGATCCCTGCCAGCGCCACAAACCCTGCAAAGATCAGCGGCGGCGCGATCATCAGAGGTGAGATCTTTTTAGCCATCCCGCTTTTCTCCGCTTTCAGCAGCGGCCAGTTCAGCGCGTGCCCGGCGTCCCCGGCGCAGCGTCAGCAATACCAGGAAAACAAGCAGGAGCAGCGAGACAGCATAGGCCGACAGCACGGCATCAGCGTATTTTCCGAGATCAGGCATCAGCGCGCCCTCTGCCGGGCCATCAGCGCCCGTGTCCGGCGCAGCCGGATTTCAGTGCCCGTGCGGTACAGAACAAGTGCAAGAAAGAGCAAGACAAAACCGGCGATACAGACCAGCAGCGGAAAGTAGAAGACATCGGCGACGTTCTCTTCCTTGTCTAGGCTGAGCGATGCGCCCTGGTGCAGGCCCTGGTTCCAGAAGTTTACGGCATAGCGCGAAAGCACCGCAAAAACGGACCCCACGAGACACAGGACCGAGGTCAGATCAGCCGCGGTATCCGGGTCATCAATCGCCTCCCAGAGGGCGATATAACCCAGATAAAAAAGAAACAGGATCAGAAAGGAGGTCAGACGCGGATCCCAGGCCCACCAGGTGCCCCACATCGGCTGTCCCCAGATGGCCCCGGTTGCCAGAGCGATGAGCGTCATCACCACGCCCACCGGTGCTGCCGCCTTTGCCGCCAGAGCACTGACATGGTGGCGGCGCACGATCCAGACCAGCGATGCAATGAGCATCATCGCCCAGGCGTTGATCGCCATCATCGCGGAAGGCACGTGCAGGTAGATGATCTTCACCGTTGAGCCCTGACGAAAATCGTCCGGCGTGAAAAAGAAGCCCCAGATGAGACCGATCACCAGGCATGCGGCGGAGAGCACCCAGAGTGTCGGGAGCACGCGCTCGCTGAGCCCCAGGAATTTCACCGGGTTGGCATAGCTCCAGAAGCCCGAAGGGCGTTTGACCGCTGGCTTTTCGTCGGTTGCTGACATGGCTCTTATCTATGCTCCCCCGCCCGCGCGCTCAATGGACAAAACGTCACGATCACCGCAGGTTTATCCGCAGGGCCGCCGCCGAGGCAAACGGCATGACGGCGACCACGCCGGCGGTGATCCCGGCCAGCATCAGCAGTGGTGTCAGCGTATCCAGACCTGCGGCACCGCGGCGCGCCACTTCTGCCCCGAATATCAGCGTCGGCACATAGAGCGGCAGCACCAGCAGCGACAGCAGCAGCCCTCCCCGTTTGATGCCCACGGTCAGAGCCGCACCAAAGGTGCCGATCACCGACAGCGCGGGCGTTCCCAGCGCCAGTGAAATGACGAGCCACAGGTATCCTGGCCCTGGCAGGTTCAGCAGGACACCCAGAACGGGGGCCGCCAGCACCAACGGCAGGCCGGTGGTGATCCAGTGCGCAAGCGCCTTGATGCTGAGTGCCGCCTCCAGCGGCAGAGGAGACGTGGCCAGCAGGTCCAGCGTGCCGTCCTCCCAGTCGAGCGCCAGCAGGCGGTCCAGCGACAGCAGACAGGCCAGCAGCGCGCCAAGCCACAGGATCCCCGGGGCGATCCGCGCCAGCAGCTCAGACTGCGGCCCGACGCCGAACGGGACCAGAACGGTCACAATCAGAAAGAAAGCCAGCCCGAGGCCGAAACCGCCCCCTGCCCTCAGCGCCAGGGCCAGGTCCCGGTGCAGCAGAGCTCTCACAGGAAAGCCTCATCGCTGGCACCGGCGCGGGCATCAGCGGTGGCACGCCACGGCGAAATATCCAGCACCTCCGCATCAAGGCCGAGGTCGATATGCGTGGCGATCAGCGCCGAACCACCACGTTCCAGATGCGCGCGCACCGCGCTGGCAAAAAGCGCGACAGAAGCCGCGTCAAGCGAAACGGTCGGTTCATCCAGGACCCAGACCGGACGGGCGGTGACCAGCAGCCTCGCAAGTCCGAGGCGGCGTTTCTGCCCGGCTGACAGGGTGCCGGCAAGACGGTCGGAGAGGTTTTCCAGATCAAAGCCCCGCAGTGCGGGCAGAATATCCTGATGGCCGAAAACCGAGGCCCAGAAGCGGAGATTTTCGGTCACTGTCAGCATCGACTTCAGACCATCCGAGTGCCCGGAATACGCGATTGCATCGGGATCGGCGTCTATTTCACCGGACAAAGGTGGCTGCAGTCCCGCAAGTGTGCGCAACAATGTGGTTTTACCCGACCCGTTCGGCCCGCGCAGGATCAGCGCATCGCCAGGTGCCAGCCGGAAAGACAGCCCGGTCAGAACCGGCAGCCCGCCGCGGGCCACGCTGAGATCTCGGATCGTCAGTGTCATGCCACAAGCGTTAACCTATTGCGCCCGTGCGCAAAAGCGGGTTTGCGGGAATTTTCAGACAGGCAGCAGCGCCAGCGCGATCCGCCTGCCTTCGCTGAGCAGGATGTTGTACGTCCGCGCGGCTGCGGGTGAGGCCATCACCTCGATGCCGAGACCTGCCTCTTCGAGCTGCGTCTGCAGCGTTTCGGGCAGGTGCGCGATGTCCGCCCCCGTCCCGACAAAGAGCACATCAATGCGGCCCGCCAGGTCCATCAGGGCCGCGGCATCTTCCAGCCCGCCCCACGGCCCTGTGCCAGCAGGCCCCGTCAGGACCGGGCCGTTGTACACCTCTCCGCCGATCCGAAAAAAACCGGGACCGTAGCCCTCCACGGGTTTGGCATCGGTAAAGGTGATTTCATTCAGGCGCATGGTGTTTTCCGCTTCAGCTCCACAAAGGCAGACCCAGAATAGCCGAAGCCGCAATCACGATATAGGCCACAATCCGGAAAACACGTTCCGCGTTCGGGTCAAAAAGCTGCGCGCCTGCGTAATTGGCCACGAAATTCGGAATGCCGGCCAGCAGACCCAGCACCGCAATTTCCCAGATGAACAGCCCGCTTCCCCAGAAGACCGCGATCATGACCACATCAATGGCGAGCAGATAGAGCAGAAAGTTCGCCCGGATCACTGCAATCGGCAACCGGCTGGACATGTAGAGCATGATGACCGGCGGGCCCGGAATGCCGGCAAACCCGGACATAAAGCCCCCCAGCGCGCCGGTGCCGACCGTAAGACGCGGCGTCAGTTCACCCTTGTAACGCCAGCCCGATATCAGCATCGCAAGCAGCAGCAGGACGGAGGCCGAGACGATCCAGCCAAATACTTCGGTGGACATATTCGCAAGGCACCAGATGCCCACGGGCACCATAATGGTCGCCCCGATCATCAGACGGCCGACGTCACGCGGCGCGCCTTCGCGCCAGGCTGCGCGCAGGTTGGGCAGTGGGCCGATCAGTTCCGCCATCATCATGAAAATCACGGCCGAGACCGGCGGCAGCACCGAAGAAGCCGTGGCCATGATGATCATGCCGCTGCCAAACCCTGCAAATCCGCGCACCAGACCAGCGGCAATAACCCCCGCGATCAGCCAGATCAGCCCTCCGGCGTCCGGAAGGCTGCTCAGAAATTCAGGCATCTATGTTGGCGTATTGGTTTCCGGCATTGGCGTCGGGCTTGGACCAGTCGCGTTTCACACCCAGATAAAGCAGCACCGCAGAGGCCACGAAGACCGACGAATAGGTGCCCACGATCACGCCCCAGATCATCGCAAAGACAAATCCGCGGATTACGTCGCCGCCCAGCACAAACAGTGCAATCAGCGCCAGCAACGTGGTCACGGAGGTCATAAACGTCCGGCTGAGCGTTTCGTTGATCGAGATGTTGAGCACTTCGTTCAATGGCTTTTTCTTGTATTTGCGCAGGTTTTCGCGAACCCGGTCAAAGACTACCACCGTATCGTTAAGAGAATATCCAACGATGGTCAGAAGTGCTGCAATAATCGCAAGATCAAACCTGATCTGCAGTTCAGAAAACACACCGATTGTCAGGATCACGTCGTGCACAAGGGCCAGCACCGCACCAACCGCGAACTGCCACTCAAACCGCAGCCAGATATAGACAAGCACTGCACCAATCGCGAGAACCACAGCGATGACGGCGGTCTGGATCAGCTCGCCGGAAACCTTCGGTCCCACCGATTCAACAGAAGCGAACGGCAGTTTGAGACCGGGGTCAGCGGCCTGCAGGGCCGTGCCGATATCTTCGATCAGCTGACCCTGAACCGCCTCATCGCCTTCCTGGGCCTCAATCCGGATCATCGCGACGTTCTGATCCGCGTCGAACTGCGGATCGAACACCTCGGTAATTGAGATGTCGCCCAGTTCCAGCGGTGTCAGTGCCTCGCGGTAGACACCGATGTCCACGGGCTGCGTGCTTTCCGTCCGGATGGTCGTGCCCCCGCGGAAGTCGATGCCGAAGTTCAGCCCCTGGATCATGAACGAGGCAAAGGCGATGACCATCATCAGGCCTGAAATACCCAGCCAGAGCTTCCAGCGGCTGAAAAAGTCGAAGTTCGTATTCTGTTTGACCAGACGCAGACGCATATCAGACCTCGATTGTTTTCGGGCGCTTGCGCTCGAACCAGATGACCACCAGCAGGCGGGTAACGAAAATCGCTGTGAAGACCGACGTCAGAATGCCCAGACCCAGCGTGATCGCGAACCCGCGCACCGGGCCGGAGCCCATTGCAAACAGGATCACCGCTGTGATGAAGGTTGTGATGTTGGCATCCAGAATGGCCGACAGGGCCTTTTCATAGCCAAGCTCAATCGCACGGGCCGGCCCTTTGGATGTTTTCAGTTCCTCGCGGATACGCTCGAAAATCAGCACGTTGGCGTCCACCGCCATACCGACCGTCAGAACGATCCCCGCAATACCGGGCAGCGTCAGGGTACCGCCGATCACACTCAGCAGACCAAAGATAAGACCGATGTTGATGATCAGGGCGACGTTGGCAAAAAGCCCGAAGAGCCCGTAGCTCAGGAACATGAACACCAGCACAGCGACAAAAGCCACGATGGTCGCGACTTTACCCGCGTCGATACTGTCCTGCCCCAGCTCCGGACCGATGGTCCGTTCCTCAAGGAATTCAAGGCCCGCAGGCAGCGCCCCTGCCCTGAGCAGCACCGCCAGATTGGTCGATTCCTCGACCGTGAACTGGCCTGTGATGATGCCGGATCCACCCGGAATGTGGCTCTGGATCGTGGGTGCGCTGATCACTTCACTGTCGAGCACAATAGCGAAGGGCGATCCGATATTCTCCGCGGTGTAATCACCGAACTTGCGTGCGCCCGTGGTATTGAACCGGAAATTCACCGCAGGGCGGCCGTTCTGGTCAAAGGCCGGCTGCGCATCCACCAGTTCCTCGCCGGTAACGACAGGTGCGGCCTCCAGCGTGTAGAATGCGCCGGGTTCATCAATGGACGGCAGGATCACATTGCCGATGCCCGGTACCGCATCGCCGTCTGAACCCCGGCTGACCACCGGATTAAAGGTCAGCTGGGCCGTGGTACCGATGATATCCTTGAGTTCAGCCGCAGAGCCGATGCCCGGAACCTGGATCAGAATGCGGTCTGCTCCCTGGCGCTGGATCGTGGGCTCACGCGTGCCCACCTCGTCAATCCGGCGGCGGATAATCTCAAGGCTTTGCTGAACCGTCCGCTCGTCAGATGCCAGTTTTTCGGCCTCCGACAGGGTCACGATGATCACATCACCTTCGGCCCGGACCTCAATGTCGTTGGCGCCGACGCCCGTCAGGGTCGGGATAGGCGTGGCCAGCCCCCGCACAACTTCCAGCGCGCGCGCCATGCCTTCGGGCTGTGAAATGCGCACATGCACTTCATCCGCCGGTGAGGGCTGAAGACGCACGGTGCCGATTGTGGCGCGTTCCGGGCGCAGCGCATCGCGGATTTCCGGCCAGTAGGCCTGCATCCGCGCCTCATAGACGTCCTGCACTTTCACTTCTGCCAACAGGTGCGCACCACCACGCAGATCCAGCCCCAGATTGACAAGACCCGACGGCATCCATTCCGGCCAGAGCGCCAGCTGAGCCTGGTTTTCAGGCGTATCAGCGCCAAGCTCGATTGCCTGAGCGGCATCGTTATGCTGCTCAACTGAGGTGTAAAACAGGTTCGGCACCGCCACCCAGAGACCCGCGAGACAGGTCAGCAGGATCAGGATGCGTTTCCAGAGATCAATCTGAAGCATGAAAGCGCCTTTTCAGCGGTTGAAGGGCGCGATTACTTCGCCGGTTCGGTTTTCGAGACGACAGATGCGATGGTGTGCTGGATCACGCGGACCTTCACGCCTTCGGCAATCTCGATTTCCAGTTCACCGTCTTCCTTGACCTTGGCCACCTTGCCAACGATGCCACCCTGGGTCACCACCTGGTCACCCCGGCGCAGCGCTGCAACCATCGCCTGATGCTCTTTCACCTTCTTCTGCTGCGGGCGGATCAGAAGGAAATACATGATCGCGAAAATCAGGATCAGCGGGACAAACTGGGCGAATGCTTCCATAGCGGTCGGGTCCTTTACAATAGGGTCGCAGGCAACCCGTCGGGGATGCACGAAATTCTGGCGGAACCTATGGTCTGAGGCGCGGGTTTGCAAGGCGGCGCGTGGCCGCTGACACAATGTATCTGCATGCATCAGGCATACTCTTGGCGTGCCCGTGCATTGTGTGCAGGATGCCGGTGCAATGAGACCATTGAAAACCCTCACCGGACGCCGTGCCGCTGCGCTTTTCGCAATATTGTTCTCCGGCGTCCGGGTGCTGGCCGAAAGCGGCCCTCTGTCGCCTGTTCCACAGGCAGGGTTACCGCAGTGGCACGCCGTTGGCGTGGTAAACGTCGGGGGTCCGGCCGGTATTCCCACCTGTTCGGGGACCCTTGTGGCACCGGACCTTGTTCTGACTGCGGCTCACTGCGCTGGTGGCCGTAACGCCGGACAAATCCTGAGATTTTTTACGATAGGGTGGAACGGGACGACGCAGATCGCCAGTCACAGAGCCGCTGAAATGCGGGTCTATCCCCCCTATCTCTTTGCCAGCGGTACCCGGGCATTCGCCTTTGACATTGGCGTTCTGCAGTTGCAGACGCCCGTGCCCGCCGAAACAGCCGCGCCCATGACACTCTTCACCGGGACGGTCGAAGCAGGGCCCGTAGCACTCCTTGCGCACCAGCGATTCACGCCACGGCAGTTACATGGCCGGTTCGATTGCGGGGCAGAGCTGACGTGGGAAGACAGTATGATCCTGTCGGACTGCACCGTCGTCAGCGGCAACTCCGGCGGCGCCCTGCTGGTACGGGATGGGGAACGATGGACACTGGGGGGTGTCATCGTGGCGCGTGCGGGCCCGGACGGCAATGCGATGGTGGTCCCTGTGAACGACTGGATCCGGGCTGAAGTCGCAGCTGCGCAGCAGCGGGCAGAGGAACGCGCGGCCCAACCTTAAAACGGCCCGTCAAAACTCATGGTTACGATCCGGTAAAAGTTACGGCATAAGCTGTCCGCGAAATGATTCAGACCCGAGGACGATTCCATGCATGATATCCGCGCAATCCGTCAGGCCCCCGATGCCTTTGACGCAGCTCTTGCCCGCCGTGGAGATGCGCCTCTGTCCTCTGAGATCCTGGCCATTGATGAAGCACGCCGCGCCAAGATCGCCGCAGCCGAAAACGCCCAGGCCGAGCAGAACCAGGCGTCCAAAAAAGTTGGCGCCGCCAAGGCCGCCGGTGATGAGGCGGAGTTTGAGCGTCTGCGCGCCCTCGTATCCGAGAAAAAGTCCGAAGTCGCGGCGATGCAGGCCGAAGCCAAGGAGCTTGATGCACAACTGACCGACAAGCTGTCCTGGATTGCGAACATCCCGGCAGATGATGTGCCCGATGGTGCCGACGAGAATGACAACGTCGAGGTTAACGCCTGGGGCGAGAAACCTGTTTTCACGTTCACGCCCAAAGAACACTACGAGATTGCCGGTGTTGCGGCCTCCATGGATTTTGAAACGGCGGCCAAAACCTCCGGTGCGCGGTTCGTCATGCTCAAGGGTGCCGTGGCACGCATCCACCGCGCACTGGCGCAGTTCATGATCGACACACATGTGGACGAGAACGGGCTGACCGAGATCAACAGCCCCGTACTGGTGCGGGACGAGGCCATGTATGGCACCGACAAACTGCCCAAGTTTGCCGAAGACAGCTATCAGACGACCAACGGCTGGTGGCTGGTGTCCACCTCGGAAATCCCACTGACCTTCACGGTCGGGGGCGATATCCTCGAAGAAAGCGACCTGCCCCGCCGGATGACGGCGCATACGCTCTGCTTCCGCTCCGAGGCGGGCAGCGCCGGGCGGGACACCGCTGGCATGCTGCGTCAGCACCAGTTTGAAAAGGTCGAGATGGTGTCCATCACGCATCCCGACCACTCCGAGGCAGAACAGAAACGCATGCTGCGCTGCGCCGAGGATATCCTCGAGCGTCTGGGCCTGGCCTACCGCACCGTGGTTCTGTGCACAGGCGATATGGGCTTTGGCGCCCGCCGCACTTACGACATCGAAGCCTGGCTGCCCGGACAAGATGCCTTCCGCGAGATTTCTTCTGTCTCGACCACCGGCGATTTTCAGGCGCGGCGCATGAATGCGCGGTTCCGGCCCGCCGATGGCGGCAAGCCGGCGTTTGTGCACACTCTGAATGGATCGGGCCTGGCGGTCGGCCGCTGTCTGATCGCCGTTCTCGAAAACGGCCAGCAGGAAGATGGCTCTGTGCAGCTGCCCGCAGTGCTCGCCCCCTACCTTGGTGGCAAGACCCTGCTCACCGCCGAGGGCACGCTGGCCTGAGCCTCAGCGCGCGGGGACGATCTCGTACCCGCGCGTCTCAGGCTCGTCATCAATCAGTTCCTGCGGGAAACCCGGCGCGCGGATATCCAGCCCCGTCGCTTCCTCCAGACGTTCGATCATCCGGTCGGACTGGGCGCGGTTGCCGTACCGCGCCTGACCGTCCTGCATCATGCCGATGATCATCGGGGAGAGTTCCAGCGGAATGCCGGCATCATCCGCGAGCTTCTGGAAGAGGCCAATGTCCTTGAGCACCAGATCCATGGTGAAGTTCACATCGCGCGAGCCTGACAGGATCAGCTGGCTTTCGGTTTCATGCACAAAGGACGTGCCCGACGAGATGCTGATCGCTTCAAAGGTGGTCGCAAGATCCATGCCTGCGCCTTTCATGACAGTCAGCGCCTCACAGAGCGTTAGCAGATTTGCCGTGGCAAGATAGTTCGTCATCACCTTGAGAATACTGGCAGAACCCAGATCACCGGTGTGCAGCACGCGCCGTCCCATCAGGGTCAGCAGAGGTAGTATCCGGTCAAAAGTCGCGCGGTCGCATCCCGCGTAAATGGAAATATTGCCGGTGTCTGCCCGGTGGCATCCGCCGGACACAGGGCAATCCACCGCCGCCGCCCCGGTGGCGATTGCCGCCTTGCCCAGGCGCTGCACCTCATCGGCATCGGTGGTCGACATCTCCATCCAGATTTTCCCGGGGCCCATGTGCGGCAGCATCTCTTCGACCACGGCTGCCGAGGCCGCAGGACTTGGCAGACAGGTGATCACCGCATCACAGACCTGCATCATCTGCGCGGGCGAGCCACCTGCACCGGCGCCTGCGGCCACTTTGGCGGCCACCAGTTCCGGATCAAGATCATGCACCAGCAGGTCGGTTCCGTTCCGTACAAGTGAGCCCGAGAGTTTCCCCCCGACATTGCCCAATCCGATAAATCCAACTTTCATTTCAGCTCTCTCCTGCCTTTTCAGTGAGAATTCCGCGCGCTGCCCGCACCGTCGCGTCCGTTTGCGACCTTTGTGATTGACCGGCGGCGCACCTGTGGCCAGAATTTCGGGCATGAGCACCGACCGACAGTCACAACCGGGCGACGCCGCAGCAGGCATTGAGGTCACCGAAGATTTTGCGCCGTTTCATCAGCGCAACGACATTTTCACCCGCGCGTTCTGGGATCCGGCGGTACGCAGCAAGCGCACGGACGCCTTTTTCGCCTCCTACCGGATGGAGGCCATTCCGCGCCGGGGAGACGGCTTCAGCCAGCGCGATTTTGCGCTGCGGAATGCCGCCTGGCTGATTTCCGACATCATGACCGACCGTCACGCAGATCAGGGCAGACGCGAAGGGTTTCAGGCACCGATCAGCGCGGACACACCGGTTGCCCCCATGCAGACGGACGTAACCGATCCGGCAAAGATGTCTCGTGAAATCAAAAAAGTGGCGGCTTTCTTTAAAGCTGACCTCTGCGGCATCACCGGCGTTGATCCACGGTGGCATTATGCCAGCCGCATCGACACGCGCGACCTGTCGGATGCGCCGAACGACCTGCCGGGTGGCATGACTTCCGTGATCGTGCTGGGTCACCAGATGGACGCTGACCTCGTGGACACCTACCCATCCGCTCTCGGCGGTGCTGCTACAGGCCGGGAATACAGCCACGAAGCCGCGGTGGTGATGCAACTCGCCGCCTACATCCGCAACCTCGGATATGAAGCGGTCCCGTCGATGAACGATACCGCGCTGGTCATTCCCTATGCGCTTAAGGCGGGCCTGGGCGAATACGCTCGCAACCAGATGGTGATCACGCCTGAATTCGGGCCGCGCCTGCGGTTTTCCAAGATTTTCACCTCGCTTCCGCTGGCGCATGACACGCCCCGTCCTCTGGGGGTAAAGGCGTTTTGCGACATCTGCACGAAATGCGCTGACGCCTGCCCGGTCAAAGCGCTGCCCTATGGCCCACCTGAAGCGGGTGGCGCCAATCCCTCCGCTATCCGTGGCGTTCGGAAATGGACATCTGACGCGGAAAAATGCTTTGGCTTCTGGGCCAGACTGTCCAGCGACTGCGCGATCTGCATGCGCGTGTGCCCGTTCAACCGGGATTTCAGCAAACTGCGGCACAGGCTGTGGCAGAAACTGGCGCTGTCCCCCCTGCGCAGGCTGGCCCTGTGGCTGGATCGCGGTCGCGGTGGGCGCCGGAAACCAGCCACCTGGTGGGAAAGTGCCGGCTCAGGATCCTGACCGGCGCACGTTGCCGTGCCAGTCTTCGTGCTGCACTGAAAGCGCTGCGGGTGTTGCGGGGTCCTGACCGGCAGGCCCGCCCTGTGCCGCCAGCACCAGCCCCAGCAGCGTGCCCGCTGTGATCAGCAAAAAGGAACGAACGGCAGGGCTGCCGTCGCGACGGATGTCTTCGATGAGTGCCATGGTAAAGTCCTCTGTCTGGTTTCAGCTGACCCTCAGATAGCGTCGCACCATAAATCAGAAAAACGAATGTTTAACATATATTGCATCACAGATTCTGATTTATTGCGCATTCCTGCACAGATCCCGTTCGCGCAGGCAGATTGCGCGACAGGGGCTGCAGGTTAAGTATCGCTCAGACAAAACGGAGAGAGACAATGTCACTCAGACCAACACTTGAAACGCGTCAGGCCGTGCCCACCATGGAAGGCGCTGGCGTAAAACTGCACCGCGCCTTCGGGTTTCAGGATCCGACGGAACTGGACCCGTTCCTGTTGTTTGACGATTTCCGCAATGACCGGCCGCAGGACTTTGAGAAAGGGTTTCCCTGGCATCCGCACAGAGGTATCGAAACGATCACCTATGTGCTCGAAGGCACGGTGGAGCATGGCGACTCGCTGGGCAACACCGGCACGCTGGGAGCCGGTGACGTGCAGTGGATGACCGCGGGCTCCGGCATTCTGCACCAGGAGATGCCCGCCGGTAACGCCAGGGGTCAGATGCACGGGTTCCAGCTCTGGGGCAATCTGCCGTCGGATCAGAAGATGACCGCGCCCCGGTACCAGGACGTGACTGCGGCGGATATTCCGGTGGTCACGGACGATGACGGCACCCGGGTGAAAGTGATCACAGGCGCGTTCTGGGGTCAGACCGGTCCTGTTGATGGCATCGCTGCGGACCCGCAGTATCTCGACATCACAGTGCCTGCCGGCGTGAAAAAGACCTTTAAAATTGACACATACCGGCGCGCCTTTGCCTATGTGTTCGAGGGCGCTGCGGCCTTTGCCGATGCCAGCGCACCTGGCGGTGTTCTGCTCGAAAAGGAGGTCGCCGGTGAAGAGGTCAATATCCGGGATCTGTCCGGCGACCGCACGCTGATCCGGTTCGGCACCGGGGATGAGGTCACCCTGCAGGCAGGCCCGGAAGGGGTGCGTTTTCTGCTGATCTCAGGCGCGCCCATCGACGAGCCGGTCGCCTGGCACGGTCCGATTGTGATGAACACGCAGGCCGAACTCATGCAGGCCATGCGTGATCTGAACAACGGAACCTTTATCCGGCCGGCGCACTGACGCGCGCACGCGCGCCAACCGCACCGGAGACAAGCTCCCAGTAGCGGGCGGTGATGTCCTCAAGTGACAGCCGCCCGCTTTCCCGGAACCAGGTACTGACCCCGGTCAGCATGGCAATGACGGCCAGCGTTGTGATCTTGGTGTCCGCTGTCTCCAGATGACCCTCGGAAATGCCGTCACGCAGAATATCCTCCAGCAGGTCCTCGTACTCGCGGCGCATCCCTTCGATCACCGCGAAATTTGCGGGCGACAGATTCCGCAACTCCATATAGGCGATGAAAACGGCGTCCGGCCTGTCGTGGTGAAAGCGGATGTGGAACGCCACAAACCGGTGCAGCCGCGCCACCGGATCAGGCCCCCTGTCCCGTGGGACCGCATCCAGCAGCGCCTGCATGTGGGCCTGCATCAGCCCGAACAGCAGGCTCTGTTTATCCGGCGTGTAATTGTAAAGCGCACCCGCCTGGACGCCGACCTCGGACGCAATGCGCCGCATGGACACCGCCGCATATCCTTCGCTGGCAAAGAGTTTCAGGGCCGCCGCCTGGATGCGGGGCCCGGTAATATCGGAATGTGAACCTGTGGTCCGTGGCATGTGTGGACGTTAACTGAACACCCGTTCAATAGAAAGCTTTCTTGCGCCTTTGCCAGGCATGAGGCAAGACTGAAGCCGGAACACGGAGACGTTTATGCGACTGCTGGCGATAATCACTGTTACGGCGATGCTTTCGGCCTGCGTTGAGCTGCCCGACGTACCGGGTGCCGCCAACCCGGAAGCCGCAGCTGCGGACTATCCGGCTCTGCGCCCGCTCACGCAACAGGCACAGCAGACAGCAGAAGACGCCGCGACAGAGGACGAAACCGCCGAGCAGCTTCAGGCGCGTGCAAACGGGCTGCGGGCCCGGGCAGCGGGCCTGCGCAGGCCGGTCATGACGGATGCAGAACGCGCGCGCCTCGCTGCAGCAGAGTAAACCAATGCCCAAGGCCCGTTGCGTGGCCTGACCGAACCCGCTACATCGCCTCTGGAAAAGCACTGCATCGCTATTGCCAGAGGAAAATTGAATGTCGCAGCCCCTTCGCCTTGGAATCGCAGGTCTGGGCACCGTCGGGATCGGTGTCGTGCGGATTATCCGCCAGCACAGCGCATTGCTTGCCGCACGCACGGGGCGCGAGATTTCCATCTCGGCGGTGTCCGCACGCGACGCAAACAAGGATCGTGGCATCTCGCTGAGCGGATATGCCTGGGAAACCGATGCCGCAGCCCTGGCTGTCCGCGATGATGTCGACGTTTTTGTCGAGCTGATCGGCGGACATGAAGGCAAAGCCAAAGAGGCCGTCGAGGCGGCCCTCGACGCAGGCAAGGACGTCGTGACCGCCAACAAGGCGCTGCTGGCCATCCACGGTCAGGCGCTGGCGATGCGTGCGGAAAATGCGGGTCGCGCGCTGCGCTATGAAGCGGCAGTGGCAGGCGGCATTCCCGTCATCAAATCGCTGACCGAAGGGCTGGCAGGCAATGATGTGACGCGCGTGATGGGCGTGATGAACGGGTCGTGCAACTATATTCTGACCCGCATGGAATCCGCTGGCCTGAGCTATGAGGAGGTCTTTGCTGAGGCAGACGGCCTCGGCTATCTCGAAGCGGACCCGCAGCTCGACGTGGGCGGTATTGATGCCGCACACAAGCTGGCCATTCTGTCTTCACTGGCCTTTGGCACACAGGTGAATTTCGACGGCATCGCGCTGGAAGGCATCGAACGGGTCAGCATTGACGATATTCATGCCGCCGCCGATATGGGCTATAAAATCAAGCTGCTGGGCGTGGCGCAGAAGACCGGCCGCGGGCTGGAGCAGCGGATGCAGCCCTGCCTTGTGCCTGACACCTCCCCGCTCGGACAACTTGACGGCGGCACAAACATGGTGGTGCTGGAAGGCGACGCCGTGGGCCAGATCGTTCTGCGCGGCCCCGGTGCCGGTGAAGGCCCCACGGCCAGTGCCGTGATGGCCGATGTCTGCGATGTGGCGCGCGGTGTAAGCGGACCGGTGTTCGGCATTCCGGCAAACCGCCTTGCCCAGGCGATCCCGGCCAGCTCCGAACTGCCCGCCCCCTATTACCTGCGTATGTCGCTCGAGGACAAACCCGGCGCACTGGCCCGGGTTGCCGCCGTGCTGGGCGAAGCCGGTGTGTCCATCGACAGGATGCGCCAGTACGGTCACGAAGATGCTTCCGCACCCGTGCTGATCGTCACACACCGCACCAGTGCGGACGCCCTGCAGCAGGCGCTGACCGCCATGGCGGGCACAGGTGTCGTTGCCAGTGCACCGGTCGCTCTCCGCATTGAGGCGGTCTGAGGCACAGTTGTGCCGGAACGCCCTGCCCGCTAAACAGAATTCAGGCTGACAACAGATCAAAGGAAGACTTCATGCCCGCCCACGCCGAATTCCAGGACCGTATGCTGTCGCTCGGTCTTGCCCGCGTTTCCGAAGCTGCGGCGCTGGCGTCTGCCCGCCTTGTTGGCCAGGGAGACGAGAAAGCGGCCGACCAGGCTGCGGTCAATGCCATGCGCGAACAGCTGAACATGCTGGACATCGCCGGCGTCGTCGTAATCGGCGAAGGTGAGCGCGACGAGGCACCGATGCTCTATATCGGCGAGGAAGTCGGCACTGGCAACGGGCCCGGCGTCGACATCGCGCTCGACCCGCTCGAAGGCACGACCCTGACGGCCAAGGACATGCCCAACGCGCTGACCGTGATCGCGATGGGGCCGCGCGGGTCCATGCTGCACGCGCCTGATGTATACATGGACAAGCTGGCGATCGGCCCTGGGTATGACGCGGATGTTGTGACGCTGGAAATGAGCCCGGGCGAACGCGTGACAGCGCTTGCAGCGGCCAAAGGCTGTGCGGCCTCTGATATCACCGTCTGCATTCTGGAGCGCCCGCGCCACGAAGAGATGATCGCGGAAGTCCGGGCCACCGGGGCCTCGATCCGGCTGATCACAGACGGAGACGTTGCGGGCGTGATGCACTGCGCGGACCCGTCCACGGGCATCGATATGTACATGGGTGCGGGCGGCGCACCCGAGGGCGTGCTGGCGGCAGCGGCGCTGAAATGCATGGGCGGCCAGATGTATGCCCGCCTGCTCTTCCGCAACGACGACGAAAAGGGCCGCGCGGCCAAGGCCGGCGTCACCGACCTTAACCGTATTTACACCCGCGATGAAATGGTCACCGAAGATGTGATCTTTGCCGCAACCGGCGTGACCGGCGGAAACATCCTGCCCGGCGTGCGCCGCGAGCCGGGCTGGTTCACCACCGAAACGCTGATCATGCGGTCCAAAACCGGTTCGGTCCGGCGCATCAACTACCGGACACCGGTCTGAGCACACTCAGACCACGCGTATCCGGCCATGAGGGCCAGGGGGGCCTGTGAGTTTTCTGAATGTTGAAACCTCGCTGACCGGCAGACGGTGGGTTGGTCCCCTGCCCGAACAGGCACGTGCGGCAGAGGCCCTGACCCAGCAGACCGGCCTGCCCGGCCCTTTGTGTCAGATCCTTGCGCGCCGCGGTGTGTCATCTGACGAGGCAGACGCCTTTCTGGCGCCCGCCCTGCGCGATCTGCTGCCTGACCCGCGCAGCCTGCGCGATATGGAACCCGCAGCGACCCGTTTTCTGGCGGCAGTCGACCGGCGTGAAAAAATCGCCGTTTTTGCGGACTACGATGTCGATGGTGGCAGTTCTGCGGCACTGCTGCTGACCTGGCTGCGGGGCATGGGGCAGACTGCGACGCTCTATGTGCCCGACCGGATCGACGAAGGCTACGGACCCAACGACGCGGCAATGTCGCAGCTGGCGGCCACCCACGACCTGATCGTCTGCGTCGACTGCGGGACCCTGTCTCACGGGCCGGTCAAAGCCGCCGCCGGCGCTGATGTTGTCATTCTGGATCACCACCTGGGCGGCGAAACGCTGCCCGAAGCGCTGGCCGTAGTGAACCCGAACCGCCAGGACGAATCCGGTGATCTGGCCCACCTGTGCGCTGCCGCAGTCGTCTTTCTGATGCTGGTCGAACTTGGCCGTCAGCTGCGCGAACGCGGCACCCGGGGCCCTGACCTGATGGACATGCTGGATCTGGTGGCGCTGGCGACCGTTGCGGATGTGGCCCCCCTCACCGGCGTCAACCGCGCCTTTGTCCGGCAGGGCCTGCGTGTCATGGCCCGGCGCGAAAGACCGGGGCTCGCTGCTCTGGCTGACGTGGCGCGCATGGATACCAAACCCGGTGCGTACCATCTGGGTTATCTGCTGGGGCCGCGGGTCAACGCCGGCGGGCGCATCGGCGCCGCTGATCTGGGCGCCAGGCTGCTGGCCACAACGGACACGCATGAAGCCGCCGCACTTGCTGAGCGGCTCGACGGTCTGAACACCGAACGGCGCGAGATCGAAGCGTCAATACGGGCCGCCGCCATTGATCAGGCCGAGGCGCGCGGGCTGGACCGTGGGCTGGTCTGGGCGGCCGGACCGGGATGGCACCCCGGCGTTGTGGGCATTGTTGCCTCTCGCCTCAAAGAATATGCGAACCGTCCGAGCATTGTCATCGGGCTGGAAGACGGCATCGGCAAAGGGTCCGGCAGATCGGTATCAGGGATCGATCTGGGCCAGCCCATTCAGCGTCTCGCGCGCGAGGGTCTTCTGCAGAAAGGGGGCGGGCACAAAATGGCCGCGGGCCTGACTGTTGCAGAGGAAAACCTTGAGGCAGCGATGGAGAGGCTGTGTGAGCTTCTTGAAAAACAGGGCGCGCATCTTGCCGGTCCTTCGGACCTGCGCCTCGACGGGCTTCTCATGCCTGGTGCTGCAACGGTTGAACTGACCGAACAGCTTGAAGCAGCCGGCCCCTACGGAGCAGGCGCGCCCGCACCCCGCTTTGCCTTTTCGGATATGGAAATCCGGTTTGCCCGCCGGGTGGGCGAAACACACCTCAAAATCAGCTTCGGGGACGGCACGGGCCCGGTCATGGATGGCATCGCATTCGGGGCGTTTGACGGGCCGCTTGGCGCGGCACTCGAAGCCCATGGCGGTGCGCGTTTTCACCTGGCCGGAAAGCTTGATGTGAATACCTGGCGCGGCAGGCAATCTGTGCAGCTCCGCCTTGATGATGCTGCCCGCGCCTGAAGATCTGTTCTGCGCAAAGTTTCTTTGCCGGGGATGAAATTTCCGCTTGCGCAGCCCCGCCGGATTGCCTAATCAACCGCTCACACAGAGTGGCCCGTTCGTCTATCGGTTAGGACGCCAGGTTTTCAACCTGGAAAGAGGGGTTCGATTCCCCTACGGGCTGCCACTTTCCTTCACATGAGAAATCCAGCGCTGTTTCAGAACCTGTAGACCTGTGTGCGTCCCGGTACCTGCGCCTGGTGTCATATGACGGAGTTTCGCACCCCCTTCCGGCGCGGCGCCTCCACGAGGGGCATCAGCCCGCAAACGCGATGACCGCCGCGCGTTCAGCCTGCACTGTTTCCGGCTTCCAGTTCTGCCAGTGCGGCCAGCTCTGAAAACAACGTGTGCCGCCCCCGGCCCTCGCGCTTGGAATGGTAGAGAGCCTCATCGGCATCGCGCAGCATCTGGTCTGCGGTTGGTTTGGTATATTCTGATGACAGAACCGTCCCGATACTCGCCGAGACGCGGCAGGGCTGGCCTTCGAACATGATGGGGACCATGAGTTTTTCGATGATGCGTCCGGCCACGTGCACCGGGACCAGATCATCACGGACCTGCCGCATGAGGACAACAAATTCATCCCCCCCCACGCGGGCGATCGTGTCCGTGCTGCGGGTTTCCTCCCGCATGACACGCGAGACTTCCTGGAGCACATGGTCACCTGCCGCGTGACCCAGCGTGTCATTCACGTCCTTGAAATAATCAAGGTCGATATGCATCAGCGCCACATCCTCCCGAACCGCAAGAGCCCGCGCGAGATCGATGTCCATGGCCCGACGGTTTTTGAGCCCTGTCAGAACATCCGTCGCGGCCTGCTCTTCGGCCTCTTCCCGTGCGCTCTGCAGACGCTTGTTGAGCTGACGCGACGCTTCCATTGCGGCTGATTTGGCCTCAACGAGGTACAGCATCTCAACTGTCAGGTCGGTCGCTGCGAAATCCCGCGCGGTCAGTTCATATTCCTGAACCGCCTCTACGACCGAGATACCAAACGACAGATTGAGCGTCACCTGCCCCTCACATGGTCCCGGCACCAGTATGCCTTTCAGCTCCCGTGGAGGATCTGACTGATACAGAACGTGCAAACGGCTGCCGGACATGGCAGCCAGATCGCGGAAGTCAGATATCTGCCTCGGCCGGCGTATCCCGAACACGTCAAGAAACACCCTTCCCGTCAGCGGCGCATCCGGGAACAGTTTCTGAATGGTGGGACCGGCGCTGACGATTGTACCTTCCGCATCAAGGATCAGATGCATCGGGCACAGTACGTTCAGCAGGTCGCCGAATGCAGCCTTTTCCGTCATCCGGTCCTCGCGCCCAGTTCAAACCCACGGCCTTCGGCGAACTCCGTCTCCAGAAGGGAGACGGCAACCACTTCGGCACCGTTCTCGTTTCCCTGATGCTCCAAAAAAACCAGTGCCCCATAATCATCAGCCATCGCACGCAGCACACCGGTAAACAGATGACCGGCTCCCGGTATCCGGCTCTGAACGTTCAGGCGGTAAAACCCGGCGCCGTGCTGTTTCAGCTCAATGCGCGGCAGTTCGAGATCTGACACCGCAAGGCGTGCCCGGTCCGGCAGATCATCCAGAGAATGAAGAAAATCAGTGAAATCAACGCCTGAGAACCGCAGCAGTCTCCGCAACGCCTCGACGTTCGGGTGCGACACAAGATAGGTGCCTATGTCTTCCAGCAGCTCTTCATAGGGTCTGTCCAGGACATCACTGACAGCGGTCAGGACCTGCTCCGTCAGTTCATCCTCATAGGACAGCATGGCCTCAAACGACGTCAGACCAATGTCTGCCCGTTCAGCGGCTGCCAGCCACTGGGCCTCCCCGTAGCAGTCAGTCACAAAGCGCTGGATCGCGCGGTTCACAAGCCCGTGCATGGAGACCTCTCACTCTCATACTCGGGGCACCATGCGTCAAACCCGTTAACATTCACCGAACGGGTTCAATTGTAACCATATTGGCTCAGAAATCCGTCGGCGCGCCGCCTTCGGCTTTTCTGCGTTCCACAAAGTCGCGCAGCTCCTCGCGGATGGCGATATCCATCGGCGGTGCCTCAAAGCTGCCGATGATCTCCCGGAACATCGCGTGGGCGCGTTCCGGCGTCCAGACTGCGCCCGCGGCCTCCCAGCCCTCGTAGTTCTTCCAGTCGCTCAGGAAGGGCTGGTAGAATGCCGTAGTATAGCGATCCTGGGTGTGCTGAATGCCAAAGAAGTGTCCGGTGTTGCCGACGGATTTGATCGCATCGAGCGCAATCTCGTCCGGCCCCGTCGCCACGATCTCCGGGTCCATATACCGCTGAATCTGCTGCAGAATCTCGCAGTCCATGATGAACTTCTCGGGGCTCGCGATCAGCCCGCCCTCCAGCCAGCCGGCCGCATGATAGACCATGTTCGTGCCGGACTGGACTGCGGCCCAGAGACTGTTGGAGGTCTCCCACATCGCCTGCCCGTCGGGCACATTGGCGGCACAGACGCCCGATGACCGCATCGGCAGACCGTAATACCGCGCCAGCTGCCCGGTCATCTGCGTCGCCCGCATGTATTCCGGTGTGCCAAAAGCAGGCGCGCCGGATTTCATATCAACATTCGACGTAAAGGTCCCGATCGCACAGGGACAGCCCGGCCGGATGATCTGGGCCAGCACGATGGCACAAAGCCCCTCTGCCAGAGACTGTGCCACCGCCCCCGCCATGGTCACAGGTGCCATCGCACCCGCAAGCGTGAAGGGCGTGACAACCAGGCCCTGGCCCCGCCGCGCCAGTCGCATCCAGCCATCGAGCATGGGATAATCGTGCTTCAGCGGTGATGTAGAGTTAATATTCGTGTACATCCGGGGGCTTGCGTCGAATTCCTCATGTGAAAGGCCGCTTGCGATACGGACCATTTCCATCACATCCTCGACGCGCTCTTTGCCCAGACTGTAGGCATGCATGACCTTGTCGGTCAGCGTCAGCTTGTCAAAAAGCACATCCAGATGCCGTACGCTGGCATGGATGTCCACGGGCTCAACCGGGTAGCCGCCCGCAAAGTGGATGCAGTTGAAATACTGCGTCAGCTTCAGCAGGTTCGCGCACATTTCGCGCGTCCCCGGCACCTTTGTGCCAAGCGTCATGTCCCAATAGTTCGGCGGCGAGGACACATTGCCAAAAAGCAGGTTGTTGCCGCCAACGGTGATCTGACGGTCCGGATTGCGCGGTGTCAGCGTGAATTCAGACGGCGCTCTGGCCACCCATTCCATGACGAAATCCCGGCCCATGCGCACATTTTCGCCGGTCACATCGGCGCCGGCACGGCGCAGGATCTCCACCGCTTCGGGGTTCAGGAACTCGACGCCGATCTCTTCGAGAATGCGCATGGCGCCGTCGTGGATGGCCTCCACCCCTTCGGAGGACAATGGCTCCACTGGTTTGTCCGTGTTGACCGGGGGCTTCCAGGGCATCTGTTCGATGACGGCCGATCCGCGGCGGCTGGCCGCCCCTGCCCGCCCGCCGGTTCTGCCGCGCCTTTTTGTCGGAGCATCTGCCATGCTGAACACCTTTCTGTTGCCGGTCCTCGTGACCAGAAGGCCAGAGGCGGCAGCAGGCAGCCGTTCCAATCGCGACCAAATCAGTCGTTTTCAGCAGACAGACGGTCTGTTTCAGCTCTGTGCCGCGATCCAGTCCGGCAGATGGCCGATGTGATCCACCACGACGGTCGCATGCGGTTGCAGGGTCTGAGCAGTCGCAAGACCGGTCAGAACGGCCGCGGTGCGCATGCCCGCTGCACGACCCGCAAAAAGATCATGCGTGCTGTCCCCGACCATCAGGACGGATGCGGGATCAAGCGCTACCGCCTCGCAGAATGCCAGCAGCTGACCTGGGGCGGGCTTGCCGCCATGTCCGCTGTCTGAACCGGCAACAAAGTCAAAAAGATCAAGGGCCCCCGCATTGTGCAGATGGGCACGCGCCGGGGCTTCGGCGTCATTGGTGGCAACGCCCAGCCTGAGACCCTTCGCCTGCAGGTCTCTGAGATAGGGCACGAGCGGCACGACTTCGGCCTGCGGTGCGCGCGCGGCCTCTTCGTTCAGGATATCCAGCATCCGCGTCCGCGACATTCCCGGCAGACCGGGTGCAAGCGCATCCGCGACCTCAGCAGGCGTTCCGGCGATCACGATACTGTCCGGCTCAAACCGCGCGGCAACGGTATCAAAGCCGATCCGCTCCCCCAGTGCGCGTACGTCCTGATCGCAGCCCGCGACCCGGCGCAGAAAGGCCAGCGCCCAGGCCTCCCAGGTCCGCGCGAAATCGAACAATGTGCCGTCCTTGTCGAAGACAACGCCCTGAACAGCCGTCATGTCCAGTTCACCTGCTCACCACCCGGCAGTGCCATACGGGCCTGCATCAGACTGTCATAGGCAAGACATGATGCATCACACGCCGCGACAACCCAGGCATCATCCATCATCACAAAATCCAGAACCGAGCCCAGAAACGCCGGATCCCGGGCGCCTGCCCGCAGGTCATCCTCGGAGGCACCGGTCGAGCCCAGAAACACCGGCAGAAGCTCATCGTTGCCGGCCAGCCACGTCAGTATCTGCAAGGCCAGCGTTTCGGCTGTTTCCCGCGTATAGCCCATGGATAGAAATCCTTTTAATGATGTTGGAAACCCTTTGTTAACCAATATGACGGCATTGTCGAATTCCAGAAGTTACCAGTACAAGGATGACTGAGCGCGTGCAGGGTAAAATCCTAATTGTTGATGCTATCTCGACCAACCGCATCGTCCTGAAAGTCAAACTCGCATCTGCTTTTTACGAGGTTATTCAAGCCTCTACAGCAGATGAAGCCTGTGTCGCAGCGCTGCGGCACAACCCCGACCTGATCATCTCAGCCATGACACTGCCGGATTGCGACTCGGCACAGCTCTGCACCAAGCTGCAGCAGAATCCGCAGACCCGCCCGATCCCCATGATGGTGATCGGGTGCCGCCCGAACGCGGACACCCGCCTGCGCGCGCTGGAAGCCGGCGTTCAGGACGTCATGCTGAAACCCATTGATGACACACTTCTGCTGGCCCGCGTCCGCAGCCTGATCCGTGCCCACAACACTGCCGCCGAATGGCAGATGCGGGATGATACGTCCCGCGCGCTTGGCTTTGCAGAGGATGTGGTCGATTTCGGCCCGCCCGGACAGGCCATTGTCGTCGGCACCGACAGCGGAGAGACCGGAGCGCTGATCGACGTGCTCAATCCATCGCTGCGGATCAAACTGTCCTATTCCGCCCCGGAAACCGCCCTGCGGGATCTCACGCCGGGTCGTGTGCCGGACATCTTCGTGCTTGTGCTCGATGACGAGGACACGCACAGCGGCGAAGTACTGCGGCTGCTCGCGGCGATCCGCGCAACGGCCATTACGCGCCATGCGGGCATCCTCGTTCTGCAACCACGCCCCGACCCGGGCCTTGGGGCCTATGCGCTGGATCTCGGCGCTGACGATCTGATGACCGACGGCTTCGACAGAAAGGAAATGGTGCTGCGGATCAAGGCGATGATGCGCCGCAAACGCGTGGCGGATCAGCTGCGCGCGACCGTGCGCACCGGCCTCAAGGCTGCCGTTTCTGATCCGCTGACAGGTCTGCACAACCGCCGCTATGCAATGCCGCATCTGGCGCGTGTCGCAGAGCATTCTGCCGCAACCGGGCGCAGTTTCGCCGTCATGGTGGCTGACCTCGATCACTTCAAGCGCATCAATGACCTTTACGGTCATGCCTCCGGTGACGCCGTGCTGGTCGAAGCCGCACGGCGCCTGCGCGAAAACCTCCGGGGCGTCGATCTCGTTGCCCGCATCGGTGGTGAGGAATTCCTGATCGTCATGCCCGCAACCCCGCTCAGCGAAGCGCGCGCCGCGGCACGCAGGCTGTGCCGCAAAATCGGCGGGACGGGGTTCAAGGTGCCGGGATCATCTGATCCCATCACGGTCACCGTGTCCATCGGTGTCACCATCGGCGGCCTGCAGGGCAAACGGATGATCGAATCGGACAAGAACGCAAATGATCTGCTCGATGCCGCAGACAAGGCGCTCTACGAGGCCAAGATCCAGGGGCGCAACCAGATCAACCTCGCCCGTCCCGCTGCCTGAGGGCCTGCGTTACTTTTTGCGCGGGCCCCGTTTCAGGGCGTCCTCGACGCGCTGCGCGTAGGCGGCGCGTTCCTCTGCAGACATACCTGCCACCACATCGATCCATGCTGTCTGTGTCGCCTGCAACAGGGTCACACCAGCTTGTGCCTGCCGCTGCGCTGCCGCCTTCAGAGCCACCGGGTCAAACGGCTCCGCACGCAGAGCGGTCAGGACATCGCCATAAAGCGCCCGGCGGGCACGCCGGTCGGGGACTTTGCCCCTCGCATCCTGCCTCACGCCACGGAACATCTCGCGACGCTGCTCTTTCGGCAACGCAGACATATAAGGCCGCGCATAACTCTCCGCACCCGGCCCGCCCGGCCGGTCCGGACCGCCCCGCAGGAAAGCGCCGGCCACCAGCCCCACGACGGCCAGATTGATGGCCAGCGACGTGAAAAGCGCCAGTTTCAGCCACCGGCCGGAACGCCTGGGAGGTTCCTGTCTGGTTTCATCCGTCATCTCTTAACCCTCTTCCGCATCCCAGCCGAAACCAGCCGCGCCATCATCGAAACTTACCGTATCCGAAACCTCATAACCCAGCAGGACCGCCCCCGTATCCGGCAGCATGTCGGGCGGGCTGATCCCGATCCAGAACCCGGCACAGGTCGCTGCAACCAGCCCGCCAAGCCCCTGCCAGCCGCCCGGCAGCCACCGGAACGCACCCGTCGCCGGACGGCGCACCGGACGCAGCACCTGTTCAGACAGAACCTGGTCTGCATCGCCCAGCACCCGCGCGGCCAGCCCTGCCGGCAAATCGTCCCTCTCCGACGCAGCCTGCGAGAGAATGGCATCAAGGTCTTCGGTCGTTTTCTGCCGGTCAGTCATCTTCTGTCATCCCCAGTTCCTCTTTGCGCCCCGCCAGTGCCGCCGCCAGAGCCCGCTTGCCCCGGGCGGTCAGGCTTTCCACCGCTTCGGTGCTGATCTCCATAATCTCAGCAATCTCCGGATTGCCCAACCCTTCAAGGTGTCTCAGAACAACGGCCTGCCGCTGGCGGTCGGGCAGACCGTCAAGCGCCTGCTGCAGCGCATCCGCCCGCGCGCGGCTCTGCAGACGCTGCTCCATGCCCGGTGCCGGGTCGGACGGCTCATCAATATCGTCCAGCGCGGATCCGCACCGCCTGCGCAGCCGGTCGGTGCACAGATTGGCGGTCACCCGGTAAAGCCAGGTCGTGACCTTCGCCCCACCCTGCTGCCAGTCCGGGGCGATCCGCCAAAGACGCATCATCGCCTCCTGTGCCACGTCCTCAGCCTCGCTCTGATCGCCCAGCATGCGCCGCGCCTGATGGTAAACCCGCGGCAGAAGCCGCCCGGTCAGCACCCGCGCAGCATCCACGTCGCCCCGCGCGAAAAGCAGCAGCAGAGCGTCATCTGAGCCGTCAGAAAGTGTATCGCGCGGCATATTCATTCCCGAAAGGGTTAGAAGCCCCGGGAGCCGCAATCAAGCAGCTCCCGCGCACTCCCGTCCGTCGTCTTCAGTTTTCGCCGCGTTTGCCACCGTGACGTTTGCCCTTAAACCGGGCTTTGACTTCCTCGAATTCCTCTTTGGAAATCGCGCCGTCGCCATCCGTGTCGACCCGGGCAAACCGTTTGTCAGCGCGCTCAGAGCCAGAGAGTTCTTCCATCGACAGACGCCCGTCGTTGTCCGTATCCAGACGCTCGATCATACGCGCGGAGCGGTCTTTCATCCGTTCGGCCGCCCGCTGGGACAGTTCCTCTGCGGTCAGAAAGCCATCTCCGTCCGTGTCAGCCTGCGCCATGCGCTGGGTCCGCTGCGCGTCCATCTCGGCACGGGTGATGCTGCCGTCGCCATCGGTGTCGAGCATTTCAAAGGTCACAGGCTCACGGTCCGCACCGTCGCGCGCCATAGCAACACCGGTTGTCAGGGATACAGCGCCAGCCAGGATAAGGGCGATGATTGCAGTGTGTTTCACAGGTCTTCTCCTCAATTGTTTTCCGCCGCCCGTTTTCGGGTCGGACAGTACATTGAACGGAGCAGGTTCCGGTTTCCGTCGCAGAAAAATACTTTTTTCATTCGCGACATCCCGCCGCAGCGACCGGACGCCATCTTTTAATCCCGGCGGTAAAGGCGCAAGTAGCGGTATCTTCGCAGGATTAAAGTTATGAACGAGTCGGTTTCCCCGCAGGACGATCTTACACGCGCGCCGGACACAAGTGCCGCAAAGGCCCCCGAACGCAGCACGAAAACCTCCATTTTGCGGGGCTGGCGCCGCAAATGCCCGCATTGTGGCAATGGTCCGCTGCTGAAATCCTATCTCAAGGTATATGACACCTGCCCGGTCTGCCGCGAAGAGCTGCACCATCACCGCGCAGATGACGGCCCCGCCTATCTGACGATCCTGTTTGTCGGGCACCTGATGGCGCCGCTGCTGCATCTGGTCTTTGTCTGGTACCGTCCGGACCCGCTGGTGCTCTTCACCGTTTTTGCCGTTGGCTGTGTGGCGCTTTCGCTCTACCTTCTGCCCAGACTGAAGGGAGCCATTGTCGGCTACCAGTGGGCACGGGGTCTGGGTGGATTCGGGCATACCGCCTGATCCTGTCTGCCCCGCGGGAGGGACCGGATCCATGACACCGCGCGACACCACAGACAAAACCGCGGTACGTGACGCCTCCACCGTTATTCTGTTGCGCGACCGCGACACGACGCCCCGTATTCTGATGGGACAGCGTGGCGCAAAAGCCGCCTTTATGCCCAACAAGTTCGTCTTTCCGGGCGGTGCGGTGGATGCTGCAGATGCCACCATCCCGCTGGCAGCCCCCCTGCCCGGGGGGTGTCTCAACAGATTGCTCGAAGACAGCGCAGAGGACATCCGCCATGCTCTGGCCGTCGCCGCTATCCGCGAGCTCTGGGAGGAAACCGGTCTGGTGCTGGGCCGTCGGGGGCCCTGGCCGGGCACACCACCTCGCGACTGGCACAGCTTTCACAACACCGGATATCTGCCTGATGCCTCCGGTCTGCAGTTCGTGTTCCGTGCGCTGACCCCACCCGGGCGGCCCCGCCGGTTTGATGCGCGTTTCTTTCTGGCAGATGCAGAAGCGGTCGCAGGAGATGTGGACGACTTTTCATCCGCCTCAGATGAGCTGTCACACCTGCAATGGGTGCCGCTGGCCGATGCCCGCCGGTTCGACATGCCCTTCATCACCGAGGTGGTGCTGGCAGAGATCGAAGCCCGCGTGACAGACAGAAACCCGCCCTCATCCGTGCCGTTTTTCAGAAATAACGATGAAGAAAGCCTGTTCCTGCGCCTGCGCGGCCATCCCATGCAGGACTGACCCCTCAGATCACCAGAACCAGCAGCAGGATTGACGCGACGAGCACGGCCATCCCGGACAACTCGCGCATTGTGCTGCGCTCTCCGAAGAAGAGCACCGAGGCCATCAGGCTGAAGATCAGCTCCACCTGTCCCACTGCTTTGACATAGGCCGCCGTCTGCAGGGTAAAGGCCAGAAACCAGCCGAATGATCCGCCCATGGACATGATCCCGACCCACACCGCCACGCGGCGCGCGCCCCAGACAGCGCCCAATTGCGGACGGTC
Source organism: Roseobacter phycocola (assembly GCF_042055075.2). GTDB lineage: Bacteria > Pseudomonadota > Alphaproteobacteria > Rhodobacterales > Rhodobacteraceae > Roseobacter. The sequence goes on along the minus strand of NZ_CP194010.1, from coordinate 1,017,389 downwards.
CCGCAGCCAGAGCCAGGCCGCCATGCCCAGCATCTGCGACCCCGTTACAGCCGCCAGCGTGACGGCGGCGCGCAGCACCGGGTCTGCCGCATCCAGCTCCAGCGACGCGCCCCGGTAAGACACGGCAGACACAGCAAAAAGAATGCCCGCTCCCAGCCCCAGCGCCACCCCCCGGTTGAACATTTCCGCCATGCCCAGCCCTTTGACCTGCGGCGGTGTCGACAGCAGCAGAACACCAACGAGCCCGAGCGCAATTGCCGCAAACGCCGCAGCGCTCACCCCTTCTCCCAGCAGGATCAGCCCGACGATGACCGACAGGATCACCTCGGTTTTCATCAGGGTGACCCCCACCGCGAAACTGCGGGACTTAAACAGCGTGACGACGAAAATCGTCGCTGTGATCTGTGCCAGCCCACCGGCAAAAACAAAGCCCCAGAACGCGGGCGACAGCGCGGGCAAGGCCTGGCCTGTCACAAACAGATAGATCGCGGTCAGCACGGCAATCACCGGGGCGGAGTAGAGAAACCGCGAAAACGTGGCACCCGCCGGGCTCAGAACCGCCGTCGACAGAACTTTCTGCAGCATAAACCGCAGGGTCTGAAATCCGGCGGCAGCGATGGCTGCAATCACCCAGAGACTGGCAAATTCTGTCGTCATGCGCCGGTCATGACCGAAATCGGCGGCAGTTGCCAGTGCCTGTCAGAGGCGCGGGTCCGGGTTTTCCGTGTGACCGTCCACAGCGATCACCTGGCCTGTGACGCTGCGCGCCGCCTCCGAGCCCAGAAAAACCGCCATATCGGCAATGTCCTGCGCCTCGACGAAGCGGCGCATAGACGTTCCCTGCGCGTAGCCATTGTACACCTCGTCCCGCGTCATGCCTTTGGCGGCGGCCTCACGCGCCAGGACCCCTTCCATCCGCTCGCCCTCCACCGCACCGGGGCAGATCGCATTGGCCCGCACCCCGAACGGGCCCAGCTCCATCGCCAGTGTTTTCATGAACCCGATGATCCCCCATTTCGCCGCCGCATAGGGCGCGCGGTTCGGATACCCGTAAAGACCAGCGGTAGAGGACGTCAGAACAATGGCACCACGCCCAGCAGTCTTCATCGCCGGAATGGCATGTTTACAGGTCAGAAAAGCACCCTCAAGGTTGACAGAAACGCAATTTTTCCATTGCGTTACATCCGTCTCTTCAACCCGGTTTGTTGGCCCCGCCACACCCGCATTGGCACAGACAACATCCAGCGCGCCCATTGGGGCAATAATGTCCCGCATTGCGGCCTCGTCAGTGACGTCTGCCTGATAACAGGCCCAGGTATCCGGGCACGTGGCCAGAACTGTGGCATCCACATCTGTGACCGCCACAGCATATCCGGCGGCGTCAAAGGCCTCGCCCATGGCGCGCCCGATGCCCGAGGCGCCCGCAGTGATCAGTACGTGCTTCATCCGGGCGTCCGGATGGACGCACCGGCCCCTTCCGGCAGCGGCAGACCTGCCTGTGCATCGGCAAACCGGCGCAAGGCGGCATCCACCGCTGGCCCTGCCGGTGCCGACCGCCGCGTGCCGAGATCAACGTGCAGCAGGAAATGTTCCCCGGTGGCCAGCAGCCGCTCTCCTTCGACCATTTCGTGCCAGAGGTGCATCTTCTTGCCGCCCCCCGCCAGCACGCGCGTCCTGACCGTGATCACGGCGCCCGCGTGCACCTCGTCGATATGGCGGATATGGGTTTCGGCGGTGAAATAGCTGCCGCCCGCCTCGATATAGGCCGCATCGCATCCGATCAGCTCCATGAACCGGTCCGTGGCCAGGCCAAAAGCATCCAGATAGCGGGCCTCGTTCATGTGACCGTTGTAATCCGTCCAGTCGAGCGGCACGGCGCGGTGAACGGTCACCACCGGCTGGGCCGCATCCTCAATATCCTCCGCCCGTGCCGCCAGGACAGTGCCCGCGCGCAACTGTTCCTCATGGGCATTCAGCAGCGCCCCCGCCCCCTGGTCCTGCGCCTTGAGCGCGCGCATCATCGCCACAAGGTTGTTGTCGCGGATGCGCTCCAGAGCCCGGATGCTGTGATGACCGGACTGCGCGTCAGACTGATCCGCAATCAGGTCCACCAACTCATCGGTAAACTCCGGCACATCCATCAGGCGCGTCCAGGGCCACTTCAGCGCGGGCCCGAACTGTGCCATGAAATGGCGCATCCCCGCCTCGCCGCCCGCCACCCGGTAGGTCTCAAACAGACCCATCTGCGCCCAGCGGATACCAAAGCCATAGCGGATCGCATTGTCGATCTCTTCGGTTGTGGCAACGCCGTCGCGCACCAGCCAGAGCGCCTCGCGCCAGACCGCCTCCAGAAAACGGTCGGCCACATGGGCGTCGATTTCCTTGCGAATGTGCAGAGGGTACATGCCCAGACCGGTGAGCACCTCTTTTGCCCGCCCGATCAGATCAGCACCCGCAGCTTCGGACGGCACCAGCTCCACCAGGGGCAGCAGGTAGACCGGATTGAACGGGTGGCAGACCATGATCGCACCAGGGTGTGCCGCGCCCTCTGCGAGTTCGGATGGTTTGAACCCGGATGTCGAGGACCCGATGATCACGTCGCCACCGGTCACGGCCTGGATGCGTCCGTAAACATCCAGTTTGATCTGCAGCCGTTCAGGCACGCTCTCCTGCACCCAGTCCACACCTTCGACCGCATCCTCAATGCTGTCGCAGAAGGTCAGCGTCCCTTCTGCCGGCAATGCCGCATCGCTCAGCCCCGGATAGGACCGGCGGGCATTGTTCAGTACGGCGGCGATTTTGCGCTCCGCTTCCGGGTCCGGATCCGATACCCGCACATCCCAGCCGTTCAGCAGAAAGCGCGCGGCCCAGCCGCCGCCGATCACACCCCCGCCGATGATTGCAGCCGTTTTCGTCATTGTTCCCCCCGCGGCAGCGCCGCCAGATTGTATCCGTTGAATTCCATAATCTCGCGCGCCGCTGCCAGCCTGTCGCCGCGCAGATCCGGCGTGCGGTTCAGGATCCAGCCCATCTCGCCGCCGGGTGTGCCGACGGTCGCCGTGCGCGCGTCTTCGTCCATCCACATGACCCACAGGGCGCGCTCTGCTGTGTCCAGATCAGAACTGCCCGCCCGCAGCACCCCGCGCGGATTGACCTCCAGCGGCACGTCCAGCGCGGTGTCCACACCACAGCGCACCGTCAGCCGCTCGGGTGCCTGCGCCGTTGCCGCCTCCCAGGTCTGGCCGGCACAGGCCGGAAAGAGCGCGCTGGGATAGGCTTCGATCACATGCCAGCGGCCGGAAAACGCCGCCGGGGTAAAACGTGTGGTCGCCGTTATGGGCACGCCCGTGTCGCGAAATCCAGGCGCAGGCACCGGGGCGCAGCCCGCCACGAGCGCGGCACAAAGGTAAAGCGCCCCCAAAGAGACCGCGCGCCGCGCACCGACGTTATACCGACGTTTTACCGACGTGATACCGACCGCCCCACCGACGCTGGTTTTCATGAACGGGGCGCCCGTTTTGTGAGCCCGAGTTTTTCGCGGACCTCGGCCGCACCAATGACACGCGCGCCCATGTTTTCGATGATCGTTCCCGCCCGTTCCACCAGCTGCCAGTTCTCCGCCAGAACGCCCTTTTCCAGCCACAGGTTGTCTTCCAGCCCGACGCGCACATTGCCCCCGGCCAGAACCGCCGCCGCGACATAGGCCATCTGATTGCGTCCCAGCGCAAAGGCAGAAAAGGTCCAGTCGTCCGGCACATTGTTCACCATCGCCATGAAGGTATTCAGATCATCCGGCGCGCCCCAGGGGACCCCCATGCAAAGCTGAACAAGTGCTGGCGCATCCAGCACGCCGTCCTTAACCAGTTGTTTTGCATACCACAAATGCCCGGTGTCAAAGGCCTCGATCTCCGGCTTCACGCCCAATTCCGTCATCATCCGCCCCATCGCCGTCAGCATGCCGGGCGTGTTCGTCATCACGTAATCCGCTTCCGCAAAATTCATCGTCCCGCAGTCGAGGGTGCAGATTTCCGGCAGGCATTCAGCCACATGCGCCACACGCGCCGTGGCCCCGATCATATCTGTGCCCGCCTCCTGCAGCGGCAGGGGCTGTTCGGGATTTCCGAACACCATGTCACCGCCCATACCCGCCGTAAGATTGAGCACCACATCGACATCCGCGTCGCGCACCCGGTCGGTAACCTCCCGATAATACTCAATATTTCTGCTGGGCGCGCCGGTCTCGGGGTCGCGTACGTGGCAGTGCACGATTGCCGCACCGGCTTTGGCGGCGGCGACCGCACTGTCAGCAATTTCTTTAGGTGAACGCGGCACATGCGGGCTGCGGTCCTGCGTGCCGCCCGACCCGGTCACAGCACAGGTGATAAACACATCTTTGTTCATGGTCAGCGGCATCTGAATTCTCCCTTGCTCCACGGGTGACGATGCCGCAAAAGAGCACTGATCACTTCACAAAATGCGAACCTGAATTGACGTATTCCGCAGAAATCGCCCGGGTCGGCATCGTCGTCCTCGACGACAGCAACACACTTTCGCTCGCCGCGGCAGCGGATCCTCTGCGGGCGGCAAACCGTCAGGCGGGGCGCATGCTCTACCGGTGGCAGTTCCTGACGCCCGGACCTGGCGATGTGGTGCTGACCAGTGGTCTGGCGATCCCGGAGCGGCCTGTTGCCGGTGCGGATCCTGTCGACCTGCTGATCGTGGTGGCCGGGTTTGCGCTGGAGCCGCAAGCAACGCCCGCTCTGGGGGCTGCGCTGCGGCGGCTGGCGGGTGGCGCGCGCTGGGTTGCAGGCATCGACGGCGGCCCCTGGATGCTGGCCCGCGCGGGTCTTTTGGACGGACACCGGGCCACGACACACTGGGAGGATCTGGAGCCATTTGCCCGTCGGTTCCCCGAGATCACAGTTGAAAACGCCCGGTTCGTGGCGGATGGCGCTGTGCTGACAAGCGGCGGGGCCGCGCCGGCCATTGAAATGATGCTGCATCTGATCGGTGCCGAACATGGCGCTGATCTCGCGGCACAGGTGGCCGGCAGCTTTATCTATGAGCCGCCGGTGCAGCCGGCACGGCCGCAACGGCGCAAGGGCCTGCCCGCGGGTGCCTCACAGGTAACGGTCAGAGTGCACGCCCTGATGGAGGCGCGGACCGAAGACCCGATGCGCCTGCCTGACATCGCGCGCGCGATCGGCATCAGCCCCCGCGCGCTTCAGATGCGGTTCCGCAGGGATCTGGGCACAACGCCGCAGGCGCACTATCTGTCGCTGCGGCTTGGCGAGGCGGAACGCCTGCTGCGCGATACGGAAACGCCTGTCCAGGACATCGCTCTGGCCACCGGGTTTTCCTCGCAATCAGCCTTTGCGCGCGCCTTTGCGGCCTGGGCCGGTCAGAGCGCCAGCAGCTACAGAACGAGCTTCAGACGTGCTCAGTAAGGCATCGGGTGCTGGCGGTGTGCCGCGTCGATGTCCTGCAGCACCTCATCGCTGAGGGTCATATCCACCGCACCGAGGCAGGTTTCCAGCTGCTCCATCGTTGTCGCGCCAAAGATGATGGAGCCCATGAACGGACGGGTCCGGCACCAGGCCAGCGACATCTGCGTCAGGTCAAGACCGTGTTTGTCAGCGACCGCCCTGTAGGCGGCCACAGCCTCAAACGCACGGTCGGTGCGGCGACCGCCCAGCTCCGGGCTCAGGGACATGCGGGAGCCATCAGGTACCTGACCATCCTGGTATTTGCCTGTCAGAAGGCCGGTTGCGAGCGGCGAGAAGGCCAGCAGAGAGACATCTTCCTGGATGCTCATTTCGGCCATATCCGTGTCGTAAAGCCGGCAGAGCAGCGAATATTCGTTCTGCACAGAGGCCACCCGGGGCCAGCCGTTGCGCTCGGCAATATCGATCCAGCGGGTGGTGCCCCAGGCGCTTTCATTGCTGAGACCAAAGGACCGGATGGTGCCGCGTTTCACTTCTTTTTCAAGTGCTTCCAACGCGTCTTCCATGTGGGAGACGGTATCCAGAAGCAGCTGCCCCGACGGGTCATACGTCCAGTTCTTGCGGAACATATAGCTGCCCCGGTTGGGCCAGTGGAACTGATAAAGGTCAATGTAATCCGTCTTCAGCCGCCGCAGCGATCCCTCGATGGTCTCCGGGATGGTCTGCGACGAGATCGGTGCGCCATCGCGGACGGCGGCCATGCCCTCGCCCGAATGTTTGGTCGCCAGAATGACATCCTCGCGCCGCTCGGTTTTTTCAAACCAAAGGCCGATGATGCGTTCGGTCCGGCCGATCGTTTCCGCTTTGATCGGATTGACCGGATACATCTCAGCGGTGTCGATGAAATTTATGCCGGCATCCAGCGCACGGTCGATCTGTTCGTGGCCTTCCTCAGCCGAGTTCTGCGATCCCCAGGTCATGGATCCCAGGCAGAATTCGGAAACAGAAATGCCTGTGCGGCCCAGCTCGTTCATCTTCATCGTTATGTTCCTTGTCTTTCCGGGCGCGACTGTAATGCGCGCAGCCCTGCGGGCAACCCGGTTTTTGCATGACCCGGCCAGCGGCACTGTTCCGGGGAAGGAAAAGAAGTATTGAGAACAAAAAGAGAACATATATACTGGCCCCATGCCTGTTGCCCACCCTCTTCTCGCCCGTCGCCCCGCCCGCCCGACTGCCAGCCTGCCACTGATGGGGAATGCGCCCGATCTGCAGCTGGCAAAGGCGCGTGTGCACGAGGCCTGTGGCACCGCCCGCCGCACGATGGCGGTCTGGCTGGCGGCGCGCGCCACCGGGCCGGTGATCTGGATCAGCCCGGCCTGGGCGCAGGACCAGCTGAACGCGGACGGGCTGCGGGACTGGATTGACCCTGCCCGCCTGATCTTTGTGCGGCCCCGCCGGGCGGAGGATGTGCTCTGGACCATGGAAGAAGTGCTGCGCGCCGGGGCGGTCGCACTTGCCGTGGCAGACCTGCCCGGCCTGCCGGGGCTGACCCAGGTGCGCCGGATGCATCTGGCAGCCGAGACCGGTGCCGCAGAGGGCCAGCATGCCCCCACCGGGCTGCTGCTGACCCCCGGCAACGGCGGTGCCGCCGGGGTGGAGACGCGCTGGCATCTGGCGCCGGATCATGCGGCGGGCCCGGAGGGCTGGCGGCTGGAGCGGTTACGGGCGCGCACCGCCCCGCGGCGCAGCTGGCAGATCGCCCGCAACAACACAGACAGGGCGCTCTGCATCAAAACGGCGTGACACCACTGGACGCTCCCCTCTTCATGCTACCATGTGATCAGCGAAAGGGGGGCCTGCCCCATGATAAAACTGACACGCCGCGCAACAATTGCGGGGGCCCTCGCGGCCTGGGCCACAGCGGCCCGGAGCGCGCCACAACCCTATGAGCTGCTGCAGGAGCAGTCTTCGGTCACCTTCACCTTCCTCGTGAACGGCACCGCCCAGACCGGCCGTGTGCCCGTCAGCACCGCTGATATCCGCGTGGATCTGGCCAACCTCGCGCGGTCCTCTGCAAAGGTCACCGCCGACATCCGTCGCGCCCGCACCGGGTTTGCGCTCGTCACTCAGGCCCTTCTGAGCGCATCTGTGCTGGATGCCGGCACACATCCCATCGTCTCTTTTACCTCCACCCGCATCCGTCTCGGCGCACAGGGGCGCATTTCCGAAGGCGCCCGGATCGAGGGGGATCTGACACTGCGCGGCGTCACGGCGCCTCTGAGCCTCGACGCCACCCTGAGCCGGCCTGCAGGCTCTGCCCCTGACGATCTTTCGGAGCTTTACGTCGATCTGAAAGGCTCCCTCAGCCGGAACACCTGGGGTGCTGCCGGATACCCGGATCTGGTCGCCGATGAGGTGCGTATCGACATTCATGCAGAAATCCGGGCCCGCGCATAAAAACGACACGGATTTTGTCGAATAACCACAAGGTCAACGTGTAAAACAGGCAGATGGTGCCCGTGTTATGCGCCTGCTGATTTCCTTTGCCGCCCTCTTTCTCTCTGTCATTCTGCTGCAGCTGTCGTCGGGCGGCGTTGGTCCGCTTGATGCGCTCTCCGGTATCACGCTCGGTTTCACACGTCAGGAAATCGGCCTGCTCGGCTCCGCGCATTTCTTAGGCTTTTTCATAGGCTGCTGGTGGGCGCCCCGCCTGATGGGCGGGGTTGGCCATTCACGCGCTTTTGCCGCGTTCACAGCCGCTGGTGCCATCGGGCTGATGAGCCATATGGTGGTCGTCGACCCCATCGCCTGGGCCGTCATGCGTGTGGCCTCCGGGCTTTGCGTTGCGGGCTGCTACACCGTGGTCGAGGCTTGGCTGCAGGCCAAGGTCACCAATGAAACGCGCGGCCGGACCATGGGTGTCTACCGCGTCGTCGATATGACCGGTTCCTTCGCCGCCCAGATGGTGATCAGCGTTCTGGAACCCGCGTCCTACGTCTCTTACAACCTGCTGGCCATTGTCTGCTGCGCGGCTCTGCTGCCACTGACCCTGACGCGCGTACCGCAGCCCGAAACGCCGTCCTCTCCCCGCCTGCGCCCCGGCCTTGCCTATCACCGCTCCCCGCTGGCGGCCGCGGCAGTGCTGGTGGCTGCCCTGTCGAGCGCATCCTTCCGCATGGTCGGCCCGCTTTACGGTGAGGAAGTCGGGCTGAGCACGCCGCAGATCGCCTGGTTCCTGTCGGCCTTTGTTCTGGGCGGGGCACTGGCCCAGTACCCGATGGGCTGGCTGGCAGACAAATATGACCGCCGATACGTGCTTGTCTGGCTCTCCATTGCCGCTGTCGGCAGCTCGGCGGTCACAATCTTCTCGGCCGGTCTGGGCACCACGGGCATCATGCTGACTGCGGGGCTCTTCGGGCTGACCACCTTCCCGATCTATTCGGTGGCAGCCGCCCACGCCCATGATTTTGCGGACGACAGTGAACGTGTGGAACTCTCTGCAGCGCTGATGTTCTGGTACGCCATGGGTGCCATTGCGGCGCCGTGGTTCGCCTCGCTGCTGATCGATGCCTTCGGACCGGCGGCCCTCTTTGTGATGATCGCACTGGGGCACATTCTGCTGGTTGTCTTTGGTCTCGCCCGGATGCGGGCGCGCCCCGCCCCGGCAGACAGAACGCGCTACACCTATGTGCCGCGCACCTCCTTTACCATCGGTCGCCTGACCAGCCGCTTCCGGACAGGCAACAGCAATCCCGCCGATCCGCCTGCAGATCAGAAATAGCGTGGTCCTCCGCGAAAAGCTGAGGTAGACGGGGCGCAACGCTCCAGAAGTACGGGACAGCCCCATGGCACGCCACCTGATCACATCCGCTATTCCCTACATCAACGGGATCAAACACCTTGGCAATCTCGTGGGCAGTCAGCTGCCTGCGGACCTTTATGCGCGCTACCTGCGCGCCCGGGGGCACGAAGTGCTGTTTCTCTGCGCCACGGACGAGCACGGCACGCCCGCCGAACTGGCCGCCGCCAAGGCGGGCAAGCCGGTTGCAGAATACTGCGCCGAGATGCATGGCGTACAATCCCAAATTGCAGACGGGTTTGGTCTGTCCTTTGATCATTTTGGCCGTTCGTCCAGCCCACAGAACCACGCGCTGACCCAGCATTTCGCCGGTCGTCTGGCAGAGGCCGGCCACATCAGCGAGGTCAGCGAGAAACAGGTCTATTCCAATGCAGACGGACGGTTTCTGCCGGACCGCTATATCGAAGGCACCTGCCCCAACTGCGGATACGACAAAGCCCGCGGCGACCAGTGTGAAAACTGCACCAAACAGCTCGACCCCACCGATCTGATCGAACCGCGCTCTGCCATTTCCGGCTCAACCGACCTGGAAGTACGCGAAACAAAACACCTTTATCTGCGTCAGTCGCAGATGAAGGACCAGCTTGATGCCTGGATCGACAGCAAAACGGACTGGCCCGTGCTGACCACATCCATCGCCAAAAAATGGCTGCATGACGGGGACGGTCTGCGCGACCGTGGAATCACACGCGACCTCAACTGGGGCATTCCGGTGCGCCGCGGCGACGCGGACTGGCCGGGGATGGAAGGCAAGGTGTTCTACGTCTGGTTCGACGCCCCCATCGAATACATCGCATGTGCGGGAGAATGGGCCGAAGCCAACGGCCTGAGCAACGCGGACTGGGAACGCTGGTGGCGTACGGACAAGGGCGCAGATGACGTGCGCTATACCCAGTTCATGGGCAAGGACAACGTGCCCTTCCACACGCTGAGCTTCCCCGCCACGCTGATCGGATCGGGCGAGCCGTGGAAAATGGTCGATCACCTGAAATCGTTCAACTATCTGAACTATGATGGCGGCCAGTTCTCGACATCGCAGGGACGCGGGATCTTCATGGACCAGGCGCTCGACATTCTGCCGGCGGACTACTGGCGCTGGTGGCTGCTGAGCCACGCGCCCGAAAGCAGCGATTCAGAGTTTACATGGGAAAATTTCCAGCAGTCGGTCAACAAGGACCTGGCGGATGTGCTGGGCAATTTTGTCAGCCGCATCACCAAATTCTGCCGGTCGAAGTTCGGCGAAGCTGTGCCCGATGGCGGCAGCTTTGGTCCGGTTGAGGAAGCGCTGATCAGCGATCTGACAGATATGCTCGCGCGGTACGAGACCGCCATGGAGCAGATGGAAGTGCGCAAATCCGCAACCGAACTGCGGGCCATCTGGGCGCGCGGCAACGAATACCTGCAGTCCGTTGCACCCTGGACCGTGTTCAAAACCGACCCTGAAACAGCGGCGGCACAGACCCGGCTGGGGCTGAACCTGGCGCGGCTTTTTGCCGTTCTGTCGTCCCCCTTCGTGCCCACCGCATCGGACAAAATCCTGACTGCTCTGAATGCCTCTGACAGTGAATGGCCCGGCGACGTTGGCGCATTTCTTCAGGAACTGGCACCCGGTCATGGTTTTGATGTGCCCGAAGTGCTCTTTGCCAAGATCACGGACGATCAGGCAGAGGAATGGAGCACCCGTTTCGCAGGTGTGCACAGCTGATCCGGCGGCATCGCCGCAGACGCGGCGGCCTGTACTGCCTGGTCCTGCAAAAAGAATCGTAAGGCCTGATGCATCGGGGCGGGACAAATCAGGACAGTGTTCGCACTCGTCATTCCTGCGGAACGACTGCCGCCCGGAGCCAAAGTCAAAAGAAGCACGTTTCTGACGAAACGTCTGTGGTACCCGCGGCCGGGCTCGAACCGGCACGGCATTTCTGCCTGGAGATTTTAAGTCTCCTGTGTCTACCATTCCACCACGCGGGCCTGCGTCGCACCATAGCGCCAGCATCCCGGGTGTAAACGGTCAGATGTCCTTTCCGGGCACTGCCAGCGGCCCGCCTTCGTTCAGCAGAAAGCGCTCGGACAGCCAGGGGTTGTTTTCAAGCGCCAGCAACAGTTCCGCACGGGCCTCTGCGGTGCGCCCCATGTTCATCAGGGTCAGCGCCTTTCCGGACCGCGCACCCACATGATCGGGCGACAGCGCCAGGGCCAGATCGAGATCGGTCAGCGCCTTTTCATAGTCCTCGCGCAGAAAATGCACGAATGCGCGCTGATTGAAACCTTCGGCATAGAGCGGACAGTATTCGGCAAGCCGGTCGAACTCTTTTATCGCACCGACGAAATCAAAGCCCGAGCGGAACCGCATGCCACGGTCCAGCACCTCCTGCGCCGTCTCATCGGGCGCGCGCAGCCAGACCTGCCACATCCGCGCAGCGGCGGCCTGCCCCTCGGCATCGTTTTTTGCATTGCGGGCGTCTTCGAAAAGCGCCTGCATTTCAGCGGTGATGTCCTGAGGCGCGGGACAGGAGGCCATGGCGCCCCCGGCCGTCAGGCACAATACAGTCACGAGTGTTTTCATATCGAATATCCTGGGGCGGTCCGGCGCTGCGTCAAGTCGTGTCAGACAGCATCGTTTCCTTCACGGCCTCCATCGCCACATAGGTCGATGTGTTGGCAACATGCGGCAGGCCGGAAATCGTGTCCCCCAGAAAACGACGGTAGGACGACATATCACGCGTCCGCACCTTGAGAAGATAGTCAAAGCTGCCAGCAATCATATGTGCCTGTTCGATCTCCGGCACGCGTGCAACGGCCTGATTAAAGGCCGAAAGTGCCGTTTCGCGCGTATCGCTCAGACGCACCTCGACAAAGGCGACGTGATCAAGCCCGAGCTGGATCGGATCGAGCAGCGCGCGGTAGCCGATAATGACGCCGGCTTCTTCAAGGCGTCTCAGACGCGCCTGGGTCGGCGATTTGGACAGACCGATGCGGCGGGCAAGATCCGTGATGCTGATCCGCCCGTCCTCTGCCAGAACCGTCAGAATCGACCGGTCAAAGCGATCAAGCGCTACCTTATCAGTTTTCTCGTTTTTACCCGCTAACTTCACAGTCTTTCCTTCCGAAGTATCGATATTCAGTCATTATGGCCGGAGGTAACCGGTTATACTAGAGAAAATGCATGATCTGGAGAACCGCCATGCCCCGCGATACTTCACCAACGCTGCGCCACCTCATCGACGCCGGAACATACGCAGACCAGGACCAGGTACTGCAGGACCTGATCCGGACCGCCGGCCTGTCAGAGCAGGACCGGCAGAGCATCTGCGACCTGGCCGCGTCCCTGGTACGGGACATCCGCAGCAGTACGGCCCCCGGTCTGATGGAGGTTTTCCTGGCCGAATACGGTCTGTCCACGGATGAAGGCGTGGCGCTGATGTGTCTTGCTGAAGCCCTGTTGCGGGTGCCGGACGCCGACACAATCGACGCCCTGATTGAGGATAAGATAGCTCCCTCCGACTGGGGCCGCCACCTCGGGCACTCCACGTCCAGCCTTGTGAACGCTTCGACCTGGGCGCTGATGCTGACCGGTCGGGTACTGGACGACGAACAGCCCGGACCAGTGCGGCATCTGCGGGCTGCGATCCGGCGTCTGGGCGAACCTGTTATCCGCACGGCTGTCAGCCGCGCAATGAAGGAAATGGGCCGCCAGTTTGTCCTGGGCGAAGACATCAACGCCGCGATGCAACGCGCTGAAGGCATGGAGAAAAGTGGATTTACTTACTCCTATGACATGCTCGGTGAGGCCGCCCGGACAGAAGCCGACGCCAAACGCTATCACCTGAGCTATTCGCGGGCGATCTCGGCCATTGCCACCGCCTGCACTGACAGTGATATCCGCCGCAATCCGGGCATTTCCGTCAAACTGTCAGCCCTGCATCCACGCTACGAAGTTGCGCAGGAAGAGGCCGTGATGACCGACCTGGTGCCGCGTCTGCGGGCGCTTGCGCTGCTGGCGAAATCGGCAGGCATGGGCCTGAACGTCGATGCCGAAGAAGCCGACCGTCTGGCCCTGTCGCTGGAGGTGATCGACCGTGTGATGTCCGAACCTGCCCTCGCCGGATGGGATGGGTTTGGCGTCGTGGTCCAGGCCTACGGCCCGCGGGCCGGTACCGTGATTGATGCGCTTTATGCTATGGCCGAACGGCACGACCGTCGTCTTATGGTGCGGCTGGTCAAAGGGGCCTACTGGGACACTGAGATCAAACAGGCCCAGGTCGAAGGCGTCGACGGTTTCCCGGTGTTCACGCGCAAGGCGGCCACGGATGTATCCTACATCGCAAACGCGCGGCGCCTGCTGCGCATGACCGACCGGATTTACCCGCAGTTTGCCACGCACAACGCCCACACTGTCGCCGCCATCCTGCATATGGCCGATGATCCGGAAAGCTATGAGTTCCAGCGTCTGCACGGCATGGGTGAGACGCTGCACCGGCTGGTGATGGAGCAAAACGGCACGCGCTGCCGGATCTACGCGCCTGTGGGCGCACACCGCGACCTGCTCGCCTATCTCGTCAGGCGACTGCTGGAGAACGGCGCAAACTCCAGTTTTGTGAACCAGATTGTGGACGAGGATGTCCCCCCGGAAGTTGTGGCGGCGGACCCTTTCGCGGCCCTCGATGAACCCGGGCGGCACAACATCGCGCGCGGGCCGGACCTGTTCCAGCCCGTTCGCGACAATGCACAGGGGTTTGATCTGGCGCATACGCAGACGCTGGACGCCATCGAAGAAGCCCGCACGCCCTGGCGTCACCGCACATCAGACGCCGCCCCCTTGCTGGCCTGCCCTGCCGATCCGGAGGCTGCGCGCGCTGTCACCAACCCGACCGATCCGGGCGACAGCCCCGGCACTGTCCGGCAGGCCACTGCCGGTGACGTCGCCGCAGCCTTTGACGCCGCAGCACCATGGCAGGCACCGCTTGAAACACGCCGTACCGTCCTGATCCGCGCGAGCCATCTGCTCGAAGAAAACTACGGTCAGATCTTTGCGCTTCTGGCACGGGAAGCGGGCAAAACTATGCCTGACTGTGTCGCGGAACTGCGCGAAGCGGTTGATTTTCTGCGGTATTACGCAGCCCAGGCGACGGACACGCCCGCGGCAGGCATCTTCACCTGCATTTCCCCCTGGAACTTCCCGCTGGCGATTTTCTGCGGGCAGATTTCCGCAGCCCTCGCCGCCGGTAACGCCGTTCTGGCCAAACCTGCCGAACAGACGCCGCTGATTGCCGATCTTGCCGTATCGCTGCTGCACGAGGCAGGCGTTCCGCGCGCGGCGTTGCAGCTTTTGCCGGGCGGCGGGGACATCGGTGCGATGCTGACATCAGACGCGCGTGTGAACGGCGTTGCCTTTACCGGCTCCACCGCCACAGCCCAGCGGATCCGCAGCAATATGGCCCTGCACTGCCAGCCCGGGACGCCGCTGATCGCGGAAACCGGCGGCCTGAACGCCATGATTGTGGACAGCACCGCCCTGCCCGAACAGGCTGTGCAGTCCATTGTTGAAAGCGCATTCCAGTCCGCCGGACAGCGTTGCTCGGCACTGCGCTGCCTCTATGTTCAGGAGGACATCGCGGAAGATTTCACCAAAATGCTCAGAGGCGCGATGCACGCTCTGAATGTCGGCGACCCCTGGCACCTGAGCACCGATCTGGGTCCGGTGATTGATGATGCGGCTCACAGGGTCATTGCGGATCACATCGCCACAGCACGCGCGGAAAAACGGGTGATCGAAGAGCTGGCAGTGCCGGAACACGGCACCTTCATTGCGCCCACCCTGATCCGTGTGAGCGGTATTGCGAATCTTGAGCGCGAGATCTTTGGTCCGGTGCTGCACCTGGCCACCTTTGGGTCACATGAGCTGGACAGCATCATCGATGACATCAATGCCACCGGCTACGGTCTGACTTTTGGCCTGCACACCCGCATCGATGACCGGGTGCAGCATGTGGCAGAGCGCATTGAGGCGGGCAATGTCTACATCAACCGCAACCAGATCGGTGCGATTGTCGGCAGCCAGCCCTTTGGTGGTGAGGGTCTGTCCGGTACCGGCCCGAAGGCGGGCGGACCCAGCTATCTGCCGCGGTTCGGCGCGCCGGAGCGCGAAAGCACCGACGCGGTCTGGGACACCGCGATGCAGGCGCTGCCCGCGATGCCGGATCACCAGCGCACAGGGCTGAGCACCCTGTCGCTGCCGGGGCCCACGGGCGAATCCAACCGGCTGAGCACTCTGCCACGGGCGCCACTGCTCTGTATGGGCCCAGGCGATGCGGCGGCCGCAGCCCAGGCCCGCGCGGTGCGAGCCCTGGGTGGTGTCGCCGTGGAAACCACCGGCAGAATTGATCCGGCAAGCCTCACAGATGGCCCCGCATGGGGCGGCGTTCTGTGGTGGGGCGACACGGACACCGCGCGCCGTATCGAACAGGCGCTGGCCGCCCGCAAGGGGGCGATCATCCCGCTGATCCCGGGCCGCCCGGATGAGGCCCGTGTCCGGGCCGAACGGCACGTCTGCGTGGATACGACAGCTTCCGGCGGGAATGCGGCCCTGCTCGGCGCTGCTTCCTGAGACAAAGGGCCGCCGCCTTAAGCGCGGCGGTCCTTGACCCTGCTCGTGCAATCGCCCAGCGTGGGCCCATGTTTCCGATCCGCGATCACAATCCGTCCGGCCGCACGCCCTGGGTGACCTGGGGCCTCATGGCGATGAACATTCTCATTTTCCTCAGCTATTGGGGCGACATGGAAAATGCCCGCGTTATCAATGCCCTGTGGTACGACTGGGCAATGATTCCGGCGCGGATCACAGGTGGTGACGGATATTACACGCTGGTCTCGTCCATTTTCCTGCACGGGGGCATCATGCACCTGGCGGGCAACATGCTTTTTCTGTGGATTTTCGGGGACAACATCGAAGACACGATGGGGCATCTGGGCTATCTGGTGTTCTACATCGCGTCGGGCATTCTTGCCTCACTGGCGCAGGTGGGTATCGACCCCGGATCGACCGTTCCGACGGTCGGTGCCTCAGGCGCAATCGCGGGCGTGATGGGCGGCTATCTTCTGCTCTTTCCGAAGGCGCGCGTTGATATCCTGCTCATTCTGATTGTCTTCTTTAAGGTCTTTCCGATCCCAGCCTGGATAATGCTGGCCGTCTGGTTCGGCATGCAGTTTCTGGGCGGGCTCGGGGCAGACACAGGTGGCGGCGGCGTGGCCTACTGGGCCCATGCGGGCGGCTTTGTGGCCGGCCTGATCCTGGCCGTTCCGGTGTGGCTCGCGCGCGGGGGACCTGCGTTCTGGGAACGCACGCACGGCCAGCCGCCGCATCCCGAGGCGCGCTACACCTTTGAACAAAGCCGTATTCCGAAAGTGGGGCGCAAATGACAAACGAGCGCATCACCGCGCGCTGTCACTGTGGCAGTATCGTGATTTCCGCCCGGCTGCGCGGGCGCGGCATGACACCTGCGCGCTGCACCTGCTCTTTCTGCCGTCGCCGTCAGGCGGGCAATGTCAGCTGCGCATACGATTCACTGGAAATCATCTCGGGCGCAGAGAACCTGCGGCTCTACCAGTTCGGCACGCGCACAGCAGAGCATTATTTCTGCGGCAGCTGCGGGATTTACACACATCACCGTCGCCGGTCTGATCCGTCAGAAATTGGTGTGAACATCGGCTGTATCGACGGTCAGGATCCGACGGACTTTGAGCCGATGGTCTGGCACGACGGGGTCAATCACCCCTCGGACAGCTGAGCGGGATCAGTCGCGGATCAGTTTCGCCAGGGGCGAAAACAGCGCCTCATTGGCGCAGATGATCGTGCCATCTGCAACGATGTCACCGCTGGGGTCGATGGGTTCAGCCAGACCGCCCGCTTCGCGCACAATGATGGTGCCCGCAGCGATGTCCCAGGCATTCAGACGCCGTTCCCAGTATCCGTCGTAGCGGCCGGCGGCCACATAGGCCAGATCAAGAGCAGCAGCGCCCCAGCGGCGCACGCCCGCGCATCCGGGCAGCACACGGCCAAGCTCGCGCAGCGTGTCCGGCAGATCCCCCCGGCCACCAAACGGCAGACCGGTGGCAAAAACACTCTCGATCATGCGGATACGGCCTGAGACGCGCAGACGGCTCTCGTTCATCCAGGCCCCGGCCCCTTTTTCCGCCCAGAACATCTCGTCCTTGGCCGGGTCGAACACGACACCCGCAACGATCTGGCCTTTGTGCTCCAGGGCGATCGACACCGCCCAGTGCGGCAGGCCGTGCAGGTAATTCGTGGTGCCGTCCAGCGGGTCGACAATCCAGCGGCGCGTCGGGTCCTGGCCCTCTTCCTCTTTGGATTCCTCACCCACCCAGCCATAGGTCGGGCGCGCGCCCATCAGTTCTTCTTTGATGATCTTTTCGGCGTTCAGGTCAGCGCGGGACACAAAGTCGCCGGCGCCTTTCATCGACACCTGCAGGTTCTCAACTTCGCGGAAATCCTTGACCAGCGACCGGCCTGCCTTGCGGGCGGCCTTGATCATGATGTTGAGATTTGCGCTGCCTGTCATGTCCGGACCCTCGTGCGATGTTCAGGCTGCGCGTATAGGCGAGGCGCACGCCCTTGCCAAGGGGGTGCAGACCGCGCGACCAGCGGTCATGCGTCCGGTGCAAGCCAGGCCGGAACGCCACCCGGCATTTCGGGCCGGAAATAGGCAATCATGCGCCGCCCGCCCGCGGCATCTGCCCCTTTGGCCCAGGCGGCAACGCCGTGCAGGGTCATCCGGTGCAGCACAATCGCACCGCCAGGCGGTGCCGTTACCGCAACACGTTCGCATTCTTCGAACACGCGCCGGCGGGTTTCCTGATATATATCTGTCACATCACGCTCTGACATCTTATCCGGCGTGCATCCGCGAAAAGCCGCAAGAAAGGCCTGCTGCATTATCCGGTGGCTGCCGTCCCAGACCACCAGCGGGGCCGCGTCGCGGCCTGCGTCGTTCAGGGGAATGCCCAAGATGAAGGCATGCGGTTCCCGCACGAAACGGCGCTTGGGGGTTCCCTCCCCGATCAGCCCGTCCACATGGGCCGCATCACGGTTCAGGCGGTAGCGGAACGCAGGCCCGGTTTCGCCCTCGCGCGGCTGCGGATAGCCCGGAAAGGTCACCGAGAGCTGCGCGCGGTGCAGCGCCGGCCAGCCGCCGGGCTGTGTGCCGAGGAAATCCACGGCACGCCCCGCCAGCGGCCCGGACCCGGCCACCCGCCCCTCAGCGTCATTGGCCAGCGCATCCAGCCCGACAAACCAGGTGCCGCCACACTGGTGCAGATGGGCCAGAGCCGGATCTTTCAGCGCGCGCTCTGCATCCCGCGCGGCATGGCGTACCCAGTCCTGCAGCGCAGGCTCCGGCGGAAAAACACACCACCCCTTTTCCCGGTACGCCTTCACCCGCCTAGCGCCTTGCGCACCATATTCGCGGCCACCAGCAGCAGAAATACAGCGAAAACGCGCCGCAGGCGTACGGGGTCAAGACTGTGGGCCAGCCGCGCGCCCAGCGGTGTCGTGACCAGTGTCATCGCGATGGTCAGCAGGAAAGCGGCCAGGTTGACCGAGCCAACCGTGCCCGGCGGCCGCGCCGACGCCTCCACCGGTGTCAGCAGAAAGCCCAGAACAGCGGGTGCCGCGATGAGCAGTCCGAACCCTGCCGCCGTTGCCACCGCCCGGTGGATGGCCGTGCCATAAAGCGTCATCAGCGGCACACCGAAACTGCCGCCCCCCACGCCCATCAGCACGGACAGAAAGCCCACCACCGGGGACACCGCGATCCTGCGCAGCCCCGAGGGCATCTCATGCCCCAGCCGCCACTCACTGCGGCCCAGCGCCATATAAAGCCCGACGGTCATCGCCAGCAGACCAAAAAGCAGCTGCAGGGTCGAGCTGCGCAACTGCGCCACGACCAGCATGCCCACCACGGCCCCCGCCATGATACCCGGCGCCCAGCCGCGCAGAATGGGCCAGATAACCGCGCCGGTTTTGTTGTGGCTGAGCACCGAACGCATAGAGGTCACGATGATCGTCGCCAGTGACGTCGCCACACAGACCTGCATCAGCGCGTCACCGCCATATCCCAGGGTCGTGAAGGCATAGAAATAGGCGGGCACCAGGACAATCCCGCCCCCCACGCCGAGCAGCCCTGCCAGAACACCGGCAAAGGCGCCGATGATGGCGAGCAGGACGGTCATCTGCGCGAGCAGGTAAGGATCAGGCATCTTCAGGTATTCCGTTGTCTGTCAGGCTGTGGACGCAAGAGGCGCCTCGGGCCGGATCTGCGCCAGAGCCTCCTCCACAAGGGCACGGCCCGCCCCCGGCCGGTTCGCCCCCTCAGAGAGCATGCGCCGCCAGGCCCGAGCGCCCGGCCGGCCGTTAAAAAGACCCAGCATGTGACGTGTCACCTGGCCCAGCCGTCCGCCGTCTGCCACATGTGCGTCGATGTAGGGCAGCATCCTGGCCACGGCCTCTTCCGCGGTGCGGGTCCGGCCACGTCCGAAAATGACCGGATCGGCGGCGGCCAGCACCCCCATCGGGTTGTGATAAGCCTCGCGCCCGATCATCACACCATCCAGCCCGCCGTCCAGAAAGGCCTGCGCTTGTTCCAGCGTGGTGATCCCGCCGTTCACCGAGATATGCAGGTTGGGAAAAAGCCCCTTCATCCTGTGCACCAGGTCATAGTCCAGAGGTGGGATGTCCCGGTTTTCCTTGGGGCTCAGCCCATGGAGCCAGGCTTTGCGGGCGTGGATGGCAACACGTTCACACCCGGCCCCGACAATGCGGGCAAGAAACCCCGGCAGGACCTCTTCGGGGTCCTGATCATCCACGCCGATCCGGCATTTGACCGTTACATCAATATCCACCGCGCGCTGCATGGCTTTGACGCAGTCGGCCACCAGTGCGGGCTGTTCCATCAGCACCGCGCCGAAGCACCCCGACTGCACCCGGTCTGACGGGCATCCGACATTCAGGTTGATCTCTGCGTAGCCGGCCTCTGCGCCCATCCGCGCGGCCTCCGCCAGTTCCGCCGGAACCGACCCGCCCAGCTGCAGCGCCACGGGATGCTCCTGCGGTGAATGCGCCAGAAGATGGGCCGCCCCACCACGCACCAGTGCCGCCGACGTCACCATTTCCGTATAGAGCAGCGCCTCATCCGTCAGCTGCCGATGCAGCATCCGGCAATGCCGGTCTGTCCAGTCCATCATGGGCGCAACCGACAGCCGGGCCGCATTTAGAACGTTGTGTTTTATAATTTTATCAGCCATTTACCGCTTATCTAACCGTCCCGTTATTGTCTCATATTTTGTAGTTCTCGCCCATTTCTGGAATAACTTACAACCAATGTTGTAACTTGGGCCAAGTGTTGTGACCTCATGGGTACTGACCCAGCTCGCTTTAATCGGGCCAGTGAGGTGTTAGTAATCCGTCCAAGCGAAGGATGGACTGTGAAACGCGGATTTAGTGATAAACAGATCATTGAGATGATCAAAGAATACGAGGCTGGCGTGAAAGCGCAGGAGCCGTGCCGGAAGTACGGGATCAGCAATGCCACGTTTTATGAATACAAAGCGAAGTTCGGTGGCATGAATGTGTCTGACGCCACGAAGCTACGTGCGCTTGAGGATGAGAACAATCGTTTGAAGCGTATGTTGGCAGATGCCATGCTGGACAACGCCGCGGTGAAAGACCTCGCGACAAAAAGTTACTAACGCCTGATGTGAAGCGCAGGGCTGTGTCGGACGTGGTGGATCGGCACGGCCTTTCTGAGCGACGGGCGTGCGAGTTAGCTGATCTGCATAGGTCAGTTTTCCAATACCAAAAGCGGGATCAAGGCGATGATGCCCTGCCTAAGCGGCGGCGGGAACTAGCGAATGAGCGTCGCCGGTTTGGATATCTCCGCCTGGGTATCCTGCTGGCTGGGGAAGGCTTTGAAGTGACCCACAATAAGCTGTTCCGGCTGTATCGCGGAGAAGGGCTTGCGGTTCGCCGCAGACGTTCGCGCAAGCGGGCCCAGGGGACGCGCAGGCCAATCCTGGTGCCGGATCGCGCCAATCAGCGCTGGTCGTTGGACTTCGTGTCTGACGCCTTTGAGGACGGCCACCGGTTCCGGGTACTGTGCATCGTGGATGATTGTACGCGCAAGGCGCTGGCAACCGTCGTTGATCGCTCCTTGTATGGTGCCCGCAGCATGACCCGTGAACTGGATGGCCTGATCCGCATGCGCGGCCAGCCGGACATATTGTCAGCGACAATGGGACTGAAATGACTTCTTATGCAGTGCTGAGATGGTGTCAGGACAGTGGTGTCGGTTGGCATTACATCGCACCGGGAAAGCCCATGCAAAACGCGTTTGTGGAACGCTTCAATGGCCGTCGGCGAGATGAGTGCTTGAATGAGCATATCTTTGGCAATCTCGCCGAAGCCCGAAAGATCATCGAAAACTGGAGGATTGATCACAATACACAGCGACCACACACTTACCCTGGTGCGCTGGCTCCAGCCGTCTACGCCAATCTCAACCGCGCCACCCGGCCTGCTTCGCCTGAGCTACGCATAGACTCCACTCAGCAGGCTTTGACCGCAACCATGTCAAAAGAAAGAAACAGGGACGGATTCTACACCTGATCGGCCCGGATCAGGGGGGCTGGGTCAAATTGCTTCGACCTAGAACAATACAAGCTCTCAGCAATGCCTTCGCGGCGGCACAGTGCGGCAGTGCTTTCCTCACCTCGCAGGCAAGCCGGGATAATCCTGATCTTCTCCTCGGCTGAACAGTGCTCGCGGGTCTTCCGCCTGATGCCTCTGAACAGCTTGTCAGCAGCATCCTTCGATGTTCCGGATTTCTTGTTCATCTTCACTCCATAATAATTCCGATGAACCAGAAGTTCTCCGTTGCTCAACCCCCTGAACTTATCCAGTAGGTGCTGATGTCAGACAGTCGACCTATGGGCGTATCCGAAAGACGTCACGCTGGACTTCTCACAGCCGGACAAACTGACAGACAACGGTTTCATTGGAGCGTTCAACAGCAAGCTCCGAGCGGAGTGTTTGAACGCGCAATGGTTCACGAGCCTTGCAGATGCCCGCGCAAAGTTGGAGGATTGACGTACGCACTAGACCCCACAGCGCGATCAGATACATTGTCCCGATTGCCATGTATTATCCCAATGGCATCACCAGCCCGTCATCTGAGGCAGCCGGAAAATCCAGCTTCCGGCGATCCAAGGTTGGGCAGCAGAGCAAAGATCCGAACACTCCCGTTATAAGTTAGGGAGCCTCGGGGGCGGGTCAATGGACCACGGGCCGATCATGCACCAACAGTCAAATTGAGCTACCAAAGTCGGGCTCATCGGATCCATTCACAAAGCAACTCAAAACTTGATTTCAATGTCATCTTCTTTTTCAGTCACCAAAGCTTCGGACACAGCATTCACAGCGGAGAGATCCGTCATGAATGTGTAAAACCCATGTTGGCCGTCGATAGGCGATAGCAACGAAGACGAGTACATCACAATTTCTCCACAAGACGCATTCTCTTTGAGAAATTCCGCGTCCCCACCGTCAATTGTCGCAATGGAACCAATCACATAGGCGGCCAGGTTCGGATCAAATTCTCCGTTCAAAGCACCATCGTTCATTGGTTGTAACTGACGTTCCCCCACCGGTGACAACGGGAGATTGACGCAGTCTTGCGAAGAAGACCATACCAGCGTTGAGTCATTAGAAGTGCTTGCGGCTGGGACACTATACTTATCGATCAATGACGCGCTGACCCGGTCTTGTGGCCATGGTGCATCGCTGCGCAGCAGGTGGCGGTTCACAGCCATAACCGGGCCCGTCGGACTGTAAGACATAAGGGTGATGGCTTGACTTGTACCACCGACAAAGTAGGTCCGAATGAAATCGAATGCAGGCTCGCTGTTGCCTTCAGGCGCCTCCGTTTCATAAACGACAGTAACATCAAACTCGTCGTTGATGACGGCTTCCGCCTCCTGCATGGACATGCCGAGAGAAATGCCTACGGTGTCACGCCCGGTTCCGGCAAATGCAACGTCCTCAACGACCGGCCAGATCCCATCGTTGGCATTTGCCTTGTCCGATGGCGAAAAGGCTGCGTGTTGAAGTTTGGCACCTGTCGCCAGTGCCGCAATACCTTTTAAGTTTTCAACAACATGTTCCGGCGAAACACCCGCAATATTGTTGCGATGAGCATTGTAATAACGCGTTTCAGTAGCCACCCCATTCAATAACATGATTGGAACGCCATCTCGACCGGTTGTCATCGAAACCGATTGCAATTCGAAGTCGATTTGACGCGTCTGATAGTAATATGGCTGGTTCGTAGACTGCGCCCGCACCAAACCAACGCCATCGAGTGAAATTGCTCCCATCAAGGCTTGCTGGTTGCAAGACTGTCGCTCTCCGCCTTCCATAGCACCAAGGAAGTACAGGTTGTCAGGCATCGTGGTCGCATCACCCATTACCATAGACGCCTGTTGCACCTTGGCGCCCGCGGCAACCATCGCCGTTGTATCGAGGCCCCATTGACCGAGCACGTCATAATCGCCGCGCAACAGCGCAACGTCACGGCAGCCCGATGCGCTGACGTCATTGCCATGTGTCACTGTGAACTTGGTGCCGAGAGCCTCTGCACGGGCCTTGATCCAATTGCGATAGCGATCACGGTACAGCGCGACTTTCGCCGGTTCAAAATAGCGCAGATCCTCAAAGAACCGGACCGGCACAAATCCTCTACTCTGGTTTTCGTAGTGGAAGGTTTCGGCCATCAGGTTGTCGAGACCAGCTTCCAACTGATCATCGCTCATTTGCTTGACGCGGAGAAGCTGAATTATGCTGGCATCGAAGGGCAGCCGCTCTTTCAACTCAGGAAAATCGGCTGCGGTGAACGTCTCGTCAAAGAAATCCTCGTCTGTGTCGAACTTGCGATGCGCCAACACTGCCCCACCGGGCAGATTGGGTTGCGCAAAGATCACTTCCATCGGCTGCAGCATCAGATCGAAACCATTTTCTCGGTTTGCGACTTTGCTAGCAGCCACCGGCCGTGCTCGTACAAAATACTGAATGTCGCGCAGATTGCCTTCTACAATCTGCCGCGCCACATCTTCAGGAACTGAAAGAGATTCGAAAATCTCAGTCCCTGTCAGTTGAGGGTTCGCGTAGGAATTAAACGGTGACTTGTTTCCCATAGTCAGCCGCTGTGCTTGCATATTTGCCAGATCGAATGGGAAGTTCTCCGTTGCACGGTCATATCTGCCCAGTCGGGCCGCTCCTTGAAACCAAACATCGCCAGTCGAAATTGTTTCCCAATAAGCTTCGGCTTCACTCACTCTCTGATCTACGTCGAACTCATTGGCTTGTAAGACATCTCTGTGAGTCTTGATGACCGCCTGTTTTACATTGAAATCTTTGACCAAATTCACTGCGCTCTTGAGAAGCTGAGCAGGCTCCGCCAATTTCATATTCGCCAGAATTTTTTCGGGCCCGTCGCCCAGCGTCGGCGGACCATCGAACTGAGGTTCCTGGACCATTGCCGCTGGTTCGAATTGTTTCAGCACCTGCGTGAGTGCTGCATCTCGGAACAGCGCGATCTGATTCAACGTCGCGCGACCCGGGCGAATGCCAGTCTGTCTCGCATGTTCACCACTTGGATCGAATTGCAACTCGTGCTCTGTGCCGTCCGCGCCCATATCGAACGTCGCTGTCCACCCCAGATAAATCCGGTTGCCGCCATTCATCGAATCGCGCAGCGCCCGGGCCTGATCTGCCGACATCTCCAACCGTGTTGGCAAGGCGGCAAGCCGGTCCGCTGACACCAGTGACGCATTGTGGTTTCGGCCTTGAACGTGCACGACGCGTGGGGCAATAGCCTGACCTTGCCCAACGCCATCGTATTGGATCGGAAAGAATTGGTTTTCGAAGTCATAGGAACCTAGACGCGCGCCCATCACCTGAATGACCGGGACCGGCCACTCTGGCACTGTTGCCAAAACGCGCGGATAATAGTTCGACAAGAATGCCTGCTTTGCATCCTGTGCTGCAAATTCATCCGGGAAAACGTTCTGCAAGGAATTCAGGTCGTTGTAAGCGGCGTTCGGACGCAGATAACCGAGGCTTTGTGCGCCATCACCAAAGAACTGTCGCTTTTCTGGCTCTGTCATCACCCGCGCCGCGACAGAAACGAAGTTCATATCTTTACCGGCGAAGTCAGGGTTCAATTTCAACCATGTCAGATAGGTCAGTTCATCAATCGCCTCCGAATGGTTCGTGTTACCGCCGGGAACAACCTCATTCATGACTTGCTGGCCGTACTGACCTGCACTCAACAGCAGGTGGCCGTTCATCACCGGAACACCCCGATCTTTCAAAAAGGCGAGAACTGGCGTACCTGCGCCACGTGCCGGACCGCTGTCCAATTGGAAAGTGTAGATCTCGTTTTGCACCTTGGGCTGCGTTTTGTAGGCATTGTCCGCCAAGTTCAGTGTTACCTTGTCAACGGAGAACGTCGTCGCGACATCGCGTGCACCGAACTGACCGGTGGATTTTGCGAAATCCGCAACGCTCTTGTCTTCGCCAACATTGGAGACTTGCCCCCAAACAACACGGAACAGTCGTTTTTTGCTCGCTTTGACATAGTCGATCAACTGCGCCGCTTCTTCGCGCGTGATTTTCAGGACGTCCGTACCGGGTAGATCTGAGCGCATGGTCGCAAATGCAGACAAATATCGCGTTCTATACTGCCAACGGAAGTCGGTTATATCTTGGCCGATCAATTGCAGCCCCTGCCCGTCGATGTACTGCCCCAAGCTTACATTTTGATAAAGCGCAATTGGATATGGGTTTGCGGCGGAGATGGTTGGGCTATTGGAGATTTCAGCGGCAAGCGTTTTGCGGAAGTCACTTAATATGTCTTCTCGTTGAATATCATTACCGCTGTTGTAAGCTTGGCGCAAAGCTGACTTGCTGTTTAGCGGGTGGTCCTGATCAAACCAGGAGCGAAGGTTGTTCTGATCACTCAAGAGCTCGGGCCGTGCCTTGGCCATCTGCATTGCCATAGTCCGCTGGACGTTCTGCATCCCCTCAACGGGTCGGTCGGAAAGATGAACGTAGCTCGATGGATCAACCGGCGACGGCTGCGTCGACGCAGTTGAACCCGATGGTGCAGTTGCAAGTGTATTTTCACCGCCCAATTGATTTTGACCAAGACCAAGTTGTGCCCCGCCTTGCTGCACGCCTAGCTGGTTATTGTGGTTCAATGTGGGTTGCCCGGAATTTCCACCACCAGCAAGTGCGCCAAGTCCGGCGGGGGGCGCGACATTGCCTGGCGCCAATCCGTTCCCGCCAGCAGTCGGTTGCTGTCCAGCAAGATTCAGGTTGGGCTGACCGGTGAGATTCAGCCCCGGCGAGCCTATTTGTGCAGCATTGCTGCCTCCGAAAACCGATGTGCCGGCTATCACCAGGCCTCCTGGTGCCACCAGATTGAGTGCGGGTGCGCCATGCACCTGCTTATGCAGAGTACCAAGGTCCGCTACCGATAACTGCCCGCCGACAGGTGTTCCGCTGGTCGAACGAAACTGGTTCAGAGCCGCTTGTGACTTCGGACCCCAAACACCATCCGGTGTCCCCACATCATAGCCCAGATTGGAAAGGTAGAGCTGCGCCTCATAGGTCGCTGCCTCGGTCATCTGACCAGGCGCTGGCGGGCTGACAATCATGGAATACGCCGTGTTCATAGCGGCGTATTGCTCGGTTGAGAGCTTTCCTGTGATCGGGTAACCTCGGTCTGTCTGGAAAGCCTCGATTGCCGCGCGGGTCTTGCCACCCATTTGCCCGTCGACCGGACCAGGGTCATATCCAAGCTCTGTGAGTGCCCGTTGCGTCTGGGCGACCGAATTTCCGCTTGTCGAGGAACCAGTCGTTTTTTGCTGTGCAGCGTTCGAAGACTTCGACTGTTCCTTATTGTTCTGGGACAGCTTATTTAAAATAATGGCTGCAGCCGCGCCTTTAGCTACATCGCCCAAGTCAAAGGCCTGGACCTGTTTTGCTGGACCAGCCGCAGCGACGGCGATGCTTAGCGCCAGGATCGAGGTCGTTCTGAAAAGCAATTTCGTCATTTTATCATCCTTCTGTTACAACAGACGGTTTTATTGTTTGCGCAGGCGCAACTCGCCGCAGCCTTCCTGAAGATAACGCGCCGTGATTTCTTCACGATCCAGGTCAAACCGGCCTTCAAAACCGAGCGCCTGATGCCCGCGCGGCTGATACATCCAATCATTTGGGCTTAAAGTGAATTCTTCGGTAGCTTCGTTCACCGTCCCCTCCATCGACAGCACACCAGATTCGATTTTGATGCCATTGTTCAAAGGGAAGTAAGTCTGCATGGCCGTCAGTGTATCGTCCGGATTGACCACCACGGATACAGCAATGCCAAATGACGCCTCGCCGCATGTGCCGGTGCCTTTCCAAATTCCATTGCGGCGATCAGGCGCCGGCGCGCCACCCATCATGTTTGATCTCGAAATCTTTACCACCGTGTCCAACTGGCGCTGCACCGTTGGTGTCAACGGTACCCAAACGCTTGCCACTTCCAGCGTTTCGATAGTCTCAACGTCGATCAAACGACTGTCGATGCGCACACGATCTGATAGAGGTGTAATTTCACCAACGACAAGTGCATCGACGCCCAGAAAATTTCCGAACTCCTTTGCCGACGACGGGTTGAAGAGGTCAACTTCGGACAGCTGGATCTCCTGCAGCGCATTTTCCAGCTGCGCGCGTTCTATTACGCGAAATACATCATTTCCATGCGACACCATCTTACCCGTCAATGCGATCATCAACAGGTTGGTAAGCTGCGTTGTTTGTTTACCGGTTGAAACGAACGAGGTGACCGCGACGCGCTGAGACGTTTCACCGCCCAATTGAGACGCCACGAATTTCTGTGCAATTTGTTCAACAGCCTCATCAACGCTTTCAGCGGCATACGCCGTTGAGCCCGCCATCAGTGTCAAAACGCAGAAGATTGAGCTGATCAAACGCATTTATGAGTTCCCTTGCGGCAGTTCGATGCCGTTGATCACAACATCGTAGAATTGTTGAGTCTGCAAATCCCGCGAGTAAATTGCAAAACGCGCTGAGAGCGACGCAGTGCTTGCGATTTGGGCAAGCTCCGCCGAAAAAGCCCCGTCATAGGGTAACAGCGTCAGCACGACAGGCGTTGGCTGGCTCGGCGTTAGTGTTACCGGCGTATCTTTCAAATAATAGGCGCAATTGGATGTGTCCAAATCCCATGCTTTATTGGGCCGGGTACAAATCGGCACACCTGTCGAATTCGCCACGTAATACACATTGCCGAATTCATCAATCAATGTTGCTGCTGGCTGCACCATTGCAACGCGACGCCCGGTTTTTTCTGTTTCGATTACCCTTAAGATCAATCGGTACGCGTTGGTTGTCGAAGGGTCGCGCACCAACCGCTGCACTTGGAACGTTAGTCCGGCAAACGTATCAGTAACGTTATCGCCCTGTTCCTGAATGCCGAAAGCGCCACCAGAATTACCGCCAGAGGAGGAGCCACCGCCGGTGAACTGCGCCGCAACGGGATTTGACAAGATAAAAAGCGTCGTAAAGAACGTAAGAAACCGGATCATTTCGCCTCCAAAGGAATAAGCGGAAAACTTATGGGGATTGAAATTAGACCACGATCCCCGGATTTAGCTGGCTGATCGCCTACCCCTAATGCAGCACTCATCGTCAGGCTCATAAAGCCGTCTCCGGAGCTTTGTGCTTCCGGTGCGGATAGCGTCAAATTGACGAGCGAAGATGCTCCAGCTGCGAGCGATGTAAAGGCGCTTCCCGGCAAGTACCCGCTATAGTTGGTCATGCACCTTTCGATACTATTCGATTTAAGGGTTTGACAGGTCGCCAGACCCGCAATCTGGACAACGCTGTACGTTGAACCGAGGGTATCAACCGCATTCGGAGGTGGGCCGATAACAGCCAGCCAGATCGGCTCCTCTCGCGTGTTCCTCATCTCGATGCTTACTGTTCGCTGTGTCCCAGCAGACTTGCTTACGAAAAGCACGCGCGCGGCGAGGCCATTGTTTTCAACATAGTCGCTCGCCTCAGTATCAAACACACCAGAAGAACTTGCAGTTGAGGCGCTTTCCGCAACCATCTGAGCATGTGCGAACGAAGAACAACAAACGATAGCAATAGAAATAGCCGAAATTGCGCCGCGCATAATTTCCCCACAAATTCACTACCGACCAAACCCGTCAAGTAGGTGCGCCAGCCCTTAAACCAAACCAAGCATCAAGCTACTGAAAACAGCTATTTTCTTGACACAGTTAAAATTCTAACGTCAATTTTTACTTAGATTCTCTCGTGTGGCAAGTGTTTTTAAAGTAGCCAAAATTGAGTGGGATTTTAGGACTATTTGGAAAATTGAGTTTTATTCCAGGGTGGGTTGAATATGGCAAACGAACGTGATCGCCAACGTAAAAACGTGCGGCGGCGTCCCGGCAACGCACCGTCGCAAAATGAGGCTTCTAGCTCTGAATTTGAAACAAGCGGGTCATCAACCTCTCAAAATGCTACGCAAAACGATGGCGGAGATCACACATCGGCTGGCCGCGGGCGGGCGAGCTGGCTGATTGCAGCCGCCGCCGCAGCCGCGGTCGCCGCCGGTGCCTTCACCATGTTTGGCGCGGGCGGAGGAGGTGATGTGATTACAGACGCCGAAAATCAGACCCGCTTGGCGGCGCATCAAACACTTTTGGCAACACCCGGCGGCCTGCCAGTCAAAATGGTGGGTGCGGATGAGGTAGATGATGCCCTGGCGTCCATGCCCGAATCTGTGAGCGAAGAGACGCGCGAGGAAATGCGCCAGCAGATTGTTCAGGGTGGGTTGCAGCTTGCGTGGGTCACGCTGTGGGATACTCATGCAGAAGACGGCGACATCCTGCGCTTTGAGAGTTCTAGCTCGATCCCCGTCGAGGTGCTGGCACTGAACGCGCGCACCACGATCGCCATCCCCTACCCCGCTGACGGGAACGTACTCGTGACCGGGGTCAAAGATGGCGGCGGTGGCATCACCATCGCTTTGGAAAGCGGTGCTGCGTCGATTGCATGGCCGACAATGGCCGAAGGTGACCAGCTTCTGCTGCCGATCACACCCGGCTTCTGAGGGTCTTCTGCATGCGTGCTTTGTCGATGATCCCTTTGCCGCTCCGAATTGCTGGGCTGGTGCTGGCGGGCGTGCTTTTGTTTCGCTTGATTGGCGGCGCGATGGGATCATGGATGCTGATCATCGCGATCTTGCTTTGGCTGATGGTATTATTGACACTGGCATGGGACTTTGGCTGGCTGAATGGCTTGGCAAAAGTGCCGGGTGTTGCCAAGTTTTTCAGCTTCATGTCTGCCAGCAGAGCACAGCAGACCCATTCCGCCGAGGCAGGCCCTCGCGGGCAGTTAAGCGATGCGGATCGTATCAAGCTATTCGGCGAAGCACGGGCGCGGCTCGGCGCGTTGGAGGGCATTGAAGCAACCGAAGACGAAATTATGGAACGTCTGGTCGCGCCAGCAGAGGAAGATCCGGACAATCCATTCGGTACGAAAGCCCCAGCGCTGGTCGCGTTGTTTTCTGGGCCCAGTGGCACGGGAAAATCAACCGCCGCTGTCGCCGCCGCCCAAATGCTGACAGGCAAAAAAGCTGTTGAAACAGCAAATATTGTCGGTGTGCGCGCAACCGATCTGCGATCAGGTCAATACGGCACCGCCGCGCAACTTGGGCGTGGCAAGGCGGAACAGGCACTGGGGGGCACCTTGTTGATTGAGAATGCAGGCTGGTTGCTTGCTGACGACGGATATGGTGGGCCGGGTCCGGCTGAGGACTTCGGTGCCGCTCTTCTTGACGTGCTCGTCCAACATCCGCAGCGCATTTTCATTGCCATGACCGCGTCAGAGCAAGATGCGGCTCGTTTAAAGCGTGCGCCCGAAGTGCAACGCTGGCTTGGCAAGCTGACGACCAGAGATTTCCGTTTTGATGAGCTGCCAGAAGATACTCTTGTGGAATTGCTAGAGCGTCGGTTGGAAGACGTGGGATGGGCGCTGGAAGACGACAATGCAGCGGACCAGGCGCGGCGCCTCATGCTAGAAGTAAAGGACCGCGCGGGCGCAGACTTTGACAATGCAGAGAGTTGCCGCCGTATAGCCGAGCAGCTTGTTGAATTGGTGCGAAGCGACGGCGAGGACGATGTGGTGCGCCGCAAGCTAGTTGGTCGCGAGGCGATCAAGCAAATGGACGATCAATTGGAGTAGTAAGAATGCAGGATGGGTTTCGTCGCCGACGGCGATCAGAGCGCGCGAGCGCACCAAAGCGTGGGGATGGCCTCGAGCCAATCCTAGCCGAGATCGATGGGCTTATCGGACTTGAACCCGTGAAGCAGGAGATTTTCCGTCTTGTTGATTTTGCCCGGGTCGTTTCACTCAAGAAAGACCGCGACTTGCCGGTTGCAAATCTGACTTTTCATATGGTTTTTACGGGTCCTCCGGGAACCGGTAAAACAACAGTCGCGCGCTATATCGGTCGCTTGCTTTACGAATTGAAACTGCTACGCAAAGAAAAGCTGATCGAAGTCGACCGGTCGGCTCTTGTGGGCACTCATTTAGGTGACACCGCTAGGCTTGTTCAAGACAAAGTGAAAGACGCCCTGGATGGTGTTCTTTTTATTGACGAAGCTTACACACTGGCGGGCGGTGGTGGCGCGACGGGAAAAACGGATCCGTTCGGGCAAGAGGCCATTGATACGCTCTTGAAGCTGATGGAAGATCATCGCGAGCGCCTCGTCTGCATTTTTGCCGGTTACACAACAGAGATGCGCCGCTTTGTCGAAGCGAATCCCGGTCTCAAGTCACGCATTTCGCGCACGGTCGAATTCCCATCTTATGATGGCGACGAACTGTATCAGATTTTTGAAAGTCTCGTGACAAAGAATGGCTTCAACATGACCGACGAAGCCTCTGATGAGGCAAGGAAGGTGATCGACGACTTGGCGCGCAATGCCGACGAGAACTTTGGCAATGCGCGTGAAGTGCGTCAGTTTTTTGAAGCTTTGCAGCCCATCCAGGCCGAACGCATCGCGGAGCATCTGGACGAAGTCGACAGTATCGATCAGATCGACAATGAGACGCTGATGCGGATCGAAGAAGACGACATAACCTACTACGCCGAGCATATTTGAGGAACTTTGCCGATGTCGCTCGGAACCCAGGCCACACAGCTTTGGAAGCGATCGCGCCCGTTTCGCTTCTCTTCAATTGCCGCCGTGTTGATGACGGTACTGGCCGTCGTTTCCGGGCAAAGCTGGAACAATAACACGTCCCCCGCACAGCAGAGCAATCCGGCCCCAAACAACACCGGCACGCCCAACAACCAGCAAGTGAACAACCAAGGTGGCGGCGGCAGTTCACAACAGGCGATGGTGCAATGCGGCCCCGCAGGTGCAACGCAACTGGCGGCTCCACTTGTTGTCGGCAACTCCCAACCACGTAACGTAACGGCGGTTCAGCCTTCAACAAATCAGGCTCAGGGAGGGGTGCCCCTGGCTGTGATCGGTCGGTTCAACCAG
Source organism: Roseobacter phycocola (assembly GCF_042055075.2). Lineage (GTDB taxonomy): Bacteria > Pseudomonadota > Alphaproteobacteria > Rhodobacterales > Rhodobacteraceae > Roseobacter. The sequence continues at coordinate 984,386 of NZ_CP194010.1, read as the reverse complement.
TTTATTGTAAAAGTTGATGCTGCGAAAGTTGAGCCGCGGCGCGGTGAAAGCTGCGCCCTGATGGAGGGTGCACTTGCTATTCTCGAAGCAGGCGATCGTGCGTATGATACCTGTTTTCAGGACGCCACTTCAAAACTGCGGGACGCAGAAAGCTGTGCCAACACCCATTCGGCATCGGAACACCGCTACGACGCTCTATTGGCGACACATGCCGCATTTTCATCGGAGCCGTCCTCTTCCAACATTGCCGCGTTGGCGCTGGCGCAGTCCGATATGACAGATTACGACAAGGCCCGCGAACGTTGGCGCGAAGTCATGCCGATCATTACAGAAGCGCGGGCCGCCAGCGCGTCGATAGCGGAAAGCGACATTCGCATCGGACGTCTGGTCGGGGCAGCGAACGCCGCCCGGTCTGGAGGTGCAGCTGAAGTCGAGAAACTGGCAGCTGCAGCAGCGCTGGATCAGTTGGATATTGCACGGCTCACACCCGAGCAGGAAGCGATGCTGGACGCTGCGCGAGATGCACGTTCTACGGTACAGGATAGTGATCGTCGGCTTGACGCATTGGCAGTCGCCGTCCAAAGCATCGCAGGTGGTAGCTCGGACGTAAGGGCAGAGTTGATTGCCGCTGTCGGCGCGCTCACGCCCTTGGACGTCGCCCGCGCGGATCCGACACAAACCCAGACGATCACGCGCGCGCGATCTGAAGCAGCGCGCTTTGCGCTGAATGACCTGGTAGCGGAGGCTCGGGACCTAAGTCTCGCAACGGCTTCCGCCGAACAACATCAGCGCCTGGTCGATCTGGCCGCCATTGTCACCAGCCATGGCGGGATCACAGAGCCGACACCGGAGCATACCGCCGCTCTCGCCTTGTCGAATGAGGCGGCAGCGGCACTCGCCCGGTCAGACCGCCGTCTTGCAACAATGTCCGCAACAACGGAAACAGTGCGCGCCGGCGGCCCATCGGCCATGGGTGAGGATGTTTTAAAAAGCTACGACGCCATTACCGGCTTCGACAAAAGCAGAATGACCGAAGATCAGAAGTCCGAGTTTGACGCGCTGGGAAAGGCACGCGAAGTCACGATCACGTCCCGAGAAGGGGAGCTAACACGAGCCGTGCCGATCTTTGTATCTGCGGAAGGAGCCGGACCAACGAACGAAGCTCTCAGAGCATTTTACGATGGTCTTCAAAGGGATGGTTTTAATCTGGTTGATACGCTCGAAGCATCTGCTGTGCACTTAAAACTTCGCGTCGGAGAACTCCGCGACCGGGACAACAAGGTTGGTAACATCACTGTTAAAACTGCGCGAATCGACATTAGCCTCGGCGGCGAATGGACAATTGCCGACGATCTGCTGTTTTCGACATCTTCGGAGGGCGTCGGTCGCGGTCGCGACGCGTTGGACGAAGCGTTGAACGCCTCAATCGACGTGCTGATCCAGGCAGTCCAAAACGAAGCAGCGGGGGGCTAGCAGTTGCAGCGCAAGGTCACTTCCGCCGATGTGACGGAAGCAAGCATCGCCTTCTGGGGCGGCTTTGCGGGGTCTTTGGCGCTTTGTATTGCGATTCACTTCATCGCTCCCGGTTTCCGAAATGACGACTTTTTGCGCATGGTGCTTGTTGTGCTGTTTTTTGGGTGCCTTGCTTCTGCAACATGGAGTTTGACCAAACCCTTTGCCGATTTCACCAGTACCAAAATTCGCTGGCAGTATGCTGAAGCAGGTCCATCCGTCATGCAATCGGTAGAGAGATACCTGGTACGCATCAATCGTTACGTAGCAATGATCGGCAATATTCTGACCATCGGGATCGGGGCCTTGGGACTTGCTGTCCTAACCGATTGGGAGCTGTTTTCACCGCTTGCGAGCTTGCGTAAGCCCCTTTACTGGATCGGTTTTGGTGCAATCGCCGCCGCGCCGTTGGCCAGCCTGGTTATGTCCAGCCGCTTGCGAGAGGCTTATATTTTGCGCGTTCAGATAGATGAGGAGATGGAAATCTCCGGCACAAAGACACGCGACACAACTCATCTGGCGGAGGAGCGCGCGGAAGCTGCACGGGAGGCGGTTGAAGTCACAGCCCCCATGTCCTTCCGCGCTGGCGGTTATGATTGGCGGGTCCCTGACTTCTACAAGAACGTTGCGATCTTCGGCCAATCCGGGACAGGTAAGACGGTTTGCGTACTGAACGCACTGCTTGACGGCTTGTTGGGGGCAACGGGTGCTGCCGGTCAACCAGCTGCGGCGCTGATCCTCGATCCAAAGGGGGACTTCCGCGATAAAATCGATGCTCTTGCCCAACGCCATGGCCGCAAACGTGATCTGCTAATCATCGATCCTGATCAGCCCAAGACCTCAATGCGGTGGAATCCGCTGGATACGGACGATGACGCACAGGAGGTAGCAGGTCGCTTTGCTGCCGTAATGGAGACACTGAATCCATCAGGCGGCGATGACGCGTTCTGGATCGATAACACAAAACGTCTAGTTCAAAATCTGATCGCGCTGTTACGCTTTGCCCGCCCGAACGAGCCGCCGTCGCTTATCGAAGTGTACGAGGCCGCAATGTCGGATGAAAAAATCAAAGCATGGGGCAAACAGGTTCCTGACGGTGTCTATGACGGTAATGTCGAAGTGTCTCGCACCTTTGACTACTTCTTTGATGTCTGGTTCACGATGCCAACCGATACGCGAGGGACAGTGCGCAGCTTCGTGTCGAATATGCTGGGCACGTTCTTGACACCCCCTTATGACGATCTTTTCTCAGGACATTCGACCGCTCAGATTGGTGAAGTCATCGACACGGGTGGCATCCTCTATGTCAATATGCCGATTGCGGACAAAGAGGTAATGTCGCGCGTCGTCTCTACATTCATCAAACTCGAATTCTACCGCGAAGTTCTTAAGCGGCGCGACAAACCGCGCCCGTCATTCTTTCTCTGCGACGAATTCCAATCTTACTTCACAACCGGCCAGGGCCGCGGAGATGCGGATGCCTTTGAGCGGACCCGGCAATCCAATCACGCGAACATCGTGGCTTTCCAGAACTTGAACGCGCTTTTCAAACAGACAGACCGTCAAGAACCTGTGCTGAACATGCTGGGCAACTGCGGGACAAAGATATTCCTGCGTAACACCGAACGCGAAACCAATGAATTCGCCTCTGATCTCTTCGGCGAGCATATTGAAACAATGACAGGGGCAAGCGTAAACGTCGCGCAGGGCGCGCGTGGACGCGGGAGTGGCGCCGCGATTTCCAACACCGCCCAGTACTCGGCCCGGGTCAAGAAGGATGAATTTGCGAACCTGGGTGTGCCGAGCCGAGAAGAAAACGAACCATTTGCAGAAGCTATCGTGCACTTGGCAGCGCGGTCAAAAGTTGAAATGAAAAAGATGCGCTGGAAGGTGCATCCGATCGTGGAGCGATAAGGCATGCTACTTCGTCTCATCGTTGTCCTGGCAGTTCTGTACTTTGGCTACAAATTTGCCTCCGGTGCGCTATTCGTCGTTGAAGCCGTGTTAACAGACACCTTCGCCTGGATGTTTGAGGACTACTGAGTGGCCGAAACTGATCCGGATAAGGTCTATGTTGCTTTTGATAGTCCGCAGACTGCGGTGAGGATGACGGGGGGTACGGCGCATGCTGTAAAAGGCGTGCGAGATGATGAAAACGCCTTCATTCTGACCGATCAAAAAGGCCGCAGTTTTGTCTATGTGCGTGCAGAGTATTCCGGGTATCGCGGTGTAGCAAACCGTGCAGCAGGCGAACCTATCTCAAAGAAGGGCGAGGATGCGGACCATGCCGGCAGCCGCACCGTAAACAAAGACAAATACGTTTTGCTTGCACGGGTGCCCAAAAGTGCCAATCGCTCCGCAGGATCGGTAGAAAAAGTGACAACGCTTGATGGGCAATTCAACCGGGCTTCAACAGCGCCTGCACCCGGCGGCGGGTATGCTTTGCCGATGTCTGCACGCAACGCGGAAAAGCTGAGCGGCAAAATCCGCGCGGAGTATCAAACACGCGACGCAAACTACCACGCGCCACTGAAAGATGAGAACATAGCGGTAGCTTTGCTGCAAGCCGAGGATGACCAAGCGCGTCTGCGAGAGATGAAAGGTGATCTGATTGTACAGCAGCAGGATTTGGCCAAAGACGGGCCTAAACGATACGCCGAGCCTGATGCAATGGGGATCAAAGGGCCATGGGATCGGATGGCGGCGGACAAAGCCAATACGACACGGGCTTCTGGAAAAGAAGTTGGGGTAGCCACGGCCAAAAAAAGGTGAACTATGAGTCAGTCTATTCTTGAGCGGCTACGGGCCGCGAATGAATTTAGAGATACACCCGAAGCCGCGATCGCGGGGGACGTCCACGTACGTATCCTTAGCGTCGACCGGGCAGAGCTCTCACTCCTCGAGACACGTTGCGAAATCGGTATTGAGCGCGGTTCGGACGAGAATGGTCGACCCGGCTGGTACATCTATCCGGAAGATACAACTCAATGGGACGATGGGCGCACAATCAACAGTGAAGAACACGCCGAGATTTCGCGTCTGCTCACGGCCGCCCTTGTCGCTAAGGGCTATCAGGTCTGGACCGATTGATGAGTGGCGCGCGTCACGACACGGTAGAAGCCTATAAGGACGAGATCAACCATAGTCGCAACGATGTTCGCCCGCCAAAGAATGGGGCTGTCTTTTACACAAACAACGGTCGCGACAAAGCCCGAGAATATGTAGCGGAGCAGCGCGATCAGGGGAAAGAGGCCACAACTCTTGAGCAGACCGAACATGGGCGTAAACTCGACAATGATAAGCTCTTTGATCGTTCGGACCCGCGAACGAACCAGTTAGAGCTAAACGAAGCCAAACGGATCAATCAAGAGACTGGCAAGGTCAGCCTCGACAAGCACAACGCAGCGACCAAAGTCTGGGATCACGAAAGCAAGACCTACGGCGAACAGGCAACTGGTCGCGTAACGGTTGTCACCAATGACCGAGCGATCAAGGAGAACTCTTTCTTTGCCCGCAATGAACGCGAGGCGCTGATCAGAAACGAAAAGGTCACCCATATAAACGGGGTTGAACGCAAGGAACTCCAGACCAAGCTGGACGCCGTTGACCGTGCCAAATCACGTGAGGCGAATGCAATGACAGCCGCGCAACGTGAGAGGGCCAAGTCCGAGCACAACGAAGCACTGCGCGACCTCAATGGGGTCATTGAAAGGAATGACCCAACACGGGACAAATCCAAGGAAAAGACAGAGCCTGTTGTTGAACGGAAATCTGCATTTGAAAAACAACAAGAGTCGAAAACCACTGTCGACTCTGCGCCACCAACAAAGAAAAAATAGGGAATTTTTTTATGTATCTCAAAGTTTTGACGGTTTTGACAATACTCGCCCTGCCTGGCAGCGCGATTGCGCAAATGGCAAACAATGGCGGTACGACTGCACCGGCAAATACGAACGCATTCGGACAGAGCGAGCCCTTCAAAAACGTCACGACGTCTTTTGATGGCATTGAATTGAATTTGACACGGCTGATTGCCGATCCATCGGCTGATAGCATGTATCGGATTGTTGGCACCTTGACCAATTCTGGCAGCTCAGAGGCCGAGGTGCAATTTTTCAAGCCCATGCCAATACTTGTGGATGAACTCGGGAATGTTTTGGAGATAAGTGCGCATACTGGCATTGATCCTTGCCGGAGTGGGAGTTCATGGTCCTCGTCGACGTCCTCCTGTGGACAGGCTAGTGCGTCCCGGCTTGCCCCGAACATCCCAGTCACATTCTCGGTTGGTTTCGCGCCGTCCGAGAAAAACTACAGTGCCGAACTGGCAGAGCTTTCCAACACTGTGACCGCACGTATCCATTTCGCCTACACACTCGACAAATTTAAGTCTGTAGAGGTTTCGGAAGTCGTTATCCCCGGCATTCCGCTGCCGCAGTAAAGGAGGTTTCTTATGTTTTTTCGCTTTTGTACAACAGCCCTGATTTTTCTGATGCTGACCACCGCTGCCCTCGCACAGTTGGTCGGAAACAACAGTAACACACCGTCGCAGGGCGGTGCTGATCCGACAGGTATAGAAGGCTCTTGGGGAGGATATGCAACGTGCAACAGCGGAAAGGACGCTTACGCCGCCTTCCTCGAAATCAATCCATCTGCCAATGGGTTTCTGGTCGAATATCTTACCATGGCGCGCAACTCAAAATGGCGGCGGCAGTATGAAGCCATCACATTACCCAATGACAAATACGTTATTACACCGTTCGGAGAGGGCGGGACCTCAGATGCTGAACTCTCAAACGGGCGATTGGTTTGGAATGCTCGCCAAAGCGATTGCATCCATGTCTACTTTCGAATTGAGGCTCTGCCTGCAGGCATAAGCCTGGACTAGCAAAGGCTTTGCGCGAAGCCGACGGCCTGCACGTACCCCCAGCCATTCGCGGCGAGATAGGCTGCGGGTAGCGCAAGCAATTTGAACGTCCAGGGCGACCACTTCAGCGTCTCTGCCAAACCGGTCACCACCGCATTGAAGGTGAGCGACAGCCCAACGGTAATCGCGCATTGGATCGCCAGAAACAACGCAAATCTCCACTCACCCGACTGCGCAAATGCAATGACAAAGCCAATGGCTAAGGTCGGCCCCAACGCAGCTGCCCAGATTTGAAAGCTGAGAATCGGGATAAACATGTAAATCAGGCATGCAACGAAGATGACAGTTGACCAAGTGTTGAAAAAATCAGTCGCAAGCCCGCTGGGCGGTTGGGTGTGAGGACAGGGAAGCGCCTGTGCAAGACCGGAGGCCAAAGCCAGGATCACGCCAACTCCAAACGCGACCATCAAGAGACGCAAGAGGATCATCACCTGGCCTTCTTGTTAAACTCCTCTGTCACTGTACTACTTTTTTCGGGATTCTGAGACTTTTGCACATCTTGTGACCGCTGCGCTTGATGTCGATCGAACGCAGGTGCACTTGATCCACCGGGCGCCGGGCCGGCTGGCCCGGGGGGATCGTATGTGAGCTCTGGGTCATCAGGTTTGTCCAACTCGACCTCTTTTTCCTTTGCGGCCTCGTTGAAATCGTTCTTTATCGAATGCTCTTCCCATCGCGACATATGCCAAGCCTTCAATCCACCCAAAATATGTTCATAAGACTAAGGCTTGGATGAACCACCGTCCATCCACTTCCCAATCTGCATTGGCTTTTCTCCAGCTGTTCGCACCATCACCCAAATTTTTATGCTCATTGCATGTTCGACGCAGGCTGCTGAACACCTCACCTACGATTGCGAGAGCATTATTGAAGGCGAGAATATCCTCACTTCGAAGATGAAGTGTCTGTCCAAGTCGCAACGACGCGAGTGTAAGGTTCTCGAGAGACTGAGTTGTGAACTCAAGGGCTAGCCAGATTTAATTCATTCACCATGATCTGCTCCCCTGTGAGACCGCGCCTATAATTTAGCTCTGTTCGGGGTTTGGTCCTCTTCTGACCGGTGGATCAATTCCGCCTCAAACGGGAATACTGACAATTTCTGAAGAGACCAACTATTGGTCCGACCGAAAGGCGCGCGACGCAGCGCGAAACCACGCGATCGAAACATGAACATATTCTGTACACAGCATCCCGCAAAGAACTGAAATATCTACAGAATCGTTACAATCCATCATGGGCGCAACCGACAGCCGGGCCGCGCGGGCAGCAGTAAGCATGGGCATGAAAAGACCTCCCGGGTCCCGATCTGAGCGACTCGCGCGCCGTGCATACAATATGCGCCCCGCGGCGTCACGGGCACAACGTCACAGCCCGGATCGTGACGGCGCGGCGGGCTTTGCATCAACCACCCTTGTTGCTAGCCTTGCGGCCATATCGGGCGGCAATGGGGGTCTGCATGACAAAAACACAGGATCTGGCGTTTCTCAGGCGCACCATCGCTCTGGCAGAAGAGGCTGTGTCTGAGGGCAACCATCCCTTTGGAGCCGTTCTGGTCTCTGCGGATGGTGAGATCCTGGCCGAGGGCAAGAACTCCTTTTCTGTCGACCGTGGTCCCGGACACGCGGAAACCAACCTGGCGCGGGATGCGGCCCGACGCTTCAGCGTCGATGTCCTCCGGCAGGCCACGCTCTACACCTCAGTGGAGCCCTGCTCCATGTGTTCCGGCACAATCTACTGGGCAGAGATCGGTGCCGTTGTCTTTGGCATGACCGAAAAACGCCTGGGCGAGCTGACCGGGGACGACCCGGAGAACCCGACACAGGATCTGGAATGCCGCGTCATCTTTGGCTCCGGTCAGCGGCCCGTGGACGTGCGCGGCCCCTTTGAAGATCTGGAGAGCGAGATCGCAGACCAGCATATCCGCTTCTGGAACGCCTGATGCAAGGCACCGCTCTGACCCTGAGCGGCCGGCTTTCGGCACAGACGATTCTGCCCTGGATTCTGCACCGCGGTCAGTTGCTGGACCTGAACGGCTGGGTGGAGCGCAAAGACGAGGGCACCCTCTTTATCGTCCTCGCAGGGCCGGAGGCACTGATTGATGCGATGGAAGCCGCCTGCAGTCTGGGCCCTGCCGAAGCCATGGTCGAAACGATCACGCGCGGGCCCTACACGTTTAACGGGCAGCCGGGGCGGTTCACTGCGCTGTGACGACATCCGCACGCCTAAAATTTGTGCAAATTTAAAAATGGGCTGATAGGATGATCACGGGGAACGGTTTTTGGTTTTTGCGATTGCGGGTGTTGGCCTAACCAGAAAGACGAGGTGGGGATATCAGATGACTTCTGTTGCTGTCGGACTTTCGCGCGATCTCGCGCCCGGACGTGTCATGCGCGCCGAGGTGCAGGGCCAGGACCTGGCCGTCTGGCGCGATGAGAACGGCGGGCTGCATGCCTGGGACAACCGCTGCCCGCACCGGGGCATGCGTCTGAGCCATGGTTTTGTGAGGGACGGCCATCTGGCCTGTCTTTATCACGGATGGCACTACCGCAAAGACGGCGTCTGCGCCTATATCCCCGCGCATCCGGACCTTGAACCGCCCGAAACAATCGGTGCCACGGTGTTCAGTGTGACCGAGGGCGCGGGCGTGATCCGGGTCAGCACACAGGGCGATGCCGACCCTGCACCTGGCAATGACGCAGCGACCCCGCTGCGCAGCCTGAGCTTTTTCTGCACGCCGGACCGCGCGTTGCAGGCGCTGCGCGAGACGCCCTTCGAGGGTAAGCCCCCGGCCCTGCTGCCCTCGGGCGCGTTGCAGGTCGGCGATACCGGTGTGACGCTCCACGCGGCCCCTCTGGGCGACGATGAAACCATGGTCCATGTCCTTGTCGGGGACGGCACGCCCGTCGCGATGTGCAAGGCCCTGTCGCGCTGGTGCGAGGCGGCCCGCGACGTTGCTGAGGAGACCACCGCATGAGCCAGGCATATGCATCCAATGACTGGTATGTCGTCGCCGATGCCGCGCGCATGGGTGCTGGCGGCTCGTTTCAGACCCGGCTTCTGGGCCAGCCCGTAACAGTGTCCGGCACATTTGAGGCCCCCGTGGTCATCGCAGAGGATGGCCGCCAGCTGCCCGTGCAGGTGCGTTACGACCATGTCTGGACGACCACCGGCACAGACCCGCGCCCGCTCTTTGAAATTGACGAGGCCGCCGAGCAGGACCGGGTGTTTGTGCCCTGTGGCGGAGTGCAGGTGCGCTGCTCTCCCCTGCGTGCGGTCGAGAACTTTCTCGACATCGCGCATTTCCCCTTCGTGCACACCGGCATCCTTGGCGAAGAGCCCCATACCGAAGTCGCCCCCTACAAAGTGGAAATCCGCGAGGATGTAGACGAGGTCTGGGCCACTCAGATCGGCTTTCACCAGCCCCAGGCCGCTAAAAGTGCGACAGAAGCCATTGAAACGCAATACGAATACCGCGTCCCTGCCCCAACCACAGCTGTGCTCTACAAGACCTGCCCGCCGAAGCCTGCATCCTGGGATGTGATCGCCATTTTCGTGCAGCCCGTGACGGATCAGACCTGCATCGCATGGCCCTGGATGGCGCTCTATGATGAGGTCTCTGAATACGCCGACCTCGTACAGTTCCAGCAGGAAATTTTCCTCCAGGACCGCTCCATTCTGGAAAACCAGAAGCCGACGCTGCTGCCACTCGACCCGCGCATGGAAATCCCCACACGCTGTGATCTGACCTCGGTGGTGTACCGCCGCTGGCTCAAGCGCAAAGGCGCCACATACGGAGCGCAGACGACCGCCGCATGACTTTCACGCTCTACAACTACGTCCTCTCCGGAAACTGCTACAAGATCCGCCTGATGGCATCACTGCTGGGCGTCTCCTATAAAACGGTCGCCGTTGATTTCTATCCCGGCCTGGAACACCGCTCGCCCCGGATGCTCGCGCTCAACCCGGCGGGCACGCTGCCGGTGCTGACAGCAGGCGACATGGTGCTGACCGAAACCCAGGCGATGCTGACCTGGCTGGCCACGCATCACGACGCGACCGGGGCGTGGTTCCCCGTCACTGATGCTGCGCGGCTGGCTGTGGTGCAGGAATGGCTGGGCTTTTCCGGCCGCCTGACGCAAAGCGCAGGTCTTGCACGTCTGCAGACCATGCTCAACTGGCCCGTGGATGGCGACGCTGCGCGCGCCTCAGCGATACGCGATCTGCGCGCGCTCGAACGCCACCTGACGGACCGGGTGCTGGAAGGTGGCCTCTGGATCGCTGGCGACGGGCCCACCATCGCGGACATAGCCTGCTTTCCATACGTCGCCCTCAGCCCGGACGCAGGGCTTGAGCACGACGGCTACCCGGCCATCCGCAACTGGCTGTACGCCATCCGTGGCCTGCCGGGGTTTGTGACCATGCCGGGCATTCATTATCGCCATGAAAAGACAGAAGCCGTTGATGACTGATCCCATTCTGAATATTTCCGGGGTCACAAAAGTCTACGGCCGCACAATTGCCAATGATGCGGTGGATTTCCAGGTAGAGGCGGGTCAGATCCACGCGGTGCTGGGCGAAAACGGTGCGGGCAAATCCACACTGATGAAGGTGATCTACGGTGTTGTGAAACCTGACGCGGGCACGGTGTCCTGGCAGGGACAGCCCGTTGAGATCACCTCCCCCGCCGAGGCCCGGCGTCTGGGGATCGGCATGGTATTCCAGCACTTTTCGCTCTTTGAAACGCTGACCGTGACCGAAAACATTTCGCTGGCTGTCGAAGGCAGCATGACGGAGCTCGCGGCGCGCATCCGCAGTGCGTCGGAGAGGTTCGGCCTCGAGGTCGAACCCGACGCCCGCGTGCATTCCCTGACCGTGGGCGAACGACAGCGGATCGAAATCCTGCGCTGCATTCTGCAGGAGCCCAAACTCATTATTCTGGACGAGCCCACATCCGTGCTGCCGCCACAAGGCATTGCGAAACTCTTTGAAACGCTGCGCACCCTGGCCGCCGAGGGCATCGCCGTGGTGTTCATTTCGCACAAACTGGAGGAGATCCGCGCGCTTTGCGACACGGCGACAATCATGCGTGGTGGCCGGGTGGTTGGTGTCGTGAACCCCAAAGAGGAAACGGCCAAGAGCCTCACACAGCTGATGATCGGGCAGGAAATTCCCGCCTTCGGCACCCGCGCACCCTCGCCGGAGAGCCGCGAAGTGCTGCGGGTGCGCGACCTGGATCACGCCCCTGAAAACCCCTACGCACCCCGCCTGACCGGTCTGAACCTGTCGCTGAACAGCGGGGAAGTTCTGGGCATCGCGGGTGTGTCCGGCAACGGTCAGGGTGCGCTGATGCGGGCACTGGCGGGCGAATTCCGCACCCAGGCCGGAACGGTCACGCTCGAAGGACAGCCCATCGGCAATCTTGGCCCTGACGCCCGGCGCGCCGCCGGTCTGCACTTTATCCCCGAGGAACGCCTGGGCCGTGGTGCCGTGCCGGGCCATACGCTGGCCGAAAACGTAGGGCTTACGACCTTTCACGCCGGTCTGCTGCGCTCCGGTTTTCTGAACCTGCGCCGCAGGCGGGCCCGCGCCACCGAGACCATCGACGGCATGGATGTCCGGTGCAGCGGCCCGGAGGCCGCAGCCCAGTCTCTGTCGGGCGGCAATCTGCAGAAATTCATCGTCAGCCGTGAAATGGCCCTGTCCCCGCGCGTCCTGATCGCGGAACAGCCGACATGGGGCGTTGATGTGGGGGCCGCTGCCGCCATCCGCCAGCGCCTGCTCGATCTGCGGGCCCAAGGCGTAGCCGTTCTGATCGTCTCCGAAGAGCTGGAAGAGCTCATGGAAGTCTGTGACCGCATACAGGTCATGTTCCGTGGCCGACTCTCCCAGGCCGTCCCCGTCGGTCAGACCGACATCGACCATATCGGCCTCGCCATGGCCGGAGAATTCGACGAGCTGGAGGCCGCGCATGGCTAAATTCGTGCTGGAGCCCCGCGAGACAAACTCGATCATCGCCCCCATTCAGGTGGCCGCCCTGGCGCTGGTGCTCACGCTGATCGGTGGCGCGGTGCTCTTTGCCATCTATGGCGTCGCCCCGCTGCGCGGCCTGCATGCCGTGTTTGTCGAACCCCTGCTCACCACCTACGGCATTGGCGAGGTTCTGCTGAAAATGGCGCCTCTGCTGCTGATCGCCCAGGGCCTGGCCATCGGGTTCCGCGCGCAGGTCTGGAACATCGGCGCCGAGGGCCAGCTTATTCTGGGGGCCATCGCCGCGTCGGTGCTGGCCATCTGGTTCGACGGCTCCACCTCACCGCTGCTGCTGCCCGGCATGATCCTGGCGGGCATGCTGGCCGGTATGGCTTGGGCCGCGATTGCGGCGTTCCTGCGCACGCAGTTCAACGCCAACGAAATTCTTGTGACTTTCATGCTGACCAGCGTCGCGCTGCAGTTGCTCTATTACCTCGTCACGGGGCCGCTGAAGGACCCGATGGGCTTCAATTTCCCGCAGTCCATCACCTTCGGACAGAACGCCATCTTCCCGGTGATCATTGACGGCACCCGCGCCAATGCCTCCCTCTATATGGGGCTTGTGGCCACAGCTGTTGCGGTCATTTTCGTGCGCTACAGCTTTGCCAGCTACAAACTGTCCGTGGGCGGGCTGGCCCCCGGGGCTGCCGTCTATGCCGGCTTCTCGTCGAAACGCGCGATCTGGATTGCGCTGCTGGTGTCCGGTGGTGCTGCCGGTCTGGCCGGGGTCGGTGAGGTTGCGGGCCCGCTGGGGCTGCTCCAGCGGAATATCTCGCCCGGTTATGGCTATGCGGGCATCATCGTGGCCGTCCTGGGCGGGCTGAACCCGATCGGTATCCTCTTTGCCTCCGCCATCATGGCGCTGGTCTATGTGGGCGGCGATTTCGCCCTGCTCAGCGTGGGCGTGCCCGATGCTGTCACGGGTATCCTGCAGGGCATCCTGCTGATCTCCTATCTGGCCTGTTCGCTGCTGCTGACCATGCGCCTGCGTCTGGTGCGGGAGGCCCCCGTCTGATGGATGTCCTGATTTTCATGGTAAGCGGCACTCTCGCGGCAGCAACGGCACTGATCTTTGCCGCGATGGGCGAACTTGTGGCCGAAAAATCCGGCATGCTGAACCTCGGGATCGAGGGGATGATGGCAACCGGCGCGGCCATGGGGTTTGTCGCGGCGACTGTCTCGGGCTCCTACACGGTCGGTTTTCTCGCAGCCGCTGTGCTGGGCGCGGTGCTGTCGCTCATCTTTGCAGTGGTGACGCTGGTCTTCCGCGCCAACCAGACCGCCTCGGGTCTGGCCATCGGCATTCTGGGGCTCGGCCTGTCCTCGGCCATCGGCAAAAAGTTCGAGAGCATGACCCTGCCCGGTGTGCCGGACCTGCCGCTGGGCCCCCTGGCGCAGATCCCGGTGATCGGCCCGATGTTCTTTCAGCAGGATGTGATGGTCTATCTGTCCATCGTGCTGGTCTTTGCGACCTGGTATGTGCTCAACCGGACCCGCCTGGGCCTGACCATCCGCGCGGTGGGCGAAAGCCCCGAAAACGCCCATGCCCTGGGGCTGCGCGTGCGCTGGATCCGCGCGGGTTGCGTGGCTTTTGGCGGGGCAATGGCTGGCATCGGCGGGGCCTATATGTCCACAGCCTACACGCCGCTCTGGGCCGAAGGCATGATCGCCGGCCGCGGCTGGATCGTCGTGGCCCTGACCGTATTCGGCACCTGGATGGTGCCGCGCGTTGCCTTTGGTGCCTATCTTTTCGGCTCGATCTCGCTGCTGGAGCTGTCAATCCAGGCACTGGGCGTAAATGTGCCCAGCCAGCTGATGTCAGCTTTGCCCTATCTGGTGACAATCTTCATGCTCGCACTGATTTCGCGCAATACGCTTTTCATCCGCCTCAACAGCCCGGCAAGCCTCGGGGCGACTTTCAGACTGTAACGACACCAATGGGGAGAACTGACATGAAACTTGCAAAAACGCTGCTGGCAACGGCACTGGTCGGGCTGACCGCCCTGCCCGCGCTGGCCGAAGACAAGCTCAAGATCGGCTTTGTCTATCCGTCACCGATTGCCGATGTGGGCTGGTCGGCTGAACTGAACGCAGGCCGTCTCGCGATCGAGGAAGCCTTTGGTGACAAGGTCGAAACCGTCTTTGTGGAAAACGTGCCCGAAGGACCGGATGCCGCACGCATCATGAACCAGATGGCCGCTCAGGGCGCCGAAATGATCATGCTGGGATCCTTCGGCTATATGAACGACGGCATCAAACTGGCGCAGCAGCGCCCGGAAATGACCTTCCTGCACGCCTCCGGTTTCAAACTGGCCCCGAACTTCAGCAACTTCCAGAGCCGCAACTATGAAAGCAGCTATCTGGTGGGCATGGCAGCAGGAGACGTGACCGAAAGCAACGTCGTGGGCATCGTCGCGGCCTATGCGATCCCGGAAGTCATCGGCATGATCAACGGCTTCGCACTCGGCCTGCAGGAAGTGAACCCGGATGTGACGATCAAAGTCGTCTGGCTGAACTCCTGGTTCGATCCGCCCAAAGCCCAGGACAGCGCACGCGCCCTCATCGCGCAGCAGGCGGACGTGATCTATTCGCTCTACCAGGACACGCCCTCGGTGGTCACAGTCGCCGAAGAGGAAGAGGTTTTTGTGATCAACACCTCCTCTGACATGAAGTCCTATGCGCCCAACTGGCTGCTGGCCTCGCAGATTGCGGACTGGTCGTCCTTCTTTGTCAGAAGCGTGCAGGCCACCATGGACGGCACCTTTGAGGGCGAAGCCTACTGGGGCGGCATGGCCGACGGTGCTGTTGATGTCAAAAGCTGGTCGGACAAAATCTCAGACGGCACCATGGCAAAGATCTCTGAGGCCGCAGACGCGATGAAGGCAGGCGCCTTCCACCCGCTCACCGGGCCGGTGATGGACCAGGACGGCACCGAACGTCTGGCCGCAGGTGTGACCATCGCGGACCCTGACCTGCTGGGCATCGACTGGCTGGTCAAAGGCGTTGAGACACGTCTGCCCAACTGATGCAGGCCATCCGTGCCCATCTGATACACAGTCCCGAACGGGGCCGGATCGAGCGCATTGAGGATGCGCTCGTTTCCGTTTCAGACACCGGTGAGATCACAGATATCGCCAAAGGGGGCAGCGCGCCCGAAACGCTCGACCTGCGCGATCAGGGCGTTCTGCTGCCTGGCCTCGTTGATCTGCATATTCACGCACCGCAGTTCCCGCAACTTGGCACAGCACTCGATGTCCCGCTCGAAGACTGGCTCTTCCGTTACACCTTTCCGCTGGAGGCCCGCTTTGACGATCTGGCCTATGCGCGCGCAGTGTATGACCGGCTGGTGCGGCGGCTGCTGGCCAACGGCACCACAACTGCCGTTTATTTCGCCACCATCCACGGGCCTGCCAGCCTGAACCTTGCAGAGACCTGCCTGCGTCTGGGGCAGCGCGCTCTGGTGGGGCGTGTGGCGATGGATCTCGCTGCGGGCTGTCCGGATTACTACCGAGACCGCGACGCCACGGCCGCCATTGAGGACACCGCCAGCTTTATCGACGCGGTCCGCGCCCTGCCCGGCAACACGCTGGTTGAGCCGGTCATCACCCCGCGCTTTATCCCCGCCTGCAGCGATGAAGCCCTGCAGGGTCTGGGCGATCTGGCCGCCCGCACAAAGGCACCCGTACAGACGCATTGCTCGGAAAGCGACTGGGAACACGCCCATGTGCTGGACCGCACCGGCAAAACAGATACGGCGGCGCTCGATGATTTCGGCCTGCTCACCCGGCGTTCTGTGCTGGCCCATGCCGGCCATATCACCGACGCGGACATGGATCTGATCCGTGAACGCGGCGCAGGGATCGCCCATTGCCCGCTCTCCAACGCCTATTTCGGGAATGCTGTCTTTCCGCTCCGGCGCGCCATGGCCAAAGCGCTGCACATCGGGCTGGGCACCGACATCTCAGGCGGGCCCAGTGCCTTTCTGCTCGACAATGCCCGCGCAGCGGTGACCGCGTCGCGCATGCTCGAGGATGGCGTGGACCCGGCCACGCCCGGAGATCAGCGTGGTGTGCCAGGCGCGCGCGCCGATTTCCGCGATGCGTTTTATCTCGCCACCAAAGGCGGTGCGGATGTGCTTGATCTGCTGGTGGGTGCCTTTGAGCCCGGCCGTCAGATGGATGCCATTCTGGTGAAGCTGGAGGATGATTTCGGCCCGCAGGAGGATCTGCTGCAAAAGATCATCATGCGTGCCACGCCAGGCGATATTCACCAGACATGGGTGGCGGGCCGCCGCGTCACCTGACCAGCGCGCCGCCCAACCCGAACCTGTTCACCAGCCCCCGCCGGTACGCGACCGACATCGCATCGGCCGGGATATGCACCTCATCGCGGATGTTCAGCGGCAGATCCTCGGGCCGCTGCGCCTCCACCAGCGCCTTATCCTCATCATTGATCATGAGGCTTTCGCGGATCAGAAATTCTTCATCCGGCGCGCCGGTCGTATCAGTCGCGACCTGGAAGATACGGGTTTCATAGGCCGACACAGGACAGACCGTGTCCGCAAAATACTGCACATACCAGCTGTCGTTGGGCTGGATCACGATGATCGTCGAAAACGGCCAGGTCAGCTGATAGGTATAGACCACATGGCGGCTGTCGCCCGGCACATCATCGGGGAACCTGTTGCCGCCCTCCTCATAGCCCAGCTCGAACATCAGGCCATAATCCGTTTCGGTCACATCGTAGGACGGGAACCGGTCCTCCTCGCTGCCGCCGAATGTCTCTTTGTGCACCCAGGGGAAATGCGCCACGTCATTGAAGTTCTCAACATGCCGGCTGGCCGCAGCAGCCCATGTGTTGGGCGGCACAAAGACCCGCTTCAGGCTTTGGTCCTTCAGCCCCGGCCAGTCGGGGACCGGCCAGACCGGGTTGTCCGAAAGACACGTCCAGACGATCCCGTACCGTTCACAGACCTGCAGCGTCTGAAGACGCAGGCGCGGCGATATCCGCGCGCTCTGGTCCGGGTTCGAAGGTACTTTCGAGCAGACACCGGCGGGGTCAAAATGCAGGCCATGCATGGGACAGATCAGCTGGTCCCCGTCTACCCGCCCCGCACTGATCCGCGTGCCCCGGTGCGGGCAGAGATCGCGCGCCACCGAAATGCCAGCGCCCGTGCGCCAGATCACCAGATCGACGTCCAGCAGTTTTGCAGGCACCGGCTTATCTGCAATCTCATGACAGAAGGCCACCGGGTGCCAGAAGCCTGCAAGGATGCGCCAGTCGCTCTCCGAAAACGTGCAGTTGCGCGGCAGATCAGATGTGGCGGCGGCGGAATCGATGGGCAGAAACATATCTGATGAGACCACCGAAACCGGCGGCAAAGCAAGTGCGCTCCGGTGATTTCCACCCCAGCGCGATGGGCAGTGAAACGCGGCCGGTTATTTGAGCACATCCCAAGGCCACAGGCCCCGCACCGGGCCGCGGCCTGCAAACGGACTTGCCTGCGGGCATCTGATCTGTCAGCATCACGGCATCTCTGGCACAGACCAAAAGGGCCACAACCTCCCCGACCCGAGGGGGACCTCAGAGGTGTGGCATGACACAACCCAAAGAAACAGCGCGCACCGTCGCGTACCAGACGAACCCCGGCACCGGCCCGCGCGCTGTGCTGCCCGGCGTCTCTGTTCCGGTGAGCCAGCTTGCGGACCCGGACCGGTTTGGCGGCACTGCCACCGGTGATCTGCGCTGCGGCACGCTGTGCCTGGCGCCCGATGGCACGGCGCATCTGGAACCCTCCGGCAGCGACAGCACAAACCGGTACATTGTCCTGCCGCGCCTGACCGAAGCGCATGTGCATCTGGACAAATGCCACAGCATCGGGCGGCTGGGCGATGTCGGCGGTGATCTCGCCGCAGCCCTCGCCGCACAGCGCCGCGACAAGCGCAACTGGACGGCTGATGACCTTCGGACCCGCATGCAGCGCGGGCTCACGGAACTCCGGCAGGCCGGGTGCGGCGCGCTGCGCACGCATATCGACTGGGCCACGGGGACGGATCATCCCGACACCCCACTGGCCTGGGACATCATGGCGGATCTGTCCGCTGCCGCCCGCGACGCCGGCATCACTGTTCAGGCCGCCGCGCTCACAGGCATCGACGAGATGGCAACCCCCGGCGCCGCACAGGCTGTCGCCCGACGTGTCGCGCGTGATGGCGGCGCATTGGGCAGCTTTCTGCTGAGCCATGCCAACATGCGCGCCGGTCTCCGGGCGCTCTTTGACGCCGCAACCCACTTTGGCCTGCCGCTTGATTTCCACGTGGACGAAGGTCTCGACCCCACCCTCGACGGGCTCGGGCTGATCGCGGACATCGCCCTGGAAACCGGGTTTGAGGGCCCCATCCTCTGTGGTCACGCCTGCAGCCTCGCAGTGCGGGACACAGACGATCTGCAGCGCACCGCCGACAAACTGGCCCACGCCGGGATCGCCGTGGCCGCTCTGCCCTCGACCAACCTCTACCTCCAGGGCCGGCGCGGCGGCACCCCAACCGCACGCGGCATCACCATGCTGCACGAACTGGACCAGGCGGGCGTGCAGACCATCATCGGCACAGACAACGTCCGCGACGCCTTCTGCCCCATCGGCCGGCATGACCCGATCTGGTCGCTTGGGCTCGCAGTCCTGACCGGGCACCTCGACCCGCCCTTCGGCGCGCATCTGAAAACGATCACAACCCACCCGCGCAGTGCCATGGGCCTAACCCCGCTCAGTGTGGACACCGCCGCCCCCTCTGAGCTTA
Source organism: Roseobacter phycocola (assembly GCF_042055075.2). Classification (GTDB taxonomy): domain Bacteria; phylum Pseudomonadota; class Alphaproteobacteria; order Rhodobacterales; family Rhodobacteraceae; genus Roseobacter. Next base: position 965,126 of record NZ_CP194010.1, on the reverse strand, counting down.
TCGCGTTCCCCGCCGCCGATCTTTCTGAACTGCTGACCGGCGCGGCACAGCCCGTCCCCCTGACCGATCTTCTGACAGAGACCCGCCATGACTGACACGCAGACCCCCGACTGGTCCCGCATCGCCGCCGACCTGGCCCCCGTCGACATCTCGGACGACCCGGTCACCGTGAAAAAGCGCAGCCGCGATTTCTTCTGGTACTCCCCGCTCCTGAACGCACAGCTCCGGCGCAGCTTCGGCGACCTCGTGGCCATGCCGAAAACCCCAGAGGAACTCGCGCACTGCCTGTCCGTGGCCAGCCGGCATAGCGTGCCCGTCGTGCTGCGCGGCGGCGGCACCGGCAACTATGGCCAGGCGGTCCCGCTCCAGGGCGGGCTGATCATCCAGACCACGGCAATGTCCCGCATCCTCGAAACCGGCCCGGGCTTCGTCCGCGTCGAAGCGGGCGCGCTGATGGCGGACATCAACGCCGCCCTCAAACCCGAAGGCTATGAGCTGTCCATGTTCCCCTCGACCCAGGATATCGCCACCATCGGCGGCTTTGTCGCGGGCGGCAGCGCAGGGATAGGGTCCATCTCCAATGGCCCCCTGCGCCAGAACGGAAACATCATTGAGATCAAAGCCCTGTCCGCAGAACCTGAACCACAGGAGCACACGTTCCGGGGTGAAGACGTCCTGCGCATCCACCACGCCTGGGGCATCAACGGGGCAATGACCGAGATCACCCTGCGCACCGTGCCCACCTGCGACTGGATCGGCTGTATGGCCGGGTTTGACAGCTACGAGGCCTGCTACGCCGCGGGATACGCCCTGGCCTCAGCAGGCGATGACGTGATCGGTCGCAAACTCTGCTCTGTCGTGGACGCCCGGATCGCCGGTTATTTCCCGAGACTGGACGGCCACATCCCCAACGATCACCACCTGCTGGTATCCCTCGTCCCACGCGAACATCTTGATGCCTTCCGCGACCTCATCAAAAGGATGGGCGGCACCCTGCATCTTGCCATAGATGACGCAGAACGCGAAGCCCTGAAACTGCCCCATGTCTTTGAATTTGCCTATAACCACACCACGCTCCAGGTGCTCAAGGCCGACCGCTCCGCCACGTACCAGCAGATCGGCGTGCCCGACCCCGGGGACGCCGCCCGCGTGGCCGCCATGCGCGACCGCCAGGGCGATGAGGTCTGGCCGCATCACGAATTCACCCGCTGGGACGGTGCGGTCATCTGCGCCGACCTGCCGATCATCTGGTATTCAACACCGGAACGCCTCGCAGAGATCAACGCGACGTATGAGGCCGACGGCTTTACCGTCTACGACGCCCATGTCTGCGCCATCGAAGGCAACCACATGCAGCCCGACTTCCGCCACCTCGCATGGAAAAAACGCATGGACCCACACGGCCTGCTCAACCCCGGCAAGTCCCTCGCGTGGGAAAAGGTCCGGCACCTGAGTGCCGAAGAGATCGAAGCGCTGACGTCGCTCGACGGAGTGTAACCTCGGCGGCAGGCAGGATGTATCCGGATTGTGGCCGGTTCCCATTTGATTTCAACCGCCGGGGCGTTTTCGGCCACCCGAACAGCAATCACGCAGATTGCCAACCGGAACCATGGGTTCTTCCTGTCCTGCTTCCCAAAATCCCGCCCGATATTATATTCTTATATCGGGACTGAAAAAAGCTACGCTCAGTACCGGCGCAAATCCTCAAGGAAGACCCCGTGTGACGTTCGATAAAAATAACCGGTGGTTACAGTTGGCACTTTGGTTGTTTGTCGTGGCGATCGCTCTTCACGACGAGATCAGTGGAAACGATGGTGGTCCGGGTGTTCGGGTGGCCAAAGTCTATGCATGCGTCGGGTGGATATACGTCGGCTATTTGTTTGTCAGTTTCAGATCCAGGTAGGCCTGTCTCACGAACAAACCAATAGCCTCATTTCATTCAGTGAAAGCGGTTTGTTCGTTACCTGCTTTCGCATCCAGTGCTTCTTGCTTTTCTCAACCGGATAAATTGGTACACAACATACATCCATCCAAGGTACACGACACCCTTTAGAGCGTTGTACGTATACAAATCGGTAAGCCCCAGTTCCTCGTCAAAAAACAACAGCACCACCGCCAATAACCAAAGAAAGAAATCTCTCCGGGGATTGGGGAGTTTTGCTGAGGCTTTGGTCACGCGTCCTCCGGTTTTTGTGAGATAGTGGTCATGCGATCGCTTGTGCCAAAAAGCATCACCGTAACTCTACCGAGAAACCGGCCCGCACGCCAAGGACTTGTTTGCCGACCTTAAGCAGCCTTTCAGATTGGCTTTAAAACGCTCGCTTCGCCCGCAAATCCTCCATAAATGCCTCCGACAATAAGCCTCAGACGTCCCACCGCCCCGCAGACGCGGCGCTCCGGGAGGAGGCGTGCCGCTCCACCCTTCGAGGGCGGAACGGCCCGGCGCAACAGTGCCTGTTGCGCGGGCGCTTTGATATATGAGGGGTGTCTCAGGTGTGAGGTCGAACTGGGTAACCCGCTGTAAACCTTTCCACAGCGCACGCTCAGTTACTGCACCAGAACCCGCGCAACACCGCCGTACGCACCGACGTTATACCGACGCAACACCGACGTTTTACCGACATCGAATTTGCCCTGTTTTGCAGGCAAAAAGGCCAAAGTCTCTCTCCTGGGCCCCAAGGCCGTCCGCACTGTTGCGCGGGCGGTGGGTTAACCGGCCAGCGCGCGGTCCTGATCTAGCCCGCGAGTGACGGCAGAAAGAGCACGATCCCCGGGAAGGCCACCAGCAGCGCGATGGTCACCGCATCGGCAACAAAGAAGGGCGTCACGCCCTTGAAGACGTCCTGGACTGTCAGGTCGTCGCGCACGCCCGCCACCACGAAACAGTTCAGCCCGATGGGCGGCGTGATCAGACAGAATTCGGCCATTTTCACCACCAGAATCCCGAACCAGATCGCACACATGGGCCCCGACATGCCAAAGGCGCTGTCCGCTGCACTGACGAACTCGCCACCATTGAGCGCCATCACCGCCGGATAGACCACAGGCAGTGTCAGCAGCAGCATACCAATGGCGTCCATGAACATCCCCAGCACCGCATAGGCCAGCAGGATGCAGATCAGGATCAGCATGGGCGACATCTCGAGCCCGGTGATCCAGTCGGCAAAAGCCTCGGGCAGTTCGGCAAACCCGAGGAACCGCACATAGATCAGCACACCCCAGATGATCGAGAAGATCATCACCGTCAGCTTGGCGGTATCCAGCAGCGCTGTTTTCAGCTGCTGCCAGCGCATGCCGCGATAAAGCGCCATCAGAAAGATGATGAATGCGCCGATGGCCCCGCCTTCGGTCGGCGTGCCCCAGGCATCGCCGAAGGGGTTGTAAACAAAGAAGATAATGATCACGACCACGGCGAGAATGGGCAGCGCCGGCGGCAGGGATTCAAACCGTTCGCGCCAGGTGAAACCGCTCACCGGGGGCCCCACGGTTTTAAAGGTAACGGCAATCCCGATGATCAGCGCGGCATAGACGATGGCCGAAAACATGCCCGGCAGAAACCCTGCGAGCAGCAGTTTGCCCACGTCCTGCTCGACGATGATCGCGTAGATCACCAGAATGGCAGAGGGCGGGATCAGTGAGGCCAGCGTACCGCCGGCCGCCACAACCCCGGCCGCGAATTGTTTGTTGTACCCGATCTTGAGCATCTCGGGGATGGCGATACGGGCAAAGACAGCCGCAGTGGCCACTGACGCGCCTGACACGGCCGCGAAGCCTGCGGTGGCAAAAACGGTCGACACAGCGAGCCCGCCGGGCACCCAGGCGATCCAGCGTTTGGCCGCCGTGAAAAGGGCCGTGGTGAGTTTCGCGTGATAGGCCAGATAGCCGATCATGATGAACACCGGGATCAGGCTCAGCACCTGGGCTGACACTTTGGAATGCGGGGTGAGACCTGCGATCTTCACGCTGATTTCCAGCGCTTTTCCAAAGCGTTCCGGGTCGTAGTCAAAGCCGTTCCAGCGCAGCCAGACCAGCCCGACAAAGCCCGCCAGACCCGCTGCAAAAGCAACGCGCATGCCGAGCACGACCATCACCAGCAGGCCACCACTGACCCACAGTCCGATTTCAATGGGTTCCATCAGTCTGACCCCTCCAGTGCTTCGGCTTCAAGCCGTGCCTGTTCGGCAACTGACAGATTGAGCGGCACCGCCACCGGGTTTTCCAGACCAAGGATCAGAGCCCGGCCGTACCCCCAGGCCTGCAGCAGCAGACGCAGTACCAGCACGCCAAAAGCGATCGGCACCACCAGTTTCGAGGGCCAGATCGGGATGCCGATATCTATGGAGCTGTCACGGCTGCAGAGCGGCCGCGCGCAGTCAAAAGAGCGGTCAAAGTGATCCCAGGCGCCCCAGGTCAGGGCCACGATCAGCACGAGGATGAGCAGGACAGAGAGCAGTTCAAAGAACCACAGCATCCGCCCCCTGAGCTTGCTGACCAGCATATCCATGCGCACATGGGTGCCATCCCGCTGGACATAGGCGATGCCCATGATCGCGATGATCGGCATCATTGCTTCGATGTAGTCGACATAGCCTGCCATAGGCGAGGCGAAGAACTTGCGCCCGGTCACAGACCAGGCCGCGAGGAACATGAGTGAGAAAATCGCCAGACCGCTCAGCAAAGCGCAGAAACGTTCAAGCGGGATAAGTGCGCGGTCCAGCCGGCTGAGCAGACTGGAATCTTCGAGCACTGCAGCGGAACCTGCCATCGCCCTGCCCCCCGATTATCGTTGGAATGGGCCGCCCCGCCAGGGACGGCCCGAATGGATCAGCTGCCGCCCTTGGCTTCGGCCAGCGCGTTCACCACCAGATCATAGAGCTCCTGACCCGGCAGGCCCTGTGCTTCCATGTCTGCGATCCAGGCATCCTTTGCCGGTTCAGCTGCAATCGAGCGGAACTCGGCAATCACAGCCGGGTCGATCTCGACCTTCTGCACGCCTTTTTCCTCAAGCACGGAATCCCAGCGCTCGAGCAGTTCGGCATAGTTAGCGAGGTAATGCGCGATGGCTTCATCCACCGAGCTGTCCAGCGCTTCACGATGCGCGTCAGAGAGCGACTCGTAGGCGTCGATATTCACAACAACCGGGCAGTTCACGGTGCCGGGGTTGAGGTTCGCGGTCCACCAGTCTGCCTGGTTGATGGTGCCAAAGCTCAGGTGCGCGTGCTGGGCAAATGCCACTGTGTCCACAACGCCGCCTTCCATCGCCTGGTAGGCTTCGGTTGCGGTCACGGATGTCGGCACACCGCCAACGGCCTTGAAGGCTTCGCCAAGACCACCGGTTGCGCGCACCCGCATCCCTTCAAAGTCAGCCAGTTCATCGCGTGGCTCACCTGTGCCCACCAGGTTGTACTGGGGCATCGGCGAGGTCATCAGCAGTTTTGCGTTCCACTGCGCCATTTCTTCGGTCGCCGCCGGATGCGCGTAAACCGCTTTGGATACCGCAACTTCCTGCTCCAGGTTTTCGACGCCGAGGAACGGCAGTTCGAGCACCGTGATCACACGGTTCTTGTCACGGTGATAGCCCGCGCAGAACTGCGCCATCTCGAAAGCACCGATGGAAATGCCGTCGAGGTTTTCGCGGTTTTTGCTGAGACCGCCGTAGCTCACATTCATTGTAAACTCGCCGCCGGTTTTCTCGGACACCAGCTCGGCCAGCTTTTCAACATGCTCAGTGAACGCGCGGCGTTTACCCCAGACGGAGACGTTCCATTCGGTCGCTGCAGCTTCGGTAACAAATGCAAGGCTGATCGCGCCGACAGCTGCGGCGCTGAGATATCTGTTCATGTGTTTCTCCCTGTTTGCACACCTCATTCGGGGCGTGCTTGGGGCAAAAGTAGTGCCGGGAACGGCTGGTGCCAAGCCCTGAAACGCGTTTGCCCGCAATCCTCTCCGATACACGCGCGGGGCACGGATGCTGCAGGGCAGAACGCGCGCTGACCACCACCCGCAGACCGGGAAAGCGTTGACAGACAAAACAAGGTAAAGACGTGGAATTTTCAGACCACGCCGCATTCCTTTACAGATGCCGCGCCTGCAAAATCAAGTATTTTACAATTAAACCCTTATAAATCTGTGGGTTATTCACTTCTTTTCAAATACCGGTATGATCCGCACAGTATTGACCGGCCCAGACGTCCGTTCCACCGGACAACGGCCCACAATGCGACGAATGAAATTTCAGGGGGGAAACCTACATGGCCGACACCGGTTCCGCGCAAAAATCCTATCCACCTTCTGCTGAAATGGCCGCTGGCGCGCATGTGGACAGCGCCAGGTATGGCGAAATGTACAGCGCGTCCATCGCCGACCCCGACGCGTTCTGGCGCAAGGAAGCCGGCCGGGTGGACTGGATGAAGCCCTTCACCACGGTCAAGGACGTGGATTATTCGCTCGGAAATGTCTCGATTAACTGGTTTGCCGACGGCACTCTGAATGTGTCCGCAAACTGTATTGACCGGCACTTGGCCACACGCGGTGATCAGACCGCGATCATCTGGGAGCCCGACAGCCCCGAGGACGAAGCCCAGCATATCACCTATGCCCAGCTGCACAGCTCTGTGTCGAAAATGGCAAATGTTCTCAAGGGCCTCGGTGTCGCCAAGGGGGATCGGGTGATCATCTACATGCCGATGATCCCGGAGGCGGCCTATGCCATGCTGGCCTGTGCCCGCATCGGCGCAATTCATTCCATCGTGTTTGCCGGGTTCTCGCCAGACGCGCTGGCTGCCCGGGTCAACGGCTGCGAGGCGAAGGTCGTCATCACAGCAGACGAGGCGCCGCGCGGTGGCCGCAACACGCCGCTGAAGGCAAACGCCGACACAGCGCTGGCCCAGTGTGACGACAGTGTGCGGTGCCTTGTTGTCCGGCGCACCGGTGGCGATGTGGCCTGGGTCGACGGTCGCGATGCAGATTACAACGCGCTCGCCGCCGAAGCATCGGCCGATTGCCCCCCCGAGGAAATGGGGGCCGAAGATCCGCTCTTTATCCTCTACACATCAGGCTCGACCGGCCAGCCCAAAGGTGTCGTGCATACCACCGGCGGCTATCTGGTTTATGCGGCCATGACGCATGAGATCACCTTCGACTACCATGAAGGTGACATCTACTGGTGTACCGCAGATGTGGGCTGGGTCACGGGGCACAGCTACATCGTCTATGGGCCGCTCGCCAATGGCGCAACAACGCTGATGTTCGAGGGTGTGCCCACCTATCCGGACGCCAGCCGCTTCTGGCAGGTCTGCGAAAAGCACAAAGTGAACCAGTTCTACACCGCCCCAACTGCTATCCGCGCCCTGATGGGCCAGGGGAACAGCTTTGTCGAGAAATGCGATCTGAGCGATCTGAAGGTGCTCGGTACCGTTGGCGAGCCGATCAACCCGGAGGCCTGGAACTGGTACAATGACGTGGTCGGCAAAGGCAGATGCCCGATCGTTGACACCTGGTGGCAGACCGAGACCGGCGGGCATCTGATGACCCCTCTGCCCGGCGCACATGCTATGAAACCGGGCTCTGCGATGAAGCCTTTCTTCGGCATTCAACCCGTCGTTCTGGAACCGGCGTCCGGTGAAGTAATCGAAGGCAATGATGTTGAGGGTGTTCTCTGCATCGCCGACAGCTGGCCCGGGCAGATGCGCACAGTCTGGGGAGATCACGAGCGCTTCGAGAAGACCTATTTCGCGGACTACGAAGGCTATTACTTCACCGGTGACGGCTGCAAACGGGACGCGGATGGTGATTACTGGATCACCGGGCGTGTGGATGACGTGATCAACGTTTCCGGTCACCGCATGGGAACTGCCGAAGTCGAGAGCGCACTGGTGGCACATGCCAAGGTCGCTGAAGCCGCCGTGGTCGGCTATCCGCACGACATCAAGGGCCAGGGCATCTACTGCTATGTTACCCTGATGGGCGGCGAAGAACCGACCGAAGAGCTGCGCAAGGAGTTGCGCACTTGGGTTCGCCAGGAAATCGGACCGATTGCCAGCCCGGACCTGATCCAGTGGGCGCCGGGGCTACCCAAAACCCGCTCAGGCAAGATCATGCGGCGCATCCTGCGCAAGATTGCCGAGAACGACTATGGCGCGCTGGGGGACACATCCACTCTGGCCGATCCGTCCGTTGTCGATGATCTGATCGAAAACCGCATGAACCGCTGACGTGGTCACCCGAACAACAGGCGCGCGGTACGATGGTGCCGCGCGTTTTCTTTTGTAGCAGTACTTTTTTCGGCAGGCTGCCTTGCCCGGTTGCGCCCGGGCTTTATCTCTCCGGTACCTGACCGGAGCCGGAATTTCATGACACCCTTCGCTGTGACCCTGGCCTGCGCGGAACCGTCCCGGTGAGCCGCGCGCCAGAAATATTTGCGCCGACACCTGAACGCAGCAAGGATCTGCGCCGCGCGTTCGGGTGCTATGGCACCGGGGTGACGGTTGTGACCACCGAACTGGACAGCGGGCCGCTTGGCATGACCGCCAATTCCTTTTCATCTGTCTCGCTTGATCCGCCTCTGATCCTGTGGTGCCCGGCGGTCTCCTCCCGCCGCCATGACGCTTTCGTCACAGCCAAACGCTTTTGCATTCATGTGCTCAGCGCAGATCAGCTGCATGTGGCGAAACACTTCGCTGCTCAGGGCGATGGTTTCAGCACATCAGACTGGTCGCCGGGGGCACACGGCACACCTGTCCTGCGGGGATGTCTGGCGGAATTCCACTGCGATACGCATGCGGTGCATCCGGCGGGCGACCATTCCCTGGTTCTGGGCCGCGTCGCGCGCGTTGCCCTGCACGATCAGGACGCCGCAGGTCTGCTGTTCGACCGGGGCCGTTTCGGCCATTTTGCCGAGCAGGACCCGGCGGATCAGTAATCCCGCTCAAAGAAAATCCCGACACCGGTATTGCCGTTGCCGTCGACTGAACCACGGGCTTTGAACGAGTCCGTCAGATCGATGTTCAGCGAGATTTCGGCATCTCCGCCAGAGCTCGTCACATCCGTATAGACGTTTTCCGAGATGTATTTGCCTGCGCGGATTTCCGTCTCGCCGTCATCCGTGGTGGACACATCGAAATCGTCCAGCCCGAAGCCCTCACGCAGTTCACCGATCAGACCGACGCCACCGCGCCCGGCCAGTGTTGCAACCGCATTGGCAAGCTGCAGCGCCTGGAATGCGGACAGCTGCGTGAGGCTGCGGCCAAAGAGCAGCTGCGCCAGCACTTCATCCTCAGGTGCGGCCGGATCGGACACAAAAGACACTTCAAGGTCGTCCGCTGCCCCTTCGAGCACGATGCTCGCTGTGCCGTCGCGGGTTGTCGAGGTGGTCACAAACCGGATGTACGGCGTCAGGCTGCCCAGAAACTGAACTGTGCCCTCGGTCAGGTCATAGCGCTTGGCCAGAATATCGAGCCGGCCCCGGATCAGCTCAAACTCACCGGCTGAGATGATGCGCGCCGTCGTCCCGCTGATCTCCAGGTTGCCGCCAAGCTCAGCGTCGAGGCCACGCCCCCGCACAAAAATGCGCCCGGGCGCGTTCACAACAATGCCCAACCCATAGGCCGGCCCCCCGCCACCACCGGACGCCTCGCTTTGGGGTTCGGGGATCACATCTGCGCGCTGCCGGGTGATGGTTACTTCGCGTGGTGCGCCTACGTGTGTGATGTCCGGGATATCACCGATACTGGTCAGCCCGGTTGACGGCACAGACACAGTCGTCTCGCCGACATCAATCTGCCCGGTGATACGCGCGCCGCCGCTTAGCGGCCCGTCAATGCCGATCGCACCATTGAGGGTCGTGGTATAAAGGCGCGGGTCCGTCAGAACGGTATTGCGCAGAAAGACATCCAGATCCGCTGGCAGCGCGCCCCCCAGGCCAAGGCTGCCGGATGCTTCAATGCGGCCGCCCGAAACGACATCACCACCCACGTCGATTTGTGCCGTTCCGTTCCGAAGCACGACGGTCGTGGCAAGCCCTGTCAGCCCCAGCCGGAGGTTGGGCGCTGTAAAAGTGGCGCCGCTCGTTGCAACGCGGCCGCTGACCGCAGACAGGCCCGGCGTCCCCTGCACCGCCAGATCGAACTCTGCCGTCCCCCGGATGCTGCGGGGTGCCAGAAAGGGCTGTGCGAGCCCCAGTGGCAGCGCACCTGCCACCGTCAGATCAAGCGTTGTGTCCTGCGCTACGGTGCCGGCGACGTTTGCCTGTGTCCCCGCTGGGCCGCGCACGGCTGTATCAACACGCCAGTCGTCGCCCGCGCGGGCGGCCAGCCCGGTGAGGTTCAGAGGGCCGCGGATTTCCGGCACAAAAACACCGATATCAGGCAGATCGAGTACGAAATCCACCGCTGCCTCCGGCCCGGTCGCCAGACCTTTGACGACCACATCCGCCCCGAACGGTCCACCAGCGGTGGCGTCAACGCTGTACCCCGTTCCGGCCTGCCAGATGCGTGCCGCCAGATCCAGCGGGCCGGACGCCTGTGGGACAAGAGGGCTGATTTCCGGCAGGCTGACGGTGACATTCATATCAGCGTCCGGTCCCGTTACCAGGCCGCTCACAGTCACACGACCGTCGTATGGGGCGTCAACAGAGCCGTCCACTGTCCAGCCTTTTTCGTCCTGTGATGCATCTGCGACGACGCGCACCGCCCCGGTGTACTGCGGCAGCACAAGGGCAATGTCCGACAGTGCTGCCCGCCCGGTAACGCTGCTCTGCCCGCTCCGAAGCGATGCATCCGCCGCGACATCGAGTGCTGCGTTCTTCAGCAACAGATCCTCGACAAAGGTACCTGACTGGTCCCGCAGAGCACGCAGGGACAGCTCGGTACGTCCGGCCATGACGCGGTCGACTTCGGCGATGCCGAGTGCCGCGTCCTCTGTATTGCCTGAAATGCGAAGATCGAATGTGCCCGCAAGCGGTGTGATCATACCCTCGACAGCCAGGTCAGCCGCGCCCGCCAGGTCCTGACCTGCAAGAGCGGCAAACCGGGTCAGGTCAGCCGCCTGCACCTGCAACGCCAGGTTTGTCGGGAAACCGTTTTCGAGGCCGCGGATGACGATATCTCCGTCCAGACTGTAATCCGCACCCCCAATAGTCAGGTCGCTGATGCGGATCGGCTGATCTTCGGTGTAGCTGATCGCGGCGCTGCCTTCGATGCTGGTGCCAAGCGCCTGCGCCACGCTCGGATCGTTGAGCTCGATCCCCGTTGCGGCCAGCGTCAGATCGGTGACCAGTTCACCAATTGTGCCGGGGGCACCGCTGAGCGTTCCGTCAAGGGACAGCAGCGTGCGATCAATGCGGATATCTTCCTGAACAAGGTCCCGGATGTCGAAAGCTCCCTGCAACGCATCCCCGCCCGCGGCATCAAAATCGACGGCCAGGGTTGCGGCACTGATCGTGGTGCCTGCATCCGTGCCCGGCAGAACAACAGGTGCGCCCCCGCGCCCGATACGGCCATCGACGTCAATGAACGCGGGCCAGCCTTCTTCGTTGATCCTGACACTGCCCTGCAGCTGTGCCGCCTCGGCCCGCAGCGCAAAGCTGTCAACGGAAACAGCACCGTCTGCTCCGATCAGCGTATCCGCTGTCAGACCAACATCGGTGCCAAAGAAGTCGCGGTATTCCGGGGCCAGAACGGCGGTGATATCGCCGCCAATGTCCGCGACGATGCGACGGTCCGGCGCGGCCCCTTCGGCGGCCGGGTCGGTTGCCGTCAGCCGGACCTGACCTTCTACGCGGGGCGTACCGTCTGTCGCCAGACGGATGTCAGAGGTGAAATCAGACAAGGGCCCCTCGCCTGCCACGGTCAGGTCCACCGACGGATCGCCCGGCAGGTTCAGCAGATGCGAGGCGATACCGCCCGCGTCTTCGGTCAGGTCCAGATCGACCAGAATGATTTCCGTCTCACGTGCAAAACCCGCCCGCAGCAGAAACCTGCCCGCTGCCCCATCGAGGCGGTCCGCCGTCAGATCCAGCTGCAGGCCATCATCATCCAGCAGCGCAGAGGCCTGGACCTGCAGCACTGTCTCTTCTCCGAGCAGCGGTGCACCCAGCGCAATCCGTTCGACCTCAAAAGCTTCGATGTTGATACTGACCGGCAGTTCCGGCAACGCGAAACCACCGGCTTCGGCTGATGGCAATTCTTCGGTCTCTTCGGCTTCGGGCAGACGGGGCAGTTCCAGGGATGCAGCACTCAGACGGTCCACCTGCAGACGCCCGCGCAACAGCGCCGCCCTGCTCCAGTTCAGTGTCACATCCTCAAGCGTGAGCCAGATCCCGGTGTCATCCGCAATTGTGAGCTGCTCAAAGGACGCCTCAGAACTCAGCGCGCCGCGAAATCCGCGCAGCTGTACATCGCGGCCCGCACCGGACAGCGCCCCCTCGATCGTGCGGGTCAGAAAGCCGCCATCGTCCTCATCCTCCTGCGCCGCGGCCGGGCCGGGCACGGAGATCATCAGCAGGCAGATCAGAAGGTATGAAAGACGTCTCAAAACGATTGTCCTATGCCGATGTAAATCTGAAAGGCCGCCGCGTCGTCACTTCCTGCAAGGGCGCGGCCCACGTCAACGCGGATGGGCCCGATCCCGGTGGCATACCGCAGACCAAAGCCTGCACCTGTCTGCCATTCGCCGGACCCGTCGGGGAAGGATTCCGCCCCGATGTATCCGGCATCAAAAAAGCCGACATACCCAAGATTACCACTGGACCGGAACCGCAGTTCCGCGGTCAGACCCAGAAAAGAGCGGCCACCGACTTCGCGACCGTCCCCCAGATCGACGCCCAGTGACTGGAAATCATGTCCGCGGACCGTACCACCACCACCGGAGTAAAAGAGAAAATCTGCAGGTGCCACGTCGAGCGCTGGTCCTGCGACCGAACCAAACTGTGCGCGCAGGGCAAGTGTTGTCGAGCGGTCACTGCCAAAGGTCCGGTATCCGCGCAGATCAGCGGTGGTCAGCAGACCATTATCTGCCCCGGAAATCGCCGCAAAAGGCGTGAGTTCAACGTCTGCATAATACCCCCGGCGGGCATCAAGCGGACGGTCCCGGTAATCAAAGGTGGCGCCGGCAGGCACCAGAAACAGCGTGTAATCTGCCTCGCCGAAGTCATCCCGGGTGATCGCGCGGCGCAGACCGATGCCCAGCCGGTAGCTGCGCTGGTCGGAGGCGGTGCGCTCAATGCCCACTTCAAAAGTGGCTTGCCTGGAGAAGAAATTGATCTGGTCCAGCTGTTCTATTTCGTTCAGCGCGTAAAACCCGGTGTCCTCATTGAAGGTCGCGGGCCGGTCGAACCGGGTCTCAAGGCGGAAGTCCGTGCCCCCCGTCTCACCACCGATGCCTTTGATTTCTCCCTCGAACCGCAGCCGTTCCGCACCGCCAAAGAGATTGCGGTGCAACCAGAATGCGCTGAGTGTTATCCCCTCGACCGTGGCCAGTTCGGCGCCAAAGCCAAAGCGGCGCGGTTTCGCATCTGCCACCCGGACGGACACAGGCAATGTATCCCCCGGCACCGGTCCATCCGCCTCGACCATGGCAATGGAACTGAAAGCGCCCGTGCGCCGCAGACGGTCACCTGATTTGCGCAGCTCATCGGGCGAGAAAACCTCTCCCTCCGGCAGACCCGCGATTTCCAGAATACGCTCGCGGCGGACTGCGCTGTCACCTGTGACGGTCAGTGGCCCGAAACGGAACCGGGGGCCGGGCCGCAGGACGAGATCTGCATTGATCTGCTGTTGTGCATGCTGCGCGGTAAGCGACTGGCTCTGAAGTGCTGCCCGGGCGTGCCCGACATCGCGCCATCCATCAATACCCGCTGAAACGGCCGACTTCAGAACGCCAAGACCGGCGGTCTCCCCGCTCGCAAATCCGTCAGGCAGCTCGGTGCCGGGTGCGACCGGTGTGATGGTTGCACGACCAAAGCGGAACGCCGGGCCCGGGCTGATTGAGATCACCGCTTCCCTGACGGTTGCGGGCGGATCCACCGGTGGGATTGATGCGGCCTCGCGCCCGTCCAGCGCGATGTTGATCGCCGCGCCGAAGAACCCCGCATCATAGAGCACCGCCAGCAGACGCTGGTAATCCGCCTGGGCGGTTGAAACGATTTCCTGCGCTGAGACAGACTGCTCCCCTGCCGACTGCTCGACAAGCAGCGAACCACCCTCAAGCTGCGCACGCAGGGTGTCGTCAAACGGGCCAACGACCCGGACATCAAATGCTGCGGCCTGTCCGGCAAAAACCACGAATGACAGAAGGATCGCCCGTACGGCAGTCTTCAGACCCGCAAAGGCCGCAGAGCTGTTTTGCATATTCCGCCCCCAGGCAGGTTGATGGCAGGTGCGGCTGGCAGACCGGAACCCGTTCACCACCTGTCTACCGGAGCAGAGCACCGGACTGCAAACACTCTGGGCCGGGAAATTTGACGCAGGCCTCCCCGTCACCCGGTACGGCGCGCGATACAGACCTGCCAGGGCCCGAGATGCAGGCGGTTTTCAGGGCCCGGGCTGCCTCCACCGAGTTCCTGGGCAATGGTTTCCCATTCTCCGGGCGGCAATGCGTGCATCGACGGCGTATCCGACATGTTGAACGCACAGAACAGCGTTTCTCCGTCGGCCACGCGGGAGAAATGCAGCACATCGCCGTAGGCGAAAACCCCGTCGTGCGTGCCATGACGCAGGGCTGCGTGCTGTTTACGGAACGCCAGCGCGTTCCGGTAGTGATGCAACAGCGATCCCGGTGTGCGTTCCTGAATGTCGGCGGCGCTCTCCAGATGACTGTGCGAGACCGGCAGCCATGGAATTGCCGGCGTGAAGCCTGCGTTCAGCTCGTCAGCGGCCCAGACCATCGGCGTTCTGCAGCCATCGCGGCCTTTGAATTCCGGCCAGAACTCAATGCCGTAGGGGTCCTGAAGATCCTCAAACGGGACATCTGCCTCGGGCAGTCCGAGTTCTTCGCCCTGATAAAGACAGGCCGTGCCGGGCAGACACATCAGAAGGGTGGCATGCAGCCTGAGTGCCGCAGGGCTCAGCTCCCATCGCGACCCGTGGCGCATAACGTCATGGTTGGAAAACGCCCATGCCGCCCAGCCGTTGCGCGCCGCACGCCCCAGCTCGTCGAACACCTGAGCCACACGCGATGCGGTCAGCTTTTCGCGCGCAAGAAACTCAAAGGCGTAGCACATGTGCAGTGCCTCATCGCCCGAAGTGTACTGCCCCAGAAGGTCCAGACCATGCAGCGCATCGCCGATTTCCCCCAGAGAGGTGATGGCATTGTATTCGTCCAGCAGCGCGCGGAACCTTGCCAGAAACTCCAGGTTATCCGGCCTGTTCTTGGAATAGACGTGGTCCTGATGGTTGTAGGGGTTCACGGACGGCGCCAGAACCGCTGACCGGTCTTCTTTGGGCAGCGCCGGGTTATCGCGCAGATCTTTGTCGGCGTAGTAAAAGTTGACCGTATCCAGACGGAAACCGTCCACACCCCGGTCCAGCCAGAAACGCGTAACCCCCAGCAGGGCGTTCTGCACATCTTCACTGTGGAAATTCAGATCGGGCTGCGAGGTCAGGAAGTTGTGCAGGTAATACTGCTCACGCTGCGCATCCCACTGCCAGGCCGGTCCGCCGAAAATCGACAGCCAGTTGTTGGGCGCGGTGCCATCCGGTTTCGGGTCAGCCCAGACATACCAGTCGCTGCGCGGCCCCTCGCGGCTGGTCCGGCTTTCCATGAACCAGGGATGCTGGTCCGAGGTATGCGACAGCACAAGGTCGATCATGACCTTCAGACCATGCGCATGCGCGGACTCAACCAGCGCGTCGAAATCCGCCAGCGTGCCGAACATCGGGTCCACGTCGCAGTAATCGCTGACGTCGTAGCCGAAATCCTTCATCGGGGAGGTAAAGAACGGCGAGATCCAGATCGCGTCAACACCGAGCGCCGCGATGTAATCCATGCGCTGCACGACGCCGCCAAGATCACCGATACCGTCTTCGTTGCTGTCCTGAAAACTGCGGGGATACACCTGATAGATGGAGCAACCCTTCCACCAGTTTCTGTCACTGCTTTGCTGTGTCTGTTCAGACATAATTTCCTCGGATTGTCAGGGGACGACCGAGCGCTAATAAACACCATCCTGACAGGATGAAAAGCCCGCAGAACATGCACTTTGCACAGGCTGCGGAACTTTCGGCGAAGTCACGGAAAAACGTCAGAAAAAGGTCAGACAGTCGCGCCGTCCGACGCCACAGTCACGGCGGATTCCACGGCAAGAGTGGCCAGCACCTCGCCCCCCGAATCGACGTATTCGTAGATCGTGAAGGCGTTGCCTGCTCCGTCGTTCACAGGACCTGCTGCTGCGGCCCGCACACTCCCGCCCGCGCCGGTACTGATATCGACCAGATCACCGGTTTCGCCATAGACCGTGATGCTTTCCGGCAGTGCACTTCCCAGCAGCGCTTCAAGGTCGGCATCAGCCTCATCCGAGAAGGAGACAATGTCCACAAGACTGAGGGAGAGAGCATCCGCGCGCCCGTTGTCCATATCGATGGCTTCGATCCCGGACAGATCGGTCGCTGCCAGCAGGGCATTTATGTCTGCCACATCCACTTCGAGCACGTCACGGCCCGCCCCGCCGCTGACAACTTCTGTGCCCGTCGGCATGTCGGTCATTATGATGCGGTCATCCCCGTCACCTGCCAGAACACTGTCGTTTCCGGCCCCCGCGCTGATCGTGTCATCGCCGTCAAAGGCGAGAATGACGTCATTACCGTCGCCGCCCGTGATGCTGTCGTCCTCATTGCTGCCAAAGAGCAGGTCGTGGCCGTCGAGCCCCGTCAGTGTCTGCGCCGTGTCTGCGCGGCCGAAGGAATCAAAGGATGTCAGTTCGAACTCAACGGTGTTTTTGTCGCCATCCGTATCGAACCCGGCCTCTATTGTGATGCGGTTGTCTTCGCCCAGCATACCGGCGATGTTTTCGATGGCGGCGAGTGGCAGCTCATAATCAAGGCCCTCGATCTGCAGGGCCGGGCTGGTTTCGTCCGATATGACACCAAGGTCTGTGCCATCGACCTCCAGCCGCACGGAAAGGTCCACCAGTTCCGGCGTGAAGAGCGGCGATTCCTGCAGTGCTGCGGACAGATCCGACGGGCTCACAAACTGAACTGCATCCGGGTCGACCAGCTGCAGTTGCGCAAAATCCACGTCGCCGAAGCCAAAGGCACTGATCTCAACCGGATCGCGCCCATCAGATGGGTTCGTCAGTTCGGAAAGCGCTGATTGCCAGTCCCCGCTGCTGGGCCTGCCATCCGTTACAAAGAGCAGGTAATTGGATTCGTCAGGGGCTTCCTCCAGCAGGAAGTCACCGGCCTCCGTGAATGCCGCACGCCAGTTGGTCCCTGTACCGGTGTAGGGCAGTCCGCGAATGGCAGCCGACAAATCCGGATCCATCAGATCAAGGACAGCGCTGGAACTGATGGTCGACCCGAAAGAAGTGAACTGAACTTCGACGACTGTTGCCGAACCCGCGAACTGGTCGATGAGGATGTTCATTGCGTCCTCAAGGGAATCCAGAAGGCTGTTCCAGAGCGGCAGCGGGATACTGCCCGAACTGTCCAGCAGCACAGAGAGGTTGATCTGCGTAACGGCAACATCGCCGTCAACATCAATCGCGACGGCCCCGGCAGCCGTATCCGCTGTGGCGTCACGGTTCAGATCGACGGAAACACTGGCACCACTGACATCGACGGTTGTATTCTCGACCTCAACCTCGATCCGGCCTTCCGTTTGCCCACCATCCTCGTCCGTGACGGTGTACGTAAAGCGGTCGACGCCCACAAAGCCGGTGTCCGGTGTGTATGAGAACGATCCGTCGGGATTGATGACCGCGGTCCCGTTCGCAGGGGCATCCGGACCGGCGGCAAAACTGAATATACCGGCACCATCAATATCGCCTGCGGTCAGTGTCCCCGCGACGTCGGTATCCTGGGTGGTTTCGAACACGCTGACACGGCTGACCGTCGGCACATCATTTGTGCCGGTCACGAGTACGGAAACGGTTTCGCTGTCTGTAGCACCGTATTCATCCGTTACCGTGACGGTGAGCGTTTCGGTTGCCATCTCCCCCACGCGCAGCGGATCGGCCAGTTCGTTGTCGATTGTATAAGACCACACACCCTGCGGTGTGACGGCGAATGTTCCGTAAACCGCGGCCGTCGCGGCGATGCTCCAGGTCAGAACCGATCCGGCATCCACATCCGTTGCAAACAGCATGCCGGAAATCGTCGTGTCTTCTACGGCCTCTTCGATTGCACCTGTCAGGCTGCTGTCGCCAGGACTGACGGCGGGCGCATCATTTACCGGCAGCACCTCGACGACAACTATCGCTTCGCTGGTCTCACCAGCGTCATCCAGCACGTTCAGCGCAAATGTTTCTTGTCCGTTGAAATCCGGTGCCGGTACGTATTCAAAAGATCCGTCTGCGTTGACTGTAACGTTGCCGGTCGCGGGCGGAGAGCTCAGCGAATAGGTGAGCGGCCCCGTGCCGCCCTGCACCGCGACAACACCAGCAATGGCATCGTCCACGGTGGCGTCCTCAAGGCCCGAAAAGCGGAATACCGGCGGTTCCGGAGCCAGGTCAGGTTGCAGCAGACCATCATCAAAAGGCTCGAATGTATCGGCATCATCGCTCTGGACGTCCGGCGGCTGCTCGATGGTATCGGGCTCGTCAATCGAATCCACCTGGAAGGAATTTTCAGGGCTGTTGCCGCCCGTCCCCCCCAACGGTGGACCGCCCGGATCGCTGAGCGTGACAAAGGTGTCGCCGTTATCTACCCGCGCGACAGCCGACCG